>NZ_PSTU01000032.1:0-1422 GCF_002931215.1 Pseudoclavibacter sp. Z016
GGCCACAACTCTGCGCCGGTGCGGGGCGGGGCGGTGGGGGCCGGGTGGAGGAGGGAGGCGGGGGAGTGAGCCTCAGCCACAATGCCCATGTTCTTCACCTTGCTCTGGCCGAGCTGTCCACAGCTTTCGACGGTGCTCGTCGTGGCGGTCGCAACGCGTCTACGTTCGAGCAATGGGACAAGGTGGCGGCGCGGATGATGCTGACCGGCATGGAATCTCGGGTGCGGGCCCAGCGGGCCGAGCGGGCAGTGCAGGCCGTGCGGGCAGGCGGGAGCCGCGCATTCAGTTGCCGTTCGACCTGCGGTTCGCGGCATTCAGCGTGGCCGAGGCCCGAGCAGCAGGTGTCTCGAAGTCCCGGCTGCGCAACAGCGCTGAGGCGCGGCCATTCCGCGGAGTGCGCGTGCCGCAGCCGATGCCGGAACCGCAGACTGCCGAGGCCTCCGTCGGAGTGCGCGGGGCGAGTGACGAGTTCGCTGCCTTGGCCGCCCGCATGCAGGAGCTCGACCGCAGCTACTGGCCGGTCATGTCTCCGAACCAGGCGTTCGGCGGTGTCTCCGCCGCCCGGCTCTACGGACTGCCCCTTCCGTTGAGACTCCTGGCCGACGCGTTGGTCCATGTCATCGTGCCCAAGGGGAGGAACCCGCCCCGCGCGAAGGGCGTGACAGCGAGGTCCGTCCCGCCGCGCTTCTGGAGCCTCGGCCGGATCGGGGGTCTCCCAGTGGCCTCACCGGAGCTCACCTTTTGTCTCCTCGCCCGTCACTTGGACGAGCTTGAGCTCGTGCAGGTCGGCGACGCCCTCATCTCGGACGCGGACAACTATCCAGGGCGCACTTGGCCTCAAGCGCTGACGACGCGGGATCGTCTGGCAGCCATTGCTGATGCCTGGTCGGGATGCGCGGGCGCCGCCGTGCTGCGGTCTGCCACGCTGCGCATTCGCGAGCGCGTCGAGTCGCCTTGGGAGTCGACGACGCGGATCGCCTTGGTGGATTCCGGTTATCCGGAACCAGACATCAACGTCCCGCTCATGTCGGGAGCGCGCCAGGTGGCCCGAATCGACCTCGTCGATCGCGAAGCTCGCATCGGATACGACTACGAGGGCGACGGGCATCGCACGAGTCAGCGCCAGTGGCGCCTGGACATCACGCGCAGCAGGGAGATCGAGAGCGTGGGGATGCGGCACGTGCGTCTCACTGTCGCTGACCTCGTGCCTGCCGGTGGCCTGCAGGCCTTCACCGACTACGCGAAGCGGCTTCGCGCCGAACGTCTCGGGCAGGGCTGAAGGTTCCGGGAACGCGCTGTTTGCGGCGTTCGCGGCGACATAGTTGTGGCGTGGTGTGGTTGGCGAGCGGTTGTGGAGCACCGAGCCACAACTTTGGGTGCGGGTTGCGGGCGCGGGGGCGGGAACCGGGTGCGGGATGGGGC
>NZ_PSTU01000015.1:0-274083 GCF_002931215.1 Pseudoclavibacter sp. Z016
ACAAGTTTGAAACTGACAAAAAACAAAACAACACCAAACCCGAAAGTTCAGTACTGACTTGTATTGTCCAAATATGTTTCCAAAAGGAATCCTTACCCCCTCCAAAGGAAGAGGCACGGGATCAAATTGGCATTTGACATAGTGCACGCTGTTGAGTTCTCAAGAATCGAGCGCTTCCCTCTTCAAGCCTCACGGCCATCTCTAAGGAGCAATCGCTTGCACTGCAAACCCCGGACAAGAACCACGGACCGTGAGCATGAAGCTCATCCTCCGCACAACCAACTGGAAGAACCAGAGGCTGACGATCTTGCTACCCGGTGAGGCAGGAGTTCCGAGTGTAGATCATGTTGCTCCAACTTGCAAGAACAAGTGGCAGATGCTGATCTTTCTTTCGGACTGTCCGGCCCGTGCGACCCGCTCTCGCGTTTCGCTCCGTTGGCCTGACGAGTGATTACATTACGCAGAGACCCGGCGGCACACAACTCGGGGTACATCCCGGGCGTGTCGACCTCTCCGGCCCGCTGCCTGGCGGGCCACCGGCACTGGCGTCACCCTGCGTAGACCCGCCGCGCGCCGCCGTCGAACTTCTCGAGTGCGCCTGTCTCGCCGGCCCGGACCGCGCGACCGCCGAGCCAGAGCGCGTAGACGAGGTAGAGCGCAAGCGCGGCAGCCCCGATCCCGATCTTCACCGGCCACGGCCAGTCCTGCCTCGTCACGAACCCCTCGACCAAGCCGGAGATGAACAGGAAGATCGTCGTGCCGATCGCCACGACGACGAGCGCACGTCCATCGTCAGCCAGAGACTGCATGCGCGTCTTCGCGCCAGGGGCGACCCACGCCCAGAAGATGCGAAGCCCAGCGCCCGCCGCGACGAACACCATCGTCAGTTCAAGCAGTCCGTGAGGCGCGATCCAGAGGAAGAACACATCGAGGTGCCCGTGCGCGCCGAGCACCGCGGCGCTCTGGCCGAGCCCGAGCGCATTCTGCACGAGAACGACCGGCACCCACAGGCCGGTGATGCCGAATGCGATGCACTGCGCGGCGATCCAAGCGTTGTTCGTGAAGACCCTCGCCGCGAAGCTGGATTCCGAGAACTGCGAGTAGTAGCCGACGAAGTCCTCTTCCGCGTACTGCTCCAGCGCGGCCTCGGAGCCGAGGAATCCGAGGATCTCCGGGTTCGCCGTGATCCACCAGTAGCTGAGCACGCCCACGAGCAACGTGAATACCGCTGCACCGAGCGTCCACCAGCGAACGCGGTAGAGCGCAGCGGGCAGGGCAAGAGTGAAGAACGTGCCGAGGACCAGCAGGATGTTGCGCCCTGCCCCAGTGAACCTGCCGCGCGCCCGCGACAGCTGCACGGAGAGGAACTCTCCCTCGCGGGTCTCGCCGTAGCTCGTTCGGAGGGCCGAGAGCTCGGTCGATGAGTCCTGGTATCGCGTGATGAGCTCGTCGATCTCGGCGCCGGTCAGATTCCGGTGCCGAGCCAGCGCCCCCAGGCGCCGCCAATCCGCCGAACGGGCGGTTGTGAGAGCTTCAAGATCCATCTGTTTCAATACTGCCATGGCCACTCAGACGAGACCACGGGAACGCCTGAGCGTCAGCGACGAACAGCTTGTCGCCGGCGAAGGCGTGCATCTCGACGTCCGGCCAGCGGGGTTCGCGCTCCGCGCGGCATCGGCCGCCCTCGATGCGCTGGTCTACATGGTCGGATACGTCGGCCTCCTCATCCTGACCATGACGGTCCTCTCGAGCGACGACTTCCCGTTCGCCATCGACGAGGCGCTCATGAGCGCCATCGCCCTCTCGCTTCTCGTCGTCTGCCTCGTCATCGCTCCGTGCGTCGTCGAGACCCTCTCGCACGGCCGATCGGTGGGGAAGCTCGCCACCGGGCTGCGCATCGTTCGCGACGACGGGGGCGCGTCAGGGTTCCGGCAGGCGCTCATCCGCTCCCTGCTCGGATTCATCGAGCTGTACGGCACCTTCGGCGGCATCGCCATCATCACCGGCCTCGTCAACGGCAGGGCCAAGCGGCTCGGCGACATCCTGGCGGGCACCACCTGCCAGCGCGAACGTGCCCCGAAGCTCAGAAGCCACCTCGGGCCGATGCCCCAGCAGCTCATCGCCTGGGCCGGGATCGCCGACGCCGGGAGGCTGCCGGACCGAACCGCTCGCCGCATCCTGGACTACCTCGACCAGGCTGAGCACCTCACGCCCGCGCACCGGGACCGAGCCGCCGGCGAGATCGCGCGCGAGACACTCCCTCACGTGCACCCGATCCCCGACGTCGACGCCGACACCTACCTGCGAGGCCTCGCCGTGCTGCGCCGCGATCGAGAGCTCGCCGCGCTCTCCGCCATCGGCCGGCGGGAGACGGCGCTGGCCCCGACGCTCAACGGCATGCCCCACTCGTTCCCGGACCGAGGCTGAGCCGCGGGTCAGAGCTCGGTTCCCGGGCGGGCCGTGTCGGGACCCGACGGCGCACTGCAGCGCGAACAGCCGCAGCCCGCCAGGGTTCTCCCCTGTCGGGCTGCGGATTGTCGCGTGCCTGCCGATGCGCGGCGGGCGAGATTCAGTACCGGTAGTGGTCGACCTTGTACGGGCCGTCGACGGCGACGCCGATGTAGTCGGCCTGCTCGGGGGTCAGCTCGGTGAGCTTCACGCCGAGGGCATCCAGGTGAAGACGCGCGACCTGCTCGTCCAGGTGCTTCGGCAGCACGTGAACACCGAGCGGGTAGGCGTCGAGGCGCTGCCAGAGCTCGAGCTGCGCCAGCACCTGGTTCGTGAAGGAACTGCTCATGACGAAGGAGGGGTGACCGGTCGCGTTGCCGAGGTTCAGCAGCCGCCCCTCGGACAGCACCAGCAGCGAGCGCGAGTTCGGGAGGCGCCACTCGTGCACCTGCGCCTTGATCTCCACGCGAGTCGCACCGGCGAGGCCCTCGAGCCCGGCCATGTCGATCTCGTTGTCGAAGTGTCCGACGTTGCCGACGATCGCCATGTGCTTCATGCCGAGCATGTGCTCGAGCGTCAGCACGCTCTTGTTGCCCGTGCACGTGATCCAGATGTCCACCTGGTCGAGGACGTCCTCGACCTTGGCGACCTGGAAGCCGTCCATCGCGGCCTGCCACGCGCAGATCGGGTCGACCTCGCTGACGATGACCCGAGCGCCCTGGCCGCGAAGGGCTTCGGCCGCACCCTTGCCGACATCCCCGTAGCCGACCACGAAGGCGGTCTTGCCGCCGATGAGGACATCGGTCGCGCGGTTCAGCCCGTCGGGCAGCGAGTGGCGGATGCCGTACGTGTTGTCGAACTTCGACTTCGTCACCGAGTCGTTGACGTTGATGGCCGTGAACTGCAGCTCGCCCCGCTCGGCGAGCTCGTACAGGCGGTGCACGCCCGTCGTCGTCTCCTCCGTGACGCCGCGCACCTCGTCCGCGATGCGGCTGAAGTGGCCGGCGTCGACGGCGAGCGAGGCACGGATGGTGTCGAGGACAACCCGCATCTCGACGCTGTCGGCGTCGCTCGCGTCACGGACGGCTCCCGCGATCTCGGCCTCCCGGCCGAGGTGCACGAGCATCGTCGCGTCGCCGCCGTCATCGAGGATGAGGTTGGGGCCGACGGCGCCCTCGGCGCTCCAGTCGAAGATGCGCGAGGTGCACCACCAGTACTCCTCGAGCGTCTCGCCCTTCCAGGCGAACACGGGGATGCCCTTCGGCTCCTCGACCGTGCCGTCGGGTCCGACAGCGACGGCAGCAGCGGCTTCATCCTGCGTGGAGAAGATGTTGCAGCTGGCCCAGCGCACCTCGGCACCGAGGTCGGTGAGGGTCTCGATGAGCACCGCGGTCTGCACCGTCATGTGCAGCGAGCCGGCGATGCGTGCGCCGGCGAGCGGGTTCTGTCCCGCGTACTGGGCCCGCAGCGCCATGAGCCCAGGCATCTCGATCTCTGCCAGACGGATCTGGTGGCGCCCCGCCGGCGCGAGCGCCAGATCTGCGACGACGAACGGACGTTCGGTGGAGAGCTCGATACCTGACGTTGGTGCCATGACTGCTGCTTCCTTGCTACGGGTGTGGTGGATGCTGCGGGCCTGCTACTCGGCCCGGATGAGGCCGAGCACCTGGTCGCGCAGCGACTGCAGGCGCGCCTCGTCCTTCGCCTCGGCGTTCAGGCGCAGGAGCGGCTCGGTGTTGGAGGCTCGCACGTTGAACCACCAGAAGCCGGTCTCGTCGGAGCCGCGGACCGTGAGGCCGTCGAATTCCTCGAACTCCGCGGTGCTCGCGAAGGTGTCGACGATGCGCGCGAGCGCCGCAGGCACGTCGGCGACCGTCGAGTTGATCTCACCGGAGGCGAAGTAGGGGTTCTCGAGCCCGCCGATCTCCGAGAGCTGCTTGTCGGAGCCGCCCACGGCTGCGAGCACGTGCATCGCCGCGAGCATGCCGTTGTCGGCACTCCAGAAGTCGCGGAAGTAGTAGTGCGCGGAGTGCTCTCCGCCGAAGACCGCATTCGTGGCAGCCATCTGCGCCTTGATGAGCGAGTGGCCGACCTTCGTCTGGACGGCCTTCGCGCCCTCCTGCCTGATTGCCTCCGGAACGTGACGCGAGACGATGAGGTTGTGCAGGATGGTCGGCTCGGTCTCGCCGGCTGCACGGACACGCGCGATCTCGCGGCGCGCGACGATGGCGGTCACGGCGCTCGGCGAGACGGGCTCACCCAGCTCATCGATGAGGAAGCAGCGGTCCGCATCGCCGTCGAAGGCGAGGCCGAGATCGGCGCCATGCTCGATGACGGCCGCCTGCAGGTCGACGAGGTTCTTGGGGTCGAGCGGGTTGGCCTCGTGGTTCGGGAACGTGCCGTCGAGCTCGAAGTACATGGGGATGATCTCGAGTGGCAGGGCTCCGAGGCCGGCCGCCTCGCCGAGCACGGCGGGAACCGTGAGGCCGCCCATCCCGTTGCCGGCGTCGACGACGATCTTGAGCTGGCGGATGCCCGAGAGGTCGACCAGTTCGCGCAGGTAGGCCGCGTAGTCGGCGAGCACGTCGATGCGCTGCTCCTCGCCCGGCTGCTCGACGGCGGCGATGCCCTCATCGAGGAAGGCTGCCGCGCGATCGCGGATCGCGGAGAGGCCCGTGTCGAAGCTCAGCGCCTTCGCGCCGGCGAGCGACAGCTTGATGCCGTTGTAGGCGGCAGGGTTGTGGCTGGCGGTGAACATCGCGGCGGCCGCGTCGTACCGGCCGGACGCGAAGTAGTCCTCGTCGGTCGAGCAGAGCCCGATATGCGTGACGTTCGCGCCCCTCGCGGTCGCGCCGCGAGCGAAGGCCGTCGCGAAGCCCGGAGAGGAGTCGCGCATGTCGTGGCCGACGACGACCGTCTGGCCGGACAGCGCGAATTCGTCGACGAAGCCGGCGCCGAGCGCCGTCACGAGCGTCTCGGTGAGCTCGCTGCCGACGAGCCCCCGAACGTCGTAGCTCTTCACGACACCAGAGAGAGAACCCCGCTCGTCACTCGACGCGGGTGCGATTGCCACAGAAGTCATGAACCCAAAACTACCGGACGCATCATGCTCCAGCCCTGCGGTGGCGTCGAGCGCTCCGCGTGGCGCGCGCACAGGTCGTAGCTGTGGGGTTCGGCGGCGAGCGCAAGCGGGCCGATGACGGCGAGCTTGTCCTCGTAGTCGAAGGTCAGCGTGTACTCCGCCTTGCGGGTGCACGCGACTCGTGAGCATGGTCGATTGGACATCGGCGCAAGTCTACGCCGGGCGTAAACTCGCAGGCATGCCACGTCGCCGCCGGGAGAAGAAGTCCGAGAACGCCAGGAGGCAGGCCCGCCCTGAGCGGGGCCTTGCCCGCGGCAGGCACGGCAGGGGCATCCGCTCGAGTGTCGCCGGACCGTACCTGCCGATGCTCACGGGTCGGGTGGTCCGGTTCGAGAACCACGTGGCCGATGCGATGAACTACCTGCGCGCAGCCAACCCCGAGCGGCTCGCGAATGTGCAGGTGGACATCGCGAACGTGCCGAAGACGCTGCAGCATGCGGATGGCATGGATCGTTGGCACGTCGAGTCACCGAACCGCATCATCCTGTACCGGGTCGCGATAGATCGCCTCGCACGACTGCACTGCGAGGACCCGGTCCACTACCGGATGCTCGTGGAGCGGTGCGTGCTGCAGGCCGTCGCCGAGCTGCTCGGCTCCGACCCGTGGGACATCGCGCCGGAGCGCTTCGGCGACGAGTAGCTCCCCGCCGCCTGCCTGCCTCAGCGGTAGACGGTGATGACCTCGGCGAGCGGGTTTCCCGCGTAGCTCGGGATGGCCGCGAGCTGACCGTCGCCCGCGTAGGCGAGCTGGACCGAGACCCGGTCGAGCCCCTCGAGCCGGTACTCGCGCGAGGCCTCGACGTCGATGGACGTGGTGCCGTTGGCCGGGATCGTGACGGCTGTCTCCGTGCCGTCCTCCGCGATGAGCGTCGCGGTCTTCTCGACCCCGTCGGCGTCGGCGAGCTGCAGCTTGGGAGACGGGCCGTTCGGCACGGCGACGACCTGGCTGTCGCTCAGGACGGGGACCGGCAGGTACCAGGCCAGGTCCGATGCTGTGGCGGTGGCGGTGGTCTGCACGGCGGCGACGACGGGGTTGCTCGCTTCGATCCCGAGCGTGTACTGGCCGATCGGATACCCCGTCAGCGGGATCTCCGTGGTCCGTCCGCCCTCGATGGTGAGCGAGATCGGCTCCAGGGCGGTGCCGGCCGCGTCGCGCACGTCGACGGTGAGCTCCGTCTGCTCGTCTCCGGGCGCGAGGACTCGCAGCGTCGCGCCGCGCTCGAGCACCAGCGTGCCCTCGGCTTCCGACGCAGTGCTCGTCGAGGGGACGCCGACGATCGCGAGCGAGGTGCTCGGCGCATCCTGGGCCCCGATGATCTCGATGCCGCTCGGCGTCGCGCCTGAGGTGCGGGTCTGGTGCAGCGTCGAGATGATGCTTCCGGAGACGGCTTCCACGTGCACGACCAGATCGCCTCGATCGGGCGCGACCCCCTCGAGGCTCACGACCTCCCTGCTGCTCGCGGGCACGACGATCTCGCGGATCGTCGGAGCCTGCACGACGCCGTCTGCCGTCGAGACCGTGACGCGCACGTCGGCGGCCTGGTCTGCGGAGTTCACCATCACGAGCTGCGTGCTGCTGCCCTCCGCCGTGCTGCCACCGACCAGCCACTGCTCTGCGGATGGCATCCGGCAGGCCGTGGCTGCGAAGCCCCCGGCTGAGGGCTGCGCGAGCTCGAGCGTCTGGGCCGCAGCGAACGCCGTCGGCGACCCGTCCTCGGTCAGGCCGGGCACCGTGAAGCGCACGGGCGCGAGCGCCTGCTGCTGGTCGGCCGCAGGCGTGGAGGCGACGACCGGCTCGACCTCGAGCCCGCCTTCGTCGCCCGCGAGTCGGATGCTCGTGGTGCCGAGCGTCGCGGGGAGCGTCGGGTCGTCGGTCGCGAGCCCGAGCAGCGTGAGGGGGCCGGGGCACACGCGATCCTGCGCGCTCGCGACAGGGCTCACGAGGACGGAGTTCGCGGAGGCGACGACGACGCCCTCCGGCGCGAGCTGCACGGCCGCGACGACGCCCCCGACCGCGACGATGGCGGCGCCGACGCTCAGGGCGCGCCAGACCGGCCGCCGTGCGTGCCGCTTTCCGGGCGCCTTGCGGGCTGCGTCGTCTGCGGCACGCGCCTCGGCGATCACCTTCGACTCATCGAGCGTCATGGTCGCCTCCCCGTGCACCTGTGCCGAGCACGTCATCGTCGTCGTCGAAGTCGTCGACCGTCAGCGCGGTGACATCGCGCCGCAGCATCCGCTCGTCGCCGTCCGTGTCACCGTCGAGGTCGTACCACGGGCGCCCGCTGGTCTTCTCCCGGCGGCGCACATCGGCGGCGCGGGCGCTGAGCCCTCCGGTCGGGAGGGCGGCGAGGAGCGTCAGGGCAAGGAGCACACCCTGCACGATGAGCATCGACCGACCGAGCGTGGTTCCGGTGTTCGCGGTATCGAGCGGACCGGAGACACTCGGGTCGGTCGGCTCCAGCGTGGGGCCGACGACCTGCCAGAGGGTGCCGAACTCCGTTGCCCCGGCCGGGCGCAGCCCGAAGTTCGCGTCGAGGGAGGAGACGAGGCGCCCCTCCATGGTCGCGGCGTCGCTCCCGCCCTCCGGGACGAGCAGGTAGCTGATGCCGAGCGCGTGCAGCTCCTCGGTCGGGCGGTACGAGGAATCCGAGGCGAAGTTCACGGCCAGCTCCGCCAGGCGCTGGTCGCCCGCGGAGAAGCCGACGCTCGTGGTGCGCAGCGTCGACTGCGAGTCCAGGCTGTCGCCGGTGCCGCGCTCGAGACGCACCTCGACGGCGCCGCTCGCGAGCGGCGCGATCACGAGGGTGCCGACCTCGTCAGAGGCACGGCCCTGAGCATCCACGATGGCGGGCAGCGATCGGCCGTCGCCGGCACCGACCAGCGCGTCGCCGCGCAGCAGTGCCGTCGCGGGAAGAGCAGCCAGGAGCACGATGCCGACCAGCGCGACACCCGCGAAGACCTGCGAAAGCCGGGGGCGGAGCGCGCCGAGCGTTGCCGCGGCCGAGATCAGGGCACCCAGCCACATGAGCGACTGCGCGCTGCCGGGCCACAGCGAGATGCTCTCGACC
This sequence comes from Pseudoclavibacter sp. Z016, assembly GCF_002931215.1. Taxonomy (NCBI): domain Bacteria; kingdom Bacillati; phylum Actinomycetota; class Actinomycetes; order Micrococcales; family Microbacteriaceae; genus Pseudoclavibacter; species Pseudoclavibacter sp. Z016. Next base: position 8,659 of record NZ_PSTU01000015.1, read on the forward strand.
CCGACGTGCGAGAAGCCGAAGCGGCTCGCCGCCGCCGCGGTCACGAAGCCGAGCAGCAGCAGCTGCAGGCCGAAGAGCGACGCGCGCCAGTTTCGGCTGCCGGGGGCGAGCAGCGCCAGGAGGAAGAGCGGAGCCACCAGGGCCGCGGCGACGGTGGGGACCGCAGGGGAACCCTCGAGCAGCCCGCCAGCCCAGCTCGGGTCCTCGAGCAGGGACCCGGGGAAGCCGAGGAGCATCTGCCACGCATCAGGAGCAGTGCTCGCGAGCGGGACTCCAGGGTCCGCGAACAGCGCGAGCGGGCGCCCCCGGTTCCACTGCGCGACGGCGAGTGGCGCGAACAGCACCAGGGTCGGCACCGCGGTCAGCAGGCGCTGGACGAAGCCCCGCCCGCCGATGACGAGCCATACGAGCCACACGATGGCGATGGGCAGTGCCAGGATCGGGGCGGCCGCGATCGCGATCGCCGCGAGCAGCCCCGTCGCAGCCGCGCGCGACCAGTTCCTCGACGCGCTCAGCGCGGAGAAGATAAGCCATGGGAGCACGAGGTGCGCGATGACGGCGGCGATGCGCCCTTCCGCGAGCGCGACGACGAGCGGTGGCGCGAGCATCCAGGCGAAGGCGGCGAACGCCCGCAGCCCGGCCCGGTTGGTGAGGCGCGCCACGAGGAGCCATGCCCCCATCGCGGCGAGCGGGAGCGCGAACAGCCACAGCAGCACGATGCTGAGGCTCGGGTGCCAGAAGGTGAGGGTGCCGAGCACCGCGAGCACGTAGGTGAAGGGATCGGCGACGCCGAACGCGCCGTCCCCGACATCTCGGACCCCGTACCCGGTGCGCCCCCAGAGCGTGCCGATGGAATCGGCCAGCGGCAGGAGGCCACCGCCGGAGAGCGTCGACTGGCCGATGAGGGACAGACCCAGGCCCAGGCCCAGGACGGTCGAGACGAGCAGCACCCAGAGTCCTCCGGAGCCGACGAGCGAGTACCGCTCACGCTCCTCGTGCGTGAGGGCACGCAGCTCCTCGCGCTGCAGACCGAGCGTCTTCTGGTTCTCCTCGGCGCTCACGAGCAGCGGCTCGATGACGGTCCACGGCTCGGTGCGCGTCTTCGCGAACTGCGCCCTTGAGCGGGCGGCCCCGGTCTTGCCGAACGTCACGCGCGACGCGGAGCGGAGCTCGGCGAGGATACGGCGCGGACGCTTCCGCACGAGGTGCCAGATGCCCTTGAGCAGAGCGATCGGGATGAGCACCAGCCGCAGGACGCCGAACGCCGCTGCTGGGGTCTTCGTCAGACTGCGGTGCACCCTGGCGGTGTCTCTGGCAGCTTCCACCGCCGAGGCGCTCATCCCGGGGTTCATCGCGGCCGTCCCCGGCGCTTCGGGGTCGCAGGCGACTCGCGCTGAGGGGGTCAGCAGCACGCGGCCGCCGGCAAGCCACACCCGCGTGCAGAAGTCGAGCGCGTCATCGACGGCGGGAAGGCCAGGATCGAAGCCCTCGAGCGCGAGCCACGGCTCGCGACGAACCAGCATGCCGCCGGCCGCGACGCCGAGGACGTCGGAGTCCTGGTCGAACTGCCCCTGGTCCAGCTCGTCTTCGCGGAGTCGCAGGCTCTCGCCGTTCTGCAGCATCGACTGGCCGAACTCGACGAGCGTCGCGGCGTCGTCACTGCGGACGAGCTTCGGGCCGGTCACCTCGAGCGAGGGGTTCCGCTCGGCGGTGTCGAGGAGCTGCTCGAGCGCGTCGTGCTCTGGAGCGTTGTCGGCGCTGAGCAGCCAGAGCCAGTCGCCCTCCGACTGCAGCCCCTGCTCCTCGAGGACGGCCACCGCCTCGGCGAGCGCGGCACCGAACGTCGTCTCGGTCTCCAGCGTCAGCAGGATGTCGGGTTCGGCCGCGCGCATGACCTCGAGCGTCGAGTCCGTCGACGCGAGATTCACCATCACGACGCGGTCCGGGATGCGCGACGATCCCTCGAGCGCGGCGATGGTGCGCTCGAGCGAGCGCGACGCATCTCGCGCGACAAGGATTGCGGTGACTCCGGGACGCATTGAACGAATGGTATTCGGCTCCCCCGAGCGATGCCGCATTGCGAGCGGCAAGCCGCGAACACGCGCACCCCGGTGTCACCGCCAGCGGACGCACGAAGGGCCCCGCACGACCGAAGTCGTCACGGGGCCCATCAACGTGGCCTGCTCGGTCACGCGGACCGAGCTCTCGGCGGTTACGCGAGCTTGCGCAGCTTGCGCCGCTCGCGCTCGCTCAGCCCACCCCAAATGCCGAAGCGCTCGTCGTTGGACAGCGCGTACTCGAGGCAGTCGCTCCGGACCTCGCAGGAGTCGCAGATCCGCTTCGCGTCACGCGTCGACCCACCCTTCTCCGGGAAGAAGGCCTCTGGGTCGACCTGCGCGCACAGCGCGTCGGCCTGCCATGCGAGCGGGTTGTCGTCGCCGACATTCCTTCGAACTCCTGGGACGCCGAGGTTGACCGGGTCGACATACCAGTCCTCCGGAACCGAGGGGTTCCTCCCTGGAATTGCCATATCACGTTCTCCCCACGTTACTTGCGGGCACCTGCCCGCGCGTCGGAATCATTACATCGTTGTAATTCACCCCGCGTCAAGTCGAAAGCCCTCAACACTAAGCCCGGTCTTGAGACTTTTCGGAGAAGCCGCGCGCGATTCGCGGCGGCGTGTCGCCGAGGATCCCCCGCGAGGTGGCGGGCTGGACCACCCCGGGGGCTCGCAGACCCCCGCGACGAAGATTCTCAGCTAGTCGGCGTGTCGCATCGGCACCGTGTCGCGACGGTCGAGCCCCGGCCCGGCCGCGAAGAGGTCGACGGAGCCGATGACGCGCACGGGCAGCTCATCGGGCGTCACGAACACGGACTCGCCAGCGCTGATCTTCGCCGTGGACTTCGCTCCCTCGAGACGGGCCTCCCCCTCGAGGCACAAGAGCATCGTCGGGCCGTCGAGGTGGATGGTCTTCACCGCTTCATCCGGGCCGGGAACGACCCGAACGAGCCGGAAGTCGGGAATCTCGGGCCGGTACTCCTCGACGCCCTCCTGGATGCGCGTCGCGGCGATGTACGGCGGCGGCACCGGGGCGAAGTCGAGCCGCGCGAGCAGCTCCGGGATGTCGATGTGCTTCGGCGTGAGCCCGCCACGCAGCACGTTGTCGGACGCCGCCATGATCTCGATGCCGAGGCCCCGGACGTAGGCGTGCATGTTGCCGGCGGGGAGGAAGATCGCCTCTCCCCTCCTGATCGTGATGTGGTTGAGCAGCAGCGCCAGCGCGATGCCGGGGTCACGCGGGTACATGCGCGCCAGCGTGGCGATGATGCCCCGCTCCCGAGCGAAGCGCTCGGACTGGTCTCCGGACTCGTCGCCCGCGAGCGCTACTCCGGAGACCGCCGCCACGAGATCGCCGACGGCGTCGCCACCCTCGAGGAGCCAGGTCACGAGGGACTGCAGCTCCTCCCCCGTGGAGAGCGACACGACCCGAGCCTCGAAGTCCGCGAGCGCGGCGCGTCCTGCGGGCGGCTGCTCGGCGTCCGACTCCGCGCGGCGCGCGAAGTCGCCGACAACCGCGGCGACCTCGGCGAAGTCGCGGAACCCGGCAAGCGCATCCATCGTCTCGCTGAGTGCGAGGAGCATCTCGGGCTTGTGCAGCGGATCCTTGTAGTTGCGCTCCGGCGCGCTGAGGGGAATGCCGGCCTGGTTCTCGCGCTCGAACCCGAGACGCGCGTCCGTGAGCGTCGGGTGCACCTGCAGCGAGAGCGGGGTCGCGGCAGAGAGCACTTTCAAGAGGTACGGCAACCGTGGGCCGTCACCCTCGCGCAGCCCCATGGCGTAGCGGCCGAGCGCGGCCACCGGAGCCTGCTCGATCCAGGCGTCGAGGGTGGCGGCGCCGCCCGCGAGCTCGGGGTCGACGATTCGGCTCGGGGCACCGGGATGGGCCCCCAACCACAGCTCGGCCTGGGGCACTCCCTCCCAATCGGCGTCGTCGAGGGTGCAGGCGCCGGTCGTGCCGAGCAGCTGCGAGATCGATCCTGGCGCACCCCAGGCGTAATCACGGGGGGCATTCTTCAGTGGCAGAAACATCACGCGAAGGCTACCGAATCTCACCGCCTCTGTGGGAGCGGTGCGGCGAACTGCAGGGCAGACACAAGAGCCCGGCCCCGAATCGCGACCGACTTCGCGGATTCCGCCAAGGCGCTGGCGTGAGCATGGTGACGCTTCGTAGGCTCGCGGAGCGCTCGCTTCGCCGCCGCAGCCGGTGCCGCCGGTCCGACGATCGCGGAGCGCCTTCCACCCGCGCGACTCGGAACAGGACGGTCATGGACGACAACGAACTGCAACTTCTGCCTGGCGACTTCACGGGGCTCGAGGCCGAGCTCTCGGCCGAGGAGAGGGGTCTCATCGCCAAGCTTCGCGAGTACCTCGAGCGTGACGTGCGACCCGTCATCGACGAGCACTGGGAGGCCGCGACGTTCCCCACCGAGATCGTCAAGGGTCTCGCTGAGGCCGGCGTGGTCGGCCTCGCCTTCGAGGAGACGCGCCCGTTCCCGAACTCCGCCGTCTTCCGCGGGTGGACGGCCCTCGAGCTCGCCCGGGTCGACGCCAGCGTCGCCACCTATGTTGGCGTGCAGAACGGCCTCGCGCTCGGGGCCATCGGACTGTGCGGTTCCGACGCCCAGCGTGAGCGATGGCTTCCGGCACTCGCCTCCGGCGAGCTCATCGGAGCCTTCGGCCTGACCGAGCCGGGCTCAGGCAGCGACTCGGCCAGGGGCCTCACCACCACGGCGGAGCGAGTCGGCGACGAGTGGGTGCTGAACGGCGCGAAGCGATGGATCGGGAACGCGACGTTCGCCGACATCGTCGTCATCTGGGCCAAGGACGTCGCAGACGGTCAGGTCAAGGGCTTCGTCGTCGACACCTCGCTCCCCGGGTTCACCGCCACCAAGATCGAGCGCAAGGTGTCGCTGCGCATCGTGCAGAACGCCGACATCACGCTCGACGGCGTCCGGGTCCCGGCCGACGCGAAGCTGGAGCACGCCAACTCGTTCAAGGACACCGCCACCGTGCTGCGTCAGACCCGGGCCGAGGTCGCCTGGCTCGCGACCGGCATCGCGGTCGGCGCCTACGAGGCCGCGCTCGCGTACGCGAAGGAGCGGATCCAGTTCGGCGCTCCCATCGCCGCCAGGCAGCTCATCCAAGAGCGACTCGTCGACGCGCTCGGCCTCATCACGTCCAGCATCACGCTCTGCGTGCGCATCTCGCAGCTCGGCGATGCCGACGCGCAGAAGGACGAGCACTCGGCGCTCGCGAAGGCCGTCGCGACGGGCAACATGCGCAAGGTCGTCGCCCTGGCCCGCGAGGTGTGCGGCGGCAACGGCATCGTCGCCGACTACGGGGTCGGCCGGTTCTTCGCCGATGCTGAAGCCATCTACTCGTACGAGGGGACCAGGGAGATGAACACCCTCATCGTGGGCAGGTCGATCACCGGCCACGCAGCCTTCGTGTGAGCACCCCTCCTGCACGCATCGGGGGCTGCATGCGGGGCAGAGGACCCGGGGCGTCCGCAAGTGCGCGAGAATAGGCCGGTGAGCTCCACCCGAACCCCCGCTGAATCTGCCGCGACTGAGCGCGCCCCCTGGCGCCGATTCTTCGCGCAGGTCCCGGGCAGCCCCGGCCTCACCGCGTTCGCGACCTTCACGTTCTTCACAGCGTTCGCGGGTGACTTCTGGCGGAACCTCGTGACCTGGTACGGCTTCGGGGTCATCGTCCTCGTCATCATCGGAATCTCCATCTGGCTGCTCGCGAGCAAGAAGCCGCTGCCGAAGATCATGCACTTGCCCTCGGCGCTCATCGCCTTCGTCGCCTGGTGCGCGCTGTCCATCATCTGGTCGATCTACCGCCCCGAGTCGCTCCTCGGCTTCGGCATCCAGCTCGTGACCGTCATCGTGGCACTTGCCATGGCCGTCTCCCTCACGAAGCCGCAGTTCCTGCGGGCGTTCAGCGCGGCGATGCGGTGGATCCTCGGCCTCTCCCTGGCCTTCGAGGTCGTCGTCGCCCTCTTCTTCCCCGGCGGGGTGCTCCCCCTGGCGCTGCTCATCCCCGGCGAGCTCGAACGCGTGACCGGCATCCCGGGGGCAACCGCCGAGACCGTCCCGGCCGCCTTCCTCTGGAGCCAGGGCCACATCTTCGCCGGAAGCGCCATCCAGGGCATCCTCGGCAATCGCAACCTGCTCGCCATGGCCGCCCTCCTCTGCGTCATCGCCGTCGCCGTGCAGTGGTACGCGAAGCAGATGCGGCGCTGGCCCGCCCTCACCTGGATCGCCCTCGGCCTCATCGCCATCCTGCTGTGCAAATCGGCGACCGTCTTCGTCGGCTGCGCCGTCGTGCTGCTCGCCGTCGCGCTCGTCTTCGTGGCGAGACCGCTGAGCAACGCGCAGCGGTGGGGCATGTACGGCGCCGTCTTCGCGATCATGCTCATCATCGGCTGGGTCGTGCTGCAGTTCAACACGCAGCTGTTCGGCCTCATCAACCGCTCGAGCGACATGTCGGGACGTGGCGACATCTGGGCGGAGGTCGGACGCCTCGGCAGCGAGCATTGGCTGACGGGCATGGGCTGGATCAGCTACTGGGCACCATGGGTCGAACCCTTCAAGGGGCTCCTCGTCGTCGACGGAGTGCACTTCCTGCAAGCCCATAACGCCTACCTCGACGTCTGGATGCAGACGGGCCTCATCGGAGCGTTCTTCTTCGTCGGCATCGTGCTCTCGACCCTCATCCGCACCTGGTGGCTCGCCGTCGATCGGCCGCAGACCGACGCAAGCGGCCCGCGCGACTTCCCGCCGACGGCCATGCTCGCGTTCCTCCTCATGGTGGCGCTCACCGTGCAGTCGCTGACCGAGTCGAGGCTGCTCGTCGAGGGCAACTGGCTGCTGCTCTGCTATCTGGCGATCTACTCGAAGCTGCGCATCCAGGACCTCCCGGCGCTGCCGAGGCGCACCATCTCGACCAAGACCGGGCCGCTGCCGATCATCGAACGCAATCGACTCGAGGGCATTGACTGACGCTGTGACTTCTCTTCACCACACGACGGAACCCATGCGCGGACGCAAGACGTGGATGGACCTCCTGCGGGGGTCTGCGATCCTGCTCGTGATCCTGTTCCACGCCTCGGCGCTGCCGGTGATCCTGATCTTCGTGCCGCCCACTGAGTTCGTCGCCGACCTCAACACGTTCTTCGGCCCGTACCGCATGAGCATGCTGCTCGTGCTCTCCGGCATGCTGCTCGGGCGGTCGCTCTCGAAGCCGGCAGGCGTCTACTACGTCAGCAAGGTGCGGACCATCGTGTGGCCGTACCTCGTGTGGGCCGTGATCTACTGGCTTGTCTCCGGGCAGGAAGAGTGGATGGATCCGAGCGCCTGGATCGCGACGAGCTGGCTCTGGTTCCTGTTCTTCCTTGCGATCTACTACGCGGCAGCTCCCCTCCTCGCACGCGTCCGCGGGCCCCTGTTCGCGGTCGTCCCCGTCGTGCTGTGGAGCTTGAGCGTGCTGCTCCCCGACGGGGACCTGACGAACCTCGCCTACTACGGCGGGTTCTTCTTCGCGGGGCACTTCGTCGCGACGTGGCGGGCCACCTTCACGCGATTCGAGACGATTCCGTGGATGCTCGGCCTCCTCGCCATCGCCGTGACCTTCAGCCTGCTGCTCGTGGCTCAGGACCACGCCTACTACTTCGGCCTCGGCAGCCACCTCGGCGTCTCCCCTGGGGGCCCTGGCGAGCTCGTCGACGCGCTCGACGGCCCCACCATAGACAACCCGACCGGCGAGGTCGCAGGCGCCGACAACGGCACCGTGATCGATCGGCTTTCCGTGCTGTGGATCCCGGTCGTCCTCGCGGGCATCGCTGGCATCATCATGTGGGTTCGCCGCGTCACGGGTGCTCTCGAGGGGCGCGGCGCTGACGCCGCCAAGTGGCTGCAGTACATCGGCCGCAACTCCGTGGTGTTCTACGTCGTCCACTACCCGACGCAGATCTGGATCACCTTCCGAATGGGTGAGGCCGGCGTCGTCGACTCGAACACGACCTTCTGGGCGTGCACGCTCGGCGCGCTCGGGATGAGCTACCTCGCCTGCTGGCTGCGCCGCTTCCGACTCTTCGATGCGTTCTTCGTCTTCCCGAAGCTTCGCAGCACCACACCTGCTCAGCAGGCCAGGGTGACCAGCAGCTCCTAGGTGCCTGGCTGCTGCAGAACGTCGGAGCAGCGGATATCGAATTTGCGGAACTCGGGCGCCGTCTCGAACTGGTAGATCGCGGCCGGGTTCGCCTCGCAGACGGTGAGCGCCTGGCGCCATTGCGGGGTCCACGCCGCGCCTTCGTCGCGAGCGTTGTCGACCTCCGGCCACTGCATGGCGATGTAGGCGAAGAACAGCAGGGTGACCCCGAGGGCTGCGACGCGACTGAAGACGGGCAGCTTCGGACTCACTCTCGAGACGAACGCCGAGGCTGCGAAGGGAAGGCACGCAAGCGCGAACATGCCGGCTGATGCGCCGTAGCGGAGGTTGAGCAGCACCAGGAGCCAGACCTCCCCTTCGATGTCCGCGAACCTGAAGAACCAGAACGGGTTGACGATCAGGGACCCGCCGAACGTCGCGCCGGAGACCAGCAGGAGCGTGACCAGCGCGAAGCGCTCCGGATTCTTGCCGCACACCAGGGCGATGACCGCTGCGAGCGCGAAGGGGATGAGCCCGAGCCACAGGAACCAGGTGCCGTTCTCTGCGAGGTACACGGCGTTGGCCTCGACGTCCCCGTTCCAGATGGGGAGAATCGCGTTGGCGAGCCAGCCGATGATGACGTCCGCGATCTCCACGACCTCGTCAGACTCTGTCCCTCTCGGGTAGTTCAGCCAGGTGAAGACCTGCGCGCCGGCGCCCACGAGGGCGCCCACGGAGACGATGACGTGGGAGAACGTCCTGTTCCAGATGAGCCTCAGCAGCATGAAGGGCACCACGACGACCGCCTGGAACTCCGACAGCGCGCACGTTAGCGCGATGACGGCCCAGAAGATGCCCTCGCGCCTCGAGTTGATCTGGGTTACCGCGATCCACGCGACGAGCCAGAGGCAGTAGGTGTGGATGTTCGCGAGGTCGCCGATGATCTCGCGGCTCAGGAGGGGGACCATCACCGGGACGATCGCCATGAGGAATCTCGCCGGCAGCCAGCGCAGGATCCCGCGCGTGAGCCGGAAGGTGGCGGCGCCCACGAAGCCGGCGAACAGCACGCAGAGGATGAAGACGCCCCTGTCGAAGTGCTCGATCGGCACGAATTCGACGAGGCCCGCCGCGAAGAGGCGCGGCAGGAAGTGCTGGTAGCCGGCGTAGGGCTGCAGGAGGGACGCGAACGTCCCGTTCTCGAGCTGCTGCCGCAGGAAGACCGGTCCGTCCTCGGCCCACAGCGCCTGCTGCTCGGCCGGGGCGATGCGAAGCCAGGTCGTGATGGTGACGACGACGAAGACGACGGCGGTCCAGAGCAGCTCGTTCCTGGTCCAGCTCGGTAGGCGACTCAGCCCCTGCTCGACCCTGCTCAGCTTCACAGCCTCTACTGTCTCTACAGCCAACGGACCCCCCAATTATCGCGCGCACCCGTCCGACGGCAGGCCCGTTCGAGCACCGAGCCTACTGGTGCGCGTGGCCGCACTCACGAGGACGTGCCGGGGCACGTGCGCACTCCGCTCTGGACGAATGGAGCGCGTGTGCACGCAGCGCACGCGTCCCCGCCGCGCGCGGCAGGATCACGTCAGTGCGGGCAGCGGGTTCGAGCCCCGTCAGCCCGGAGAGCCCGTCAGGGCCCGGAGAGCCTGTCAGCGCTGATCTGTGCCCTGGACTCCGGCAGCGTCCTTGGCCATGAGCTCCCGAATCACCGTGGCGTCACCGTAGATCTCGCGAGAGTCGTACGGTCGGTCGGGGAAAGCGCCGTACTGCAGTGCGATGCCGAGATCATTGTCTCGGATGAACTGCTCGACCTGCTCGCCAAGCGACACGGACGTTCCAGAGCCCACGTTGATGATCCCCGTGACCTCTTCCTGCGAGGCGACGGCTGCGATCTGGCGCCCGAGTTCGGCGACATGGATGAAGTCGAAGCGCGCTGCCCCCGAGGTGAAGGGGAACTCTCTCTTGCCATCTGCGGCGGCTTCGAGAAGCTTCGTGAAGATCGACTTGTTGTTGCGGTCGTCTCCGAAGATGTAGTACGCACGCAGCCACTGCAGGGCCACCCGGTCGCCGAAAGCGAGGGTCGAGGACTTCCGGAGCGCGTCCTTCGCGATGCCGTACAGCGAGAGCGGGTTCGTGGGCGTCTCAGCCGAGACCATGCCCTCGTAGAAGCCGATCTCGTGCATGGACCCGAGGACCGCAAGCCGCTGCACGCCAGCCTCGGTCGCCGCTTCCAGGAACCTGAAGTGGTCGGAGAGCTTCTGCATGTGGACCGGGGCGTTGTGCGCGAATCCCGCTTCCCAGGCAAGGTGCACGACGGCCGTCGGAGCTGGCTCGAGCAGGACGGAGAAATCTGCGGATGGTGCCAGCAGATCGAACTCGACGACTCGAGCCTCGCTGTTGATCGTGGCGGCGCTCCCTGGACGGACAACGGCGGTCACCTCTTGGCCCCGTGCAACCAGTGCGTCGACCACGTGCCTGCCGATGTAACCACCGGCCCCGGTCACGAGAACCCGTTCGCTTTGCGTCATCTTCGTCCCTTCACAAGAACGGCCAGTCTAGCCGAGGCCTCAGCTCGTCCTCGTCTGACTCGGCGCTCGGGGGAAAGGCGAAGAGCCCGCCCCCTCACCCGGTTGGGGTGGAGGAGCGGGCTCTCGGACGCGCGCGCCCTGGGCTACTCGGCGACTGGTGCTCCGAGGCCCATGATCGAGAACAACTCGACCGAGAGGCGGAACGTCGTCGGCGGTGTGGCCTCCGGCGTGCCCTCCGTGGTCGGCGCCTCGTCGACGGTCGGAGCGGGCGACTCAGCGGCCGGCGCCTCCGAAGCCGTCTCGGTCGGCGCTGCAGACTCGGTCGGGGCAGCCGTCGCCGTCTCCGTCGGTGTTGCGTCCGGGTCCGTGGTCGCGGTCTCGGTTGCCTCGGCCGGGGTGGTCTCGGCTGGCGCCGTCTCGGACGGCGTAGCCGTCGGCTCCGCGAGACTCGGGTCGATGAGCGAGAGCTTGCCGTCGATCACGCGGTAGAAGCTGTCGTCAGGACCCTGCACCACCGAGCCGATGGGCTCAGCGTCGGTTGCCACGCTCAGCTTCACCCCGACTTCCGGCGCGAGGGGTGTGAACACGAGGCCGAAGGCCTCCGCATCGGCAGGGCTCGCGAACGGCACGAGCTGTCCGTCGACGCCGATGTAGGGAACGTCTCCGAGCAGAACCGCAGACGTGTACAGCGGAGCTGTGGCGCCGGTGAAGGCATCGAAGTTCGCGGCTGGGACGACCTGTGCGTTCTCGATGTCGAGGCCGATCTGAGCTGCGACATCGCGTGAGCCGAGCTGCAGCAGCTTCTCACCGTTGACGATCCACACGCCGGTGCCCGCCTTGTTGGTGATGACATCACCGGACTCGAGTGGAACCGCAGGCTCTGCGGTCTCCGTGGGCGTCGGAGTCGCGGTCTCGCTCGGCGTCGCCGTGGCCGTCGCTGACGGCGTCTCGGTCGGCGCGGAGGTCGATGTCGCGGTCGGCTCAGGTGTGGCGGTCCCGCTCGGCTGAGGCGTGACCGTCGCCGTGGGCTCCGGCGTCGCCGACTCGGTCGGCTCGGGCGTTGCGGTCGGCTCGGGTGTCGCCGTGGGCTCGGGCGTCGCGGTGTCGTCGGGCAGAGGCCAGCCGGCCGGAGCCCCGAGGAGGGTCGATCCCGTCGGGAACGAGTCCGCGACGCTGTCGACGACCTGAAGCGAGCCGCGCTCGGGCATGCCCATGGCCACGCCGATCTCAGGCCAGCCGATGAGGCGCTTCTCGCCGTTGATGATGGCGTACCAGGCACCCTTGGCCGTCGTGATGAACTCGGTTGCAGGCTGCTGCGAGATCGGGATGACACCGCACAGCTGCGGGCTCAAGGTCTCGCTCTCGAGACCATAGGCGGCCTGGAGCTCAGCGCTGCGGTAGGGATGCGCCTGTCCCTCGGCGGCGAGCAGCGTCTGATCGTTGCAGACGAACTGGGCGCTGTCGATGGTGTAGTCGCGCTTGGGGATGCCGTCGAACGACGCCTGCGTCATGACCTGCGCGGTGCCACCGAAGCCATAGGCCTCAGCGAGCTGCGCATTCGCGATCTTGACCAGGTGAGCGCCGTCGAGCACGTAGAGGTCGTCACTGCTCGGCGTCTTGAGCAGTGCGCCGTTGGTGATGCCGTTCCCGGTCGGGATGTCCGAGAGGGTCCCGTTCGCGACGGTGTAGACGACCTCGTCGCTTCCACGCCTCGCGGCTTCCTTCTTCGCGTCGTCCTCGCTGCCGAACTCGACACGCTCGCCGCCGACGACCAGGTTGACCTTGGATCCGTCGACTTCCTTGACCAGGTGCGCCCCCGGCGTCGAGCCGAGCTTGCTGAGACCGGAGAGGGCATCCGCTGGGACCGGCGTGAATCGACCGACGCCGTAGGCCGACGTCGCGACCTGCAAGAGGCCAGCGTCCGTGATCAGGTAGGACTTGCTGCCGTCCGAGACGAGCGACGAGTCGAGGGAACCCGAGTTCGTCACCTGCGCGAAGGCGTCGCCGAGCTTGCCCGTCACGTTGAATTCGCTGAGCTTGCGGAGCTCAGACGACACCGCGTAGCCGCGGCCCTCGTCGCCGAGGAGCATGGTCTGCGACCCGTCAAGCGGCGTCACGACGGCGCCACGGGAGAGGACCGGCTCACCGGTGGGGAGGAAGTCGAGCGCGCCGTCCTTGAGGTTGGTCACGGCGGTGTACAGACCGAAGTCGCGCAGCGCTGTGAGGCTCGAGACCTCGCGCTTGGTCTGGTTCTGCACGAGGAACACCTGGCCGTTGTCGGTCTTCACGAACGACTCGAGCGTCCAGCCGCCCTCGAACTTCTCGAGCTGCTCCTTGGTGATCTTGGCAACCTGGCCCTGCTGGAAGCCGTAGCTGGCAGCGGTCGCCCAGCCGCGGAGCTTCCACCACTTGCCGTCACTGATGTAGACCGGGCCGTCTGGGCCCTCGAGGATCTCGCCGACCCAGGTTCCCCACGGGATCCAGGACATCTCCTGGGCAGGAATCGTCTCGACTGCGCCGAGCGCCTCGGTGAAGCCCGCCACACGGTCGGCCGTCAGGTGGTACCGGGTTCCGTCGGAGAGGAAGTAGACGTCGCTCGTCCCCTCAGCCTGGATCAGCGATGGCCGCTCCGCGGTGCCCTGGGCGTCTCCGAACCAGTCGGTGTACATGCGCCAGAAGTTGCGGTTGCCGTACGCGGAGCATCCATCGCCCTCGCCGTACATGTTCGAGAGCGCTGCCTGGTTCGGCTGGTACGGCGTGTAGTTGTAGAGGCCGGCCGTCGCGTAGTTGGAGATGTAGACGGCGGACGAGCCACACGCGAAGTTGGGGTTGTAGAGCACATTGTTCGTGGCGAACGGGATGTGGTTGAAGCTGTACGGGTTGGCCTTGTAGTACTGGAACTGTCGTGCCGCGTTGTAGACCTGGTAGAAGAACCCGCCGTAGCTGGCGTCGCACGGCGCCGTGTCCGGGCAGCCGAAGCCTGTGGCAGCCGCGAGGCGCCCCAGCGTCGGGCTCGACATCGAGACCAGGCTCTGCTCCTTCTCCAGGAGGACGAGCATGGCCTTGGCGCTGAAGTTGCACGCCTGGCCGACCTTGGCGATGATGTTCGCCGCCGACTCTCCCCCGGGGGCGCCCGGGTACGCGCTGCAATAGGAGGTGGCTGGCATCGACGGCGTCGACTGCGTGTAGTTGCGCAGGGCGGTCGAGGAGCTCGAGCCGTTCTTCGAGACGAGGAACTGCTGCACCTCGGCTGCGGTCATCGCGGAACCGTCGTAGAAGTTCTCATCGCTGATGATGTTGCCGGGGTCGAACGACGACCCAGCGGCGGACGCCGTCTCAGCGCCGAACTCCTGAGGTGCTACCGCTTGGAAGGCAAGCAGGCCCGCAGCGGCTGCTGCCGCCGTGGCCACAATGGCAATTGTTCTGCGAAACATGAGTTCCCTACGCGTCGAAAACCGAGGAGCCGGTCGGGTCGTAGTGAGACGACACGCTCAGCAGTTTCCAAGTATGCACACATGGGCCACAAAAGACCACAGCCGTCGCTCCTTTCACATGAGTCACATATGTCACACCTGACCCAGGAAAACAGGACGCGAAGCCCGGCAATCCGCGGAACTCGCCGCGCATGAGGTCGCCACGCCCGCGGCGACACGCCGAATAAGAAATCCGGGCAATTTCTGCAACATGCACTATGGCGGCCTTCCCCGAAGGCCGACAGGACCGAACAGCGAGACGCGGCCCCGCTCCCCCGGATGAATCCGAGCAAGCGGGGCCGCGTCCGAGCACCCGGGCTTCGACCTACGTCCGGTCGTCCGCCACACGATGCGCGGCGAGCGTTTCGGGGGGTCCGGAGACCTCGCCGGAGTCGACCACATGCGCGCCGAACTTCGAGTCGAGCGTCATCAGCCCACCGGATTCGAACGGGGTCCCGGGCCCGACGTTGAACGTGACCGCACGCTGCCACGCGTCGAAGGTCTGCACGCAGTCGTAGTCCTGAATGGATGCACTCAGCTGAAAGGCACCAGGCCTCATCGTGATGCGTGGGATCTCGATATCGATCGACCCGGTGCCAGGCCCGATCGAGTCAGGCACGAAGCCGCCGTCGAGGCCGTGGTTGCCCCAGACGAAGACGCCCTCGACGTGGTCGATGGAAGCTCCGAACACTGGCCGGGGGATGCGCTCCTCGGCCTTGTAGTGCAGGCGGATCACCGCCCGGTCACCCGTGCGGAAGCTCCGAGTGTCACCCCGATCGTCCGACAGCATCTCCATCTTCGTGATCTGCGCCTCACCCGTCCCGAAGCGAGTGCCGCCCTGCTCGACGTCGACGGCCCCGTGCTCGCGGTTCGAGTACTCGTCGATGATGTCGCGCGCGACCCCGACCGCCTGCAACTCGCCATGGCTCAGCCAGGCGGCCTCGTCACAGAACGTGCGCATCTGCTCGAGCCCGTGCGAGACGACGACAACCGTGCGTCCCTCGCGCTTGAGCTCCGCGAACTTCTCCATGCACTTCTCCTGGAACTGCATGTCGCCGACGGCGAGCACCTCGTCCACGAGCAGCACATCCGGCTCGACGTGGATCGAGACGGCGAAGCCGAGACGCACGTACATGCCGGAGGAGTAGTTCTTCACCGGCTGATCGATGAACTGCTCGACCCCGGAGAAGTCGACGATGGAATCGAACTTCCGATCGATCTCCTGCTTGTTCATGCCGAGGATCGATCCGTTCAGATACACGTTCTCGCGTCCGGAGAGCTCCGGGTGGAATCCAGACCCCACCTCGAGCATCGCAGCGAGACGGCCGCGCGTCTCGATCTTGCCCTGGTTCGGCGCGAGGATCTTGGCGATGCACTTCAGCAGCGTCGACTTGCCTGAGCCGTTGTTCCCGAGCAGCCCGAAGGTCTTGCCTTCGGGAATCTCGAGTGAGACATCGCGCAGAGCCCAGAAGTCCTCGTACTTGGAACGGTAGCCCTGCAGCACGGTGGCCTTGAGCGACTGGTTGCGGTCGTGATGCACGCGGAACGTCTTCGAGACGTTGTCGACGCGCACTGCCGGAAGTCCGGTCATCAGAGCTCCTCCACGATTCGGTTCTGCTTCGCTCGGAAGACGAAGATGCCCGCGAGCAGCATGATCGCCGCCCATGCGGTGATGGTCAGCCATGTGCCGACAGACGGCACCGCGAAGTCGTACAGCACGGAGCGATACGCCTCGAGGAACTGGTGGGCCGGGTTGAGCTCGAAGACCGCCATGAGCGGGACCGGCTGCCCGAAGATGTTCCAGCCATCTGTCGTGAGCTTGTCCTGCGCCTGCTGGACCAGCGACGCCGGGAAGACGACACCGCTTGCGTAGAACCACACCTGGTTGAAGATCGTCCAGAGGTACTGCACGTCGCGGAAGTAGACGACCGCGACGGACAGCATCAGGCCGATGCCCAGCACGAACATGGCCGTGAGCGCCACGATGGGGATGAGCAGGAGCACGACGATGAGCAGCTTCGGGCCACCCGCGATGCCCATCAGCAGTGCAAGCACCAGGAGTTCGATCGCGAACGTCGTCGTGAGCGAGAGCACGCTCGAGGTGACGAGCACGTGCCGCGGGAAGTAGACCTTGGTGAGCAGCCCGATGTTGGCCATGAGCGCGCTCATCGCGCCCATGATGCCGCCCGAGATGAAGGTCCACGGGATGATGCCGCAGGCCACCCAGAGCGCGTAGTTCTGCAGGCCGGAGTTGGTCCCGACGTGCGGCTCGGCGACGAAGAGCAACCCGAACACGACAGAGAAGATCGCGATCTGCGCGAGCGGGTTCACCAGCGACCAGATGCGCCCGAGCGCCGTCCGGTTGTACTGCGAGCGGATCTCGCGCAGGGTGAGGTTCAGCAGCAGCCCCATAGTGGGGTACCTTGCGCCGAAGCGAGCGACCAGGTTCGGTCGCTCTCTGAGCTGGGTCTCTGCTATTTCTGCACCTCTTGATCGATCCACTGACATAACTCGACAACTCCAGCATCCACCATGGTCGACGGCGCCCAGTCGAGGGCGGCCTTCGCCGAGTCGATCTCGCACGACGCGTGCCGCACGTCCCCGTTCCGGTACCTGCCGTTGATGACAGGAGAGGGGGCTCCGTAGTGCGCTGCGATGAGCTCGGCGAGGCGCAGGATCGACGTGCCCTCCCCCGACCCGATGTCGTACGGCGCCGAAGCCGAGGCGCTCGCCTGCTCGGCGGGCACGAGGACGCCACGCACGAGCGCGCTCGCCACGTCGTCGATGAACACGAAGTCCCTGACGATCTCACCGTCCTCATACACGGGGATCACCTCGTGCGCCTTCGCGCGCTGCGCGAAGAACGAGACGATGCCGGTGTACGGGTTGATGAGCGACTGCCCCGGACCGTAGACGTTCTGCAGGCGGAAGAGCACCGGAGCGACCCCCATGGCAAGGCACCACGAGGTCAGGATGTGCTCCTGCGCCAGCTTTGTCGCCCCATAGACGCTGGTCGGGTTCGGCGTCACCCGAGACGAGACGAACGGAAGCGGCGTGAGCCCCGGGAAGTCCCACTGACCGGCGGCGAGCATCGCGTCGCTGCGCTGCCCGGGGTAGGAGATCTCACCTGCCGCGTCGCTCCACGCGCCTTCTCCGTATACGGCGCGACTGGAGGTGAGGACGATTCGCTCGGGGAGCTTGTCGGCGCGAACGAACGCGTCGAGCATCTCCGTGGTGCCGACGACGTTCGTCGCCGCGTGCCTTGTCGCCTCGGTGAGGGACTGGCCCGTGCCGGTCTCGGCGGCGAGGTGGATGACCACGTCGGGTGCCGCGTCTGCGAGGAGCGCATCCCACATCGCGGCGTCCGTGACATCCCCGTGCACGAACTCGACCCGTTCGTCGAGTGCGGCGGGACGAGTCGGGTGCGGATGCACCTGCGGGTGGAGGCTGTCGACCGCGATCACGCGCTCGAAGTGCGCCGGCAGGAGCGCCGAGAGCGCCGTGCCGATGAAGCCTGCACCTCCCGTGACCAGGCAAGTGCCCATTTTCACGTCTCTTTCTGTCGCTGAAGCGCCAGCCTAGCTGGCCGCAGTCCGGGACCAAGGATAACGACAGGGCCGCGCCCCGCCCTGAGCGGACCGCCTACTCGGGAAGCACGGGAACGAAGTTCAGGTGCCGCTCCGTGATCTCGTAGATGACCACGTCGGGTTGGAACTCAGCCGCCTCGCCGAGCACGTCGACTCTCGCGTTCGGGTCGTCGAAGGAATGGCGGATCTGCTTCGTGCTCGCGAACCCCGCCTGCCAGCCGGCAGCGATGTTGCTCCCCTGACTGTCCCTGAGCACGAGGGCCTTCAGATCGCTCTGTGGACTCTCCGTCACCGTGGTGGCCGGAAGCAGGAGCATATCGAGCCCCACATTCGTCGTCATCTCCTCGGTCGAGCCATCGGCGAACGACACGCTCATGGGAGAGGCAGAGGCCTCGAGCGACGGGATCATCGTCGGCACGTCGAGCGAGGGAAGACCGAACGCCTCGAATTCGCTCGAGACGACCACTGGCTCGAGCTCGGAGAAGTCGAGAGGCGCAAGCGGCTCGTACTTGGCGTCCACGGAGCCGAGGCAGTCGGCGAGCGTCGCCCACCCGACGGCGCCGCCGAACGGGGTCCAGTGGCTGTTGCGCTTCGCGTAGACGTCTCCATCGACGGCCGCGTCCCGTAGCGGCTGACGCGTGTCCATGATCGGCAGATCGGGGTAGGCGTCATGCAGGTGGTCGAGGTTCGTCGGGCCGCGCAGCTCTTGCGCCCAGCCCGGCAGCTCCTCCGGCAGGACGGCCCAGTCAGCTGGCACGACCTGGATGATGAGGTCCGTTCCCTGCTGGGCCAGCTGAGCCTGCACGGTCCGGAAGTAGCTCGCCCACTCCTCGGCCTCCTCCTGCCCCAGGTAGCTGCGCCCGAGAGCCTGGGAGAAGTTGTTGGCCTGCTCGTCTCCCCAGAACACCCAATCGTCGTTGCCCTCGACATAGGAGTGACCGCCGGCCGGCAGGGCGCCCATGTTCTCTTCGAATGCCGCCTCGCTCGCATCCGCGTTCTCCGCAGACCATGGATCCCCCGTGACGGGGTTCGCCAGGGTGGGCGCGCAGGTCTCCTGGGGCAGCGCGAACGCGGCCGACCCCGGCCCCTGCTCGGGCGGCAGGGCATCCGCCGCAGCAAGCGTCTGCTGGGTGATGCGTCCGCTGATGACGGCGATCAACGCGCAGACGAGGAGGAGGATGAAGGGAATCAGCCGAACCCTGTGCCACCGCTGGGCCCAGGTGACGCGCCCCTGCTTCGACGGCGGCTCCTCGAAGCCGCTCTCCGGCCTCAGACTCCCGGGCCCCGTGCTCGTCATGCTTCGCTCCTGATCTGCTCTGCGCGCTCAGCGCGCACGCGCTTGGCGAAGTTGCTCGACGAGTAGTCGACGTTCACGAGTCGCGCCTTGACCCGGTCGAGCGGGGGCCTGCAACGATCCATGACCCACGTGAGCCAGCGAGGAGTCCAGTTCTTGAGGCTCATCGCCGGGCTCTCGATGACGTGCCAGGAGATGTACGCGCAGACGTGGGCGCCGATCGCGATGACGAGGTGATAGACGAGCCAGCCCGCATTCTGCAGGCCGAAGTAGGCGCCGAACTGCATGAGCGGCCAGGCGAAGATGTAGATCCCGTACGAGAAGTCGCCGTGCTTCTCCCAGTTGTTGAGCTTCGGGGTGCGGATCGCGAACCACATGAGGAAGTACATGAGGAAGTACTGCCCCCACATGTTCCACCCGCCGTAGTTGTAGGCGAAGAACGCGACTCCGATCGCGAAGACCGCGAGCCGATCGTCGATCACGATCTTGTCGCCGAAGAAGGCGAAGAGCATCCCGAAGGCGAACGGCGCGAAGAACATCGCGTTGAAGGGGTTCGTCATGAACGGGCTGATCGACAGCATGTCGACCCACCCGCTCCAGGTCAGCGCGTTCACGAGGATGAGGGCCAGGGCGATCAGCCCGCCGACGATGCGGTTCGACAGGACCCCGAACAGGCCGAGGAAGCCGATCATGATGTACGCCCGGAATTCGTACATGAGGGTCCACGCCGACCCGTTCCAGTCGTAGCCCCCGAGCGTCGCGAACGGCAGGCTTCCACCCATTTCCGCGATGTTGCGCTGACCGAGGTTCAACCACATGTTGTTGATGAAGTACGTGAACGGCGACTCCGTCGATGCGTCCCAGAAGCCGGCCATGCTCCCGGTCTCCCGGTGCCACGCGATCGGGGCGAGAATGAACGCCGTCGTCAGCAGGGCGAGCCAGAAGGCGGGGAAGATGCGCAGGACGCGGCGCCAGAAGAAGCGGAAGATCGTCGACTTTCCCTGACGGCTCTTCGTGATCAGGAATCCGGAGAAGAAGAAGAAACCCGCGACAGCCACACCACCCAGCGACTGCTCTGTGGAGAGCTGGGACCCGAGGTCGTGACCACCGTAGAAGCCCCCCAGGGGACCAGCGTGAGCGAAGATGACGGCGAAGGCCAGGAACCAACGGAGGAAGCCGATGCTGTTCGCGCGCGGGTCGAACGCCTGTTGAAGCGTGAGCGGCATAAGTGCTTTCGAGGTCAGATCCCAGGACGGGTGCTACGGATGATGACATTGATAGTAGCTGGCCCGCATTCTGGACGGCACCAACCAGCACCGCATCAGGAGGGGCGTCCACCGCCCGCCGAGCGCACCTGCGCGTACACCTTCCGGGCCACAGCGTACGCAGGGCGCAGCGCTCGCGCCGAAGCCGGGTTCTGCTCAGCCACGTATCGCTTCAACGCGCCGAGCGGAGAGGGCGCGACACCTGGACCGCCACCGAGCACGTCAGCAAGATACGGGACCTGCTCGATCGCGTGACCGTACGGCACGAACGACGCGAGCTCCTGCAGCTTGTACTCGAGGAACGTGTGGCTGATGGCCGCCATCCTGGTGTTCATGACGGTCCGCGTGTGGAAGCCCTCACCGTGCGCGGCGTAGCTCACGATGCGCTCGAGCACATGCGCGAGGGTGCCGTCCTGGTACCCGCTCTCACCGGGGAAGTCATCCCAGGTGAAGCCCGCGTCCACGATGGGCCGCAGTGCTTCTCGGCGCGCGATGAACATCGAGCCGTACGGCGAGACGGGGGTGGAGTCGTCGAGTGGCGTCGAGACGCCCAACTGCCTGAGCAGCTTCCCGGCGGGGCCCTTGTTGAGGAACCAGGCGTGTCCGAGCGTCGGATAGCCCATGTGGATGACCGGGGGGAAGACCATTCCGAGCGTGCCGTGCTTCTGGAACAGCGCGAAGAGGTTCGCAGCGTAGCCCTCGCTCGGAAGGAGGTTCTCCAGCAGGTGGCGCTTGAACCACTGCCCGGCATTCCATCCGTCCTGGACGCTCTTCTTGCCGTGGATCTTGACGATGAACTCGTACCGCTCGTCGCGCAGCACATCCGCGCAGCCGACGAAGAACGCCGAGATGTCGCGGCCCCGGTTCGACTCGACGAGGCGGACGTCGCTCCGGTCCCCCCAGCCGCGACGCGCGACGGCCTCGCGGATGGCGGCCCGCTTCGTCTCGTCCGTGGTCGTCACGTACAGGTCGACCTCCCCGGGCACACGAGCGGCGTGATCGACGATCTCGTCGATGAGCTCGTCGTAGTAGAGGTGCGCGACCACGGCGGTCCGCCCGAGCTGCGTGCGCTCGAGGAGCTCCCGCCCCGTGGCGTCGCGCTCCTCCAGATCGGGGAGGATCTCAAGCAGGGAGAAGTTCGTGTGCAGCACGCGCGGCTTCGCGCTGCGCACCACGTTCGACCAGATGAGGTCCATCGGGAAACCCGCGCGCTCCAGACGATCCGTGACGTCGCGACCGATGATCGCCTGCCTGTCCAGGTAGTCCGGGTCGTGGAAGAAGATGCGTCGCTTCAGGATCGGCAGACGGTCGTCGAGCATGAGCGAGATGTTGTCGAAGATCGGGTGCTGAGACGGGTAGTCCTCCGAGGGGAAGGCCAGCTCGTAGACGAAGCCCAGGCTCGCGAAATAGCTCGTGAACCGGCCCTCGTGACGGTCGATGGAGTCGAAGTACGACGTGATCATCGGCATGTCCGCCCAGTACTCGCGGTACTCGTCCGACAGGAACATGTCTCGTCGCACGGCGATCCAGTGCGACTGGATGTGCCCGGCCATGCTGCCGACGCCGTGGTGCGGGTGGGGGGTCACGGCCTCGTGGCTCGTGATACCCCAGAAGTCGACGTCCTGGGCATCCATTCGGTCGAACATCTCACCGAACGGGAAGATGGGCCCGAAGAACGTGTAGTTGAGGAGGATGAGCTCGTCGTACTCCGCGAGTCGATCCCATCCGAAGTGCTCCTGCGCCTCCTTGTACCCCCACACGTCGAAGCCCTTGTTCTCACGCTCGAGAACCGTGTCCGCGACCGTGGCGAGCCGCGCCTTGCCCTCATCCGAGATGGGCGAGTTCGAGACGACGAAGATGTGCTCGACGTGCTCACGAAGCGCCGTCAGCTTGTGGAGGACGTAGTCATCGACCTGCCCCTCCGGGTCGAAGAAGAGGTAGAACGCCACGCGCCTCGGCGTCTTGCCCTTCAGCCGCGCATCTTCGCGAGGCCGACCGGCGGCGACGAGCGGCATGGGCGTGTTCACGATCTCCGGACGAATGCTGACAACCCCAGCCTCGTGCACGGCTGCCCCGTCCCCGGCGCCTGCGCCTGCGCCCCGACGACTCTTGAGCGCGACCCTTGCGCCGGCCCTCACGAGGGAGCCGATGCCCGAGGCGACCTTCTTCCCGGCGCGGACGGTCTTGGCGACTGGGCGCGCTGCTCGCCGCGCACCATTGACGACGGGCAGCGCGACCTCGGCGACCGTGTGCAGCACGTCGAGGGACTGGAGCACGTCCCGCTGCTGCTGCTCGAGCTTCGCGATCTCGAGGAGGAGAGCGACCTTCGTCACCTCCAGTGCCTCGGCCTGCTTGAGTTGAGAGACCTGCGAGAACTCGCTCGCCTGTCGCCTCGACTCCGCAGACGAGCGCTCCATGTCCTCGAAGAGGCTCGTCACGAGCAGCGAAGGGCCGATCCCCCCGCCCCCGTCGAGCGCCTTGCGCAGGTAGCGGTCTCGGATGATCGTGCCGTAGTCGGAGTGCTCGTCGGCAGCGATGACGACGCTGTTCCCGTCAGGGCCGAGCGACGCGAGCCGCTGATGCCAGAACGCGAGCGGCTCGCCGCTGATGAAGCCGACGGTGTGCCTGGTCAGAAGCCTGAGCAGGAAATCCCAGTCCGCGAGCACGGGCAGCGAACCGTCGAACTCGCCGACCTCGAGGTAGGCGCTCCTCCGGAACAGGAACGAGATCGGCGGCACCGTGCTGCGTCGCATGGTGCCGATGAGCGTGACCGCGTGAGCGTCGTCGGCGAGCACCTCGCGCGACTCCTCGATGACCGTGTCGCCCTCGACACGCTCGAAGACGACCTCAGTGCGCGTCGCGACTCCGGCGTCCTCGGCGTGCGCGTCGAGGTAGTCCACCGTCTTCTGCAGGAAGTCGGGAGCCCAGCTGTCGTCGTCGTCGTGCAGCACCAGGTAGTCGGCATCCGAGTCCCGGAACCCGTCGTTCATGGCCGCCTCGCGACCGTTCGAGACGACGTTGGTGACCACGCGAAGACGTCCCGCCGCGCGCTCCAGGAACGGCTCGAGCAGCGCATCGAGCGCCTCAGCATCGCCGGCATCGTTGACGACGACGAGCTCGAAGTCAGCGAACGTCTGCGAGAGCACGCTGTCGAGGGCCCGACGCAGCAGGAGCGGACGGTTCTTCGTGCGGGTGGCGACGGTGACGCGAGCTGTCATGAGCATTCCCCTTTGGTAGCGGCCACCGATCAGATTAGCTGCAGCTCGCCGATCCGATGGCCGACCGGGAGCCCGCCGCACCACGAGCTCGGGGTCAGGTGACGGTGACCGTCATCGGAGCGCTCACGCCACTCCCAGCTGGACCCTCGTACTGCATGACCGCTTCCCAATCACCGGGGGTGATCGACTCGTCGCGGAGGTTCACGATGCAGCTCGAGGCATCGGTGCCGGCCGAGGTCGGAGCGGCCGCCGACGCCGTCGCGACGAACGTCACCGGCCCGTTCTTCAAGACGAGCGTGCAGGTCCCGCCCGGTTCCGTGGCGGACACGAGCGCTGCAGCTGAGATCACGCGCTGGTCCGGGACCCAGTAGGCACGACTCAGCGACACCTGAACCGCGGACGCCTCGGCGTCCGGGTCTGGGGCCGCGGTCTCGGTCACCGTGACCGTCGGTCCAGGGGTGGCCGTGACGATGAGCGTCTCCGGGACCGCCACCTCGGTCGCCTGGGGCAACGTCGTGACCGGGGCCGTGTTGTCTGGTGGGGCCTGCTGCCCGAGCGGGTTCATGAGCACGAACACGATCGCGGCGATCGCCACGGCCGCCGCGATGAGGAGGCCGATGATCAGCCCTCGCCCGGTGCCACGGCGCTCGGCCTGGCTCTCCAGCTCTTCGAGCTCGTCAGGGTCGTACTGCCCGCCGAGCGGCGTCTCGCCGTTGCTCATCTGCCACCTCCAGTCGCAGACACGGTACCCCGCCGGAGGCCGGGGCCTCCTGATGCCGCGCCGCGGGGCGCGGTCAGCGCAGGCGCGCCAGCAGACCCTCGGCGTCAGCGGCGAGACGCCGGAGCGGCTCCTCGAGCGCGGGCAGACGACGGATCACGGCTGCGGCGACCCGCGTGAGGCCGCTGCCGCCGGGCCGGCGAGCGCGCGCAAGACGGTGCGGTGCTCGCACGTCCGAGCCGAACTCGGCCACGAGATCCTCGTACTTCGCGGCGAGCAGCGCGTAGTCGCTCGCGAGGCCATCGGCGGTCTCAGCCTCGGAGACCGCGAACCCGGCGTCGAACACGAGGCGGCTCGCGACCAGGTCGAGGAGCGTCGCGAGCTCCCCCTCCGGGAAGCGCGCCTCGAGCGGCGCGTAGCCGAGCGAGCCGAGGGCTCCCGCGAGCGGTCGGAGCGCATCCACCCGATACGCCGCGAACCCCGCGTACGGAGCGATCGGAGCGTTCGGATCGAGCGGTGCATCCGCACCGAGCGTCGCGGCGAGCAGAGCGGCCCTCGTGCGGGTGCCGCGCCAGCCGTCACCGAGCAGTCCGGTCCCGATGGGCGGCGCCACCGGCACCACCATCCCCAGGCTGGCATGGTCGGCGAACTCCCACGCGAGCGGTTCCGCTCGCTCGAAGATGACCCTCCTGCCCCGCTGGCGGGCCAGCATCGAGGCGCTCGCCGGAGCCGAGCGCACCGAGTCCGCGGCCGCCGACTCGACCAGCAGCAGGTCGGCGTCCAGCAGCCGCTCGTCGCCGCCGGCGAGCCTGCGCCAGAAGTCGCCGCGGACGATGCGCACGTGCAGACCCGAGATCGTCGCCGACTCGTCGCCGCTCGCCGCGTCTCGAAGCCACTCGTGCGTGAGCGCGGTCGATGCGCGCCGCAGCACCCGAGGGCCAGCCCCGACGCCGCCGGCGAGCACCCGACTCGGCGCGAACCGCGCCGTCCCCTCGACGAGCACGTCGACGGGGAAGCCCCGTCGCTCGAGATCGAGGGCGACGTCCCGAGCCGAGACCCCGCGGTGGTCGAGCTCGACGGGGTCGTGGAAGAACACGCGGCGCTTCACGAGGGGCGCCCCCGCCTCGAGCAGCAGCAGCGGGGTCTCGAGGCTGGCGTTGGCGACGGGTGTCCCGTCCACCCGGAAGTTGCCTGCCGGGAACTGCGCGCCGACCGAGAAGCCGCGCTCCGCGAAGAACGGGGAGAAGCGCGCCTCGTGGTGCCGCACCGAGTCGTCGTACGACCGGATCTCGGGCATCGACGCCCAGTACTCGGCCCACGCGTCGCTCACCACGACGTCCCTCCGCACGGCGATCCAATGGGACTGCAGGTGCGATGGCAGGGTGCCGCGTCGCGTGTACGGGTCCGGGCTGAGCTCCCCGTGCTCCGTCACACCCCACACGTCGTGCCCCGCGGCATCCGCCCACGCGAACGTCTCGGCGAAGTCGACGACGGGCCCGAAGAAGGTGTAGTTCGCGAGCACGACTTCGTCGAACGCCGCGAGCCGCTCCAGACCGATCTCCTCGAGCGCAGCGCGATAGCCGCCGACATCGAAGCCCTCGTTCGGCCGCTCGAAGACCCTGTCGGCGACGGAGGCCAGCGACTCGCGCGAAGCGTCGGTCACCGAGCCGTTCACGACGACGAAGAGCTCGCTGGCGTGCCCGCGCAGGCCCCGCAGCGCCCGGAGCACACCGGCGTCGGCGAGACCAGCCCGGTCGAAGAGCAGGTAGATGACAAGTCGATTCATAGTCTCGGGCGGCCGCTGCGGCCGACTCCTCCCCTGAGCGCGTGCAGACTCGTGCCAAGCTAGCACCACAGCGCACCGAGACAGAGGAGAGCAGATGCCAGCTTCGCGACTCGTCGCCGAACGCCGCCAGGAGGATGCCCGCGAGCAGCGACTCGGAGACGCCCCCGTCACCGCGGTCGTGTGCACCCACAACGGCGAGCAGTTCCTCGAGCAGCAGCTGCAGAGCATCCTCTCGCAGAGCCACCCCGTCGCCGAGGTCATCGTCTCCGACGACGCCTCGAGCGACGGAACGCTCGAGCTCGCGCGCCGCGTGCTGGAAGCCTCCGACCGCGCATTCCGCATCTACACCCGCGACGAGCCGCTGCGGGTGAGTGCGAACTTCGCATTCGCGCTCGGCGAGGCCCGCACCGAGTACCTCGCCACCAGCGACCAGGACGACGTGTGGCACCCCAAGAAGGTCGAGCACCTCCTCGCCGCCCTCGTCGGCGACGACCAGGCCCTGCTCGCGCACTCCGACGCACTCCTCGTCGACGAGGACGGCGAGCCCATCGGCGGCACTCTCCTCGAATCGCTGGAGATCACCGACGCCGAATGGCGCGACTACGAGAACGGGCGGCAGCTCGAGGCGCTCACCGCCCGCAATTTCGTGACCGGCGCCACCATGATGCTGCGCGCATCCCTCGTCTTCCGAGCCGGCAACGCGCCAGAGCCGTGGATCCACGACGAGTGGCTCGCGACGACGGCAGCGCTCGTGAACGGACTCCGCGTCGTGCGAGAGCCCCTCATCGACTACCGGCAGCACACCGGCAACCAGATCGGGCAGACCGCACCCACCCTGCGGGTGAAGATCTCGCAGGCCACCAAGGACGGCTCCGCCGACCAGCTGCGCCGCTACCGCCGCGCCGTGGCGCTGCTGCGTCGCGTCAGCGAGCTCGGCGGCACCCCGGAGCAGGAGGCCCACGTGCGGCGCAAGGTCGCGCACGAACGACAGCGGCTCGAGCTGCCGGCTTCGCGCATCCGTCGGCTCCCCCGCGTCCTCAGGTGGACCCTGCGGGGTCGCTACGCGAACTACTCGCGCGGGAGCTACGACATCGCCCGCGACCTCTTCCAGTCGTTGCGGGAGCGCGACGAGCGCTGACCGCGAGCGTCGCGCAAATGCCGAGCGTGGCGCCAACGACGAAGGCCGTGACCCCGAGGGGCCACGGCCTTCACCGGCAAGCGGGGCTCGCTACGCGAGGAGCCCCTGCATGTAACGTCCGTATCCGCTCTTCTGCAGCGGCTTCGCGAGCTCCGCGAACTCCGCGTCGTCGATCCACCCGGCGCGCCACGCGATCTCCTCGATGCAGCCGATCTTGAAGCCCTGACGGTCCTCGATCACGCGAACGTACTCGCTCGCCTGCATCATCGACTCGAACGTGCCGGTGTCCAGCCACGCCGTGCCACGGTCGAGCACCTGCACCTGCAGCTTGCCCGCATCCAGGTACGCCGAGTTGACGCTCGAGATCTCGAGCTCGCCCCGCGCGGAAGGCTCCACGTTCTTCGCGATCTCGACAACGTCGTTGTCGTAGAAGTAGAGGCCGGGCACCGCGTAGTTCGACTTCGGCACCTCCGGCTTCTCCTCGATCGACACGGCCTTGTTGTGCTCATCGAACTCGACGACGCCATACGCGACCGGGTTCGACACGTGATAGGCGAAGATCAAGCCGCCGTCGAGCACGTTGTTGCCGCGCAGCGACGAGCCGAGCCCAGAGCCGTGGAAGATGTTGTCGCCGAGCACCAGCGCGACCGAGTCGTCGCCGATGAACTCCTCGCCGATGATGAACGCCTGCGCGAGCCCATCCGGCGACGGCTGCACGGCGTACTCGATGCGCATCCCGAGCTGCGAGCCGTCACCCAGCAGGGCGCGGAACTGCTCGTTGTACTCGGGCGTCGTGATGATCAGCACCTCGCGGATGTCCGCCATCATGAGCGTCGACAGCGGGTAGTAGATCATCGGCTTGTCGTAGATGGGCATGAGCTGCTTCGAGATGCCCTTGGTGATCGGCCACAGACGCGTGCCGGAGCCGCCGGCCAGGATGATTCCCTTCATGGCTACGCACCCGCCTTCGCGCTGAGCTCCGCGTAGTAGGCGCGGGCCTCTTCCCAGCTGGGGAGGAGACCGGACGCAGCCGCCTCGGCAAGCGAGGGGGCATCCGTGTCCTTCGGGGAGAGCAGCAGCTCGCCGGCCTCCTCCGGGAAGCGGAGGTCGACGTCCTTGTCGAGCGGGTTGATGCCGTGCTCGCGCTCCGCGTGGTAGGTGTCGGTGACGAGGTAGCTGACCGTCGCGTCATCCGTGAGTGCCACGAACGCGTGGCCGAGACCCTCGGACAGGTAGATGGCCTTGCGGTCGACGTCGTCGAGACGCACCGAGTCCCACTCGCCGAACTTCGGCGAGCCCGTGCGGATGTCGATGACGAAGTCGAGCACGGCTCCGCGCGTGCACGTCACGTACTTGGACTGGCTCGGCGGAATGTCCGCGAAGTGGATGCCACGGACCACACCCCGCGTCGACACCGAGGTGTTCGCCTGCTTGAGGTCGATCGAGTGCCCGACAGCTTCTGCGAGCTTGTCGAAGCGGTACCACTCCAGGAACACGCCGCGGTCGTCGCCGAACTGCTTCGGCGTGATCTCGTAGCTGTCTGGGATGCTGAGTTCGCGAATCTCCATGCCGAGGAGTCTAGTGCGGCACGGAATGCGAATGCTCGCCGACCCACTCGGCCATACTTGAACGCTGGAGAACCGCCGCGGTAGAACGCGTATAGAGAAGAGGAATACGGGATGCACACCAACGCCGAGCCGCGCACGCCGCCGCGCGTCGCCGTCCTCCTCGCGACCCACATGGGGAAGCCCTACCTCGACGAGCAGCTCGACTCGATCCTCGACCAGGCCGGCGCCGACCTCCACGTGTACGTGTCCGACGACGGATCGACGGACGGCACCCTCGAGCTCCTCGCCGAGCGCGCCGCCGCCGACCCCCGCATCACGATCCTCTCCCCCGAGACCTTCGGCGCCCCCGCACCCAACTTCTTCCGCCTGCTCACCACGATCCCCATCGAGGAGTACGACTACGTCGGCTTCGCGGACCAGGACGACGTGTGGATGCCCGCCAAGCTCGAGCGCCACATCCGGCTCCTCGGCGAGGGCCGCGCGGACGGCATCTCCTCCAACGTCACCGCGTTCACCGAGGACGGCACGCGCATCCTGATCAAGAAGGACTACCCGCAGCGCCTCGCGGACCACCTCTTCGAGACGCCCGGCCCCGGATCGACGTTCCTCCTCACCGAGCGATTCGCGCGGCTCGTCGCAGACCAGCTCGACAACGCGGACTCCCCAGCACGCACGGCCTTCGCCCACGACTGGCTCATCTACGCGCTCGCCCGATCGGCCGGGCTCCGCTGGATCATCGACGGCGAGTCGACCGTCGACTACCGCCAGCACGTCGCCAACGCGGTCGGCGCCAACACCGGCCTCTCGCAGGCGTGGAAGCGCCTCAGACTCACCTCGAACCGCTGGCACCGCGGGCAGGTGCAGCTGACCGTCGAGGCGTGCATCCACGTCGCCTCCCCCGAGGAGCTGCCGAGACTGCAATGGCTGCACGAGATCCTCGCCGAGTTCACGTATCGGGACGCGGTGCGGCTCGTGCGACGCTGGCGGCAGCTGCGACGCCGGCCACGGGACCGCGCGGCACTCGCCACCCTCATCACGACGGGACTGTGGTAGCTCGACGAAGGGCCGCGCTAGAGTAGCTCCGACTGCGCGCGGGTCGCACTGCGCCAGTCGAACCGCACAACCATCGGCAAATTTCCATCGGCACAGCCCGGCCGACGATTGAACAGGACAGGTATGAAACTTCTCGTGACCGGCGGGGCCGGCTTCATCGGCTCGAACTTCGTGCGCCGCGCGCTGCAGGACCAGTACGAGGGTCTGGAGGGTGTCGAGGTCGTCGTGCTGGACAAGCTGACCTACTCCGGCAACCTCGAGAATCTCGCACCCGTCTCCGACTCCGAGCGGTTCACGTTCGTCGAGGGCGACATCACCGACGACGTCGTGCTCGACGAGTGGATCCCGAAGGTGGATGCGGTTGTCCACTTCGCCGCAGAGTCGCACGTCGACCGCTCCGTGCGCGACGCCTCAGTGTTCATCGAGACCAACGTCGTCGGCACGCAGAAGCTGCTCGACGCAGCCCTGCGCCACGAGCTGCCCCGCTTCGTGCACGTCTCCACCGACGAGGTCTACGGCTCCATCGAAGAGGGAAGCTGGAGCGAGACGTTCCCGCTCGAACCCAACTCGCCCTACTCGGCATCCAAGGCGTCCTCCGACCTCATCGCGCGCTCGTACCACCGCACGCACGGCCTGAACGTGTCGATCACGCGGTGCTCGAACAACTACGGCCCGTACCACTTCCCCGAGAAGGTCATCCCGCTCTTCGTCACGAACCTCATCGACGACAAGCACGTTCCGCTCTACGGCGAGGGCAACAACATCCGCGACTGGCTGCACGTGGACGACCACTGCCGCGGTATCGCGATGGTGCTCGTCGGCGGAAAGGCCGGCGAGATCTACAACATCGGCGGCGGCACCGAGCTCACCAACAAGGAGCTCACGCAGCTCCTCCTCGACGCGACCGGCAAGGACTGGTCCTACGTGGACCGCGTGCAGGACCGCCTCGGCCACGACCTGCGCTACTCGGTCGACATTTCCAAGATCCAGCGCGAGCTGGGTTACGAGCCCAAGGTTCCGTTCGAGCAGGGCCTGGCTGACGTGGTGCAGTGGTACCGCGACAACCGCACCTGGTGGGAGCCGCTGAAGGAGCGCGCTGCCCTGTGACCGATTCGACGTCTGTCCCCGCCACGGCATCCGCACCTGCGGTTGCCGCACGGTTCCTGATCACGGGTGCATCCGGGATGCTCGGCCGTGACCTCCAGCGCGCCCTCGCGGGCCGCGAGGTCACGGCTCTGGATCGCGCCGCGCTCGACATCACCGACCCCGCAGCGGTCGAGGCCGCTGTGGCGGGGCATGACGTCGTCATCAACGCCGCCGCCTACACGAACGTGGACGGAGCGGAGACCGACGAGGCGACTGCCTTCGCGGTCAACGCGACGGGCCCCGGTGTGCTCGCGGCTGCCGCCGCGAAGCACGGCGCGCGGCTCGTGCACGTCTCCACCGACTACGTCTTCCGCGGCGACGCCGCGTCCCCGTATGCGGAAGGCGCCGAACACGACCCGATCTCCGCCTACGGTCGCACCAAGGCCGCCGGAGAGAAGGCCGTCCGGGACGCACTGCCGGACGCCTCCTACATCGTGCGCACGGCCTGGCTCTACGGGGCAGACGGCCCGAACTTCGCGAAGACGATGGCCCGCCTCGCGGCGACCAAGCCCGAGGTCTCCGTCGTCTCCGACCAGCTCGGACAGCCCACGTACTCGGCGGACCTCGCGGCGCAGATCGTCGCGCTCGTCGACTCGGGCGCTCCTGCCGGCACCTACCACGGGACAAACGCCGGCATCGCCTCCTGGTACGACTTCGCGAAGGAGATCTTCCGCCTCGCGGGCTTCGACCCCGAGAACGTCAAGGAGACGGACAGCAGTGCGTTCGTCCGTCCCGCCCCTCGCCCCGCGTACTCCGTCCTCGGCCATGACGCCTGGGCGAACGCGGGAGTTCCACCCATGCGGCCCTGGCTCGACGCGCTCGAGGACGCTGCCGCGCAAGGAGTCCTCAGAGCCTGATGGTTACCCTTCGTGTTCTCCTCGACCGCGCCGCCGATGAGCGTCCAGGCGGCACCCGCCGCTACAGCGAAGAGCTCGGACGCCAGCTCATCACGCGTGCGCCCCGCGGCTGCGACGTCGAGGCGATCATTCCCCGGCGCACCCGCGACGAGGTCGCGCTCCTCGAGGAGCGGGTCCCCGGCCTGACGAGCGTCGTCCAGGCCCCTCTGCGCCCGGAACGCCTCGAGTCCTCCTGGTCACGCGGGCTCCTGACGAACACCGTCGGCGGCGGCTTCATCCACAGCTTCACTCCCCTCGCGCCCATGCGCGACATCTCGCTCAGCCAGGGCATCGACCAGACGGTCGTCACCTGGCACGACATGACCGCGTTCACCCATCCGGAGCTCATCAGCTCGCACACCGTGAAGCACCACAAGGCGCTCCTGCGTCGTGCGTTCCGCTACGCCAGCGGCATCGTCGTGCCGACGAACGCCGTCGCCGACCAGGTCATCGAGCACTTCGACTTCGGTGACCGCGTGCGCGTCATGAGCCCGGCCGCAGCTGCGAGCATCCGCCTCCC
This sequence comes from Pseudoclavibacter sp. Z016, assembly GCF_002931215.1. Lineage (NCBI taxonomy): Bacteria > Bacillati > Actinomycetota > Actinomycetes > Micrococcales > Microbacteriaceae > Pseudoclavibacter > Pseudoclavibacter sp. Z016. The sequence goes on from NZ_PSTU01000015.1 coordinate 41,061, forward strand.
CGAGTCCGAGGGAGCTGGGGACGCGATCGCCGACACGCTCGGATTGCCGGACGAGTACGTGCTGACCCTGGCATCGCTGCACAAGCGCCACGGCCTCGCCCAGCTCATCAAGGCGCTGGACGACAAGGAACTCGCCGGCGTCACGCTTGTCGTCGTCGGTCCGACAGAGCGCGGAGAGGTCACGCTCGACGGCCTCGTCAGCGCCTCCGGCGTCGCCCGCGAGCGCGTCGTCTCCGTCGGCGTCATCAGCGACGAGCAGCTCGCCGTCGCCCTCCAGCGCGCCAGCGCCCTGGCCGTGCCCAGTCTCAGCGCCGGGTTCGGACTGCCCATCATCGAGGCCTTCAAGTTTGGCACCCCCGTCATCACCTCCGACGACCCAGCACTCGTCGAGGTCGGCCTCGACGCCACCCTCGTCGTGGAACGCGGCGACGGACTCGCCGACAGCGGCTACCCCGAGCGCCTCGCCGGTGCCATCGCGGGAGTGCTCGGCGACAGCGACCTCGAACGACGACTCCGCCTCGCCGGCAAGGACCGCGGCGGGATGTTCTCGTGGGAGATCGCCGCCGACCAGGTCTGGAACTTCCACGCAGACCTCTAGGCGCGACGCCGCTCCCTCGGCACGGTAGGTCTCTCGCGCCAGCACCCCTCGGCACAGCAACGTCTCCGGATGACAACGTCTCGGGATGGGTTTCACGCCCGCGGATGGCTTGTAAGCCATCGGGAGGCGTCAAACCCATCCCGAGTCTGCAGCGGTGACGACCGGCGATCGCGCGCGCCAGCATCTCGGCACAGCAACGTCTCGGGATGGGTTTCACGCCCGCGGATGGCTTGCAAGCCATCCGCGGGCGTGAAACCCATCCCGAGCCTGCAACGGCGACGACCGGCGATCGCGCGCGCGACGCGATCGCCGCCGGCAGGGAGCGGTCGGGCGACATCGCCCCGAGGTCCCGGCCTGTGGAGAGACGGAAAGCGAAACGCGACGGGACCCTACTCTCGCGAACATGGAATCGCAGTTCTTCGAAAGCCCCGCCCGTGCCTTCTCCACACGTCAAGCTCAGCTCGAGGGCATCAGTGCTCGCGAACTGTACGGCGGCGATTATGGCCGGCCACACCGAGGCGTGTTCACGACGCATCCGGTCGAAACCCCAGTCGACTACGCTCGTGCCTTCGCGCCGAGGATGCGCGACTGGCACGCCCTGGGAGACCTCACCGCGGCCCGCTTCTGGGGCCTTCCGGTTCCCCGGCGATTCGATTCCGAGAAGACCGTGCACATCGTCGTCCCGTCTGGCAGAAACAAGCCACGGGGATCGGGCATCCGGGCGAGGAGCATCCAGCTGTCGAACTGGACGCGAACGCAGGAGTTCGGCGTCTCCCTCGCGACTCCGACGCTCACCTGGGCGCTCGCCGCACGCGTCCTGACGTCCAGAGAGCTGATCACTCTTGGCGATGCTCTCGTCACGACCTCCCGGAGCTACCGTGGGATCAACCGCCCATTCGATCCATCGGTCTCCGAGGATCCCCGTGCTCCTGTTCCCGCACTCGCGGAGCTGTCAGAGCTCCAAGCCCTCACGGATTCCTGGGGGCGCACGATAGGCGCAACGCGGATGCGCGCCGCCCTCGCCGTGATCCGCCCCGGCGTCGAATCCCCTATGGAGTCCCTCACCCGGCTCTTGCTGCTCGATGCAGGGTTCGACGAACCGCTCGTGGGGCACCGAGTGCTCAGCAGGGGAACCTTCGTGGGGCGCGTCGATCTTGCCTATCCAGACGCGAAGGTCGCCGTCGAGTACGACGGCGAGTACCACTGGGAGAAGAAGCAGGCGATGAACGACCTGCGCAGGATCAACCGCCTCCAGGAAGCCGGGTGGGTCGTGATCCGGGTCACGAATCGGGATCTCGCGACGCCGACGGCCTTCTTGTCGCAGCTGCGCGCGGCGCTCCGTCGCGGCACACGCTCGAGGGGCACCACGATCGATCTCGCTGCATCCCGTTGAGTCGTTCCCAGCGTCGACTCCAGATGGCCTTCGCGCTTCCGGATGGGATGCACACCATCCGCAAGCGCGACAGCCATCCCGAAACAACCGGAAGCGCAAAGCCATCCCGAAACAACCACACGGCGCCCGCAGAACACCCACGGACTCCAGATGGGACGCGCACTTCGGGATGGAATGCACACCATCCGGAAGCGCGAAAGCCATCCCGAGAGCGCGGCGAAGGCAAGCACGAGCCCGAGAGCGCGGCGAAGGCAAGCACGAGCCCGAGAGCGCGGCGAAGGCAAGCACGAGCACAAGGCCGAGAAGGCCGGCGCTACTCGGTGGGTGCGTTCTCCTCGGGTGGAGGCGTCGCCTCGGGCGGATCCGAGGCGATCGCGTCCTGGACGGCGGCGTGGATCGCGGGGATGTCGGGGTTGCCCTGGTCGAAGTTGGGCGGCACGATGTCGAGTCGCACGCTGTTGCCGCTGCGCGACTTCAGGAGAAGATCGCCCACGTAGCCGATCATGCCCTCCGGGATGTCGGTCTGCACGACCTTCTCGAGCGCATCCGTCACCGGCCCGATCTTGCCGAGCAGGTTGGTGGGTGTCATCGTCGCCACCATCGCCTCCTGGAGCTGCCGCTGGCGCTCCATGCGGGCGAAGTCGGTCGTCTCGTAGCGGGAGCGGGCGTACCAGAGGGCCGTCGAGCCGTCCATGTGCTGCTGCCCGACCTCGATGAACTCGGTGGCGGGCGCCCAGCCTGGTGACCCGTCGTTGTTGATGCCGATGCCCACGCGCTCGGTGACGTTGATGTCGACGCCTCCGAGGGCGTCGATGAGCTCCGTGAAGCCGGCCATGTCGACGAGCACGTAGTACTGGATGCTCAGCCCCGTGATGCCCTCGACCGCGTCCCGCATCGCCTCGATGCCGGGCTCCGAGCCATGCTCGGCGGCGTCGGCGTAGCCGCCGTCCTCGGCGATCGTCGCCTCGGTGTAGACGGAGTTGAGGTAGCAGACGTCGACCGCGCAGCCCTCGTAGAGGTCCGGGTACAGGTCGTGCATGTGCCCCTCGGAGAAGGGGAAGCTCTCCATCGCCCGCGGGAGGCCGATCGTGGTGAGCTTGCCAGTGAAGGCGTTGAAGCTCATGACACTGATCGAGTCGGGGCGGAGGCCCTCGCGGTCGGCGCCGCGGTCGCCGCCGAGCATCATGATGTTGATCTGGCCGTCGGCCGGCAGCTGCAGGCCGTTCGACGCGCCGCCGAAGAGCCCCTCGATGGCGGACTTCCCCTGGTTCGCGACCTGCGACGTGACGGCGGCGAAGACGAGCGGCACGGTGACGAGGACGACGCCGACGATGGCGATGAGCGGCCGAGCGACCTGCTCGAGCTTGATGATGCGCACGAGGCGGAGCGCATCCAGTCCGCTCACGACCCACATGGCCACGTAGAGCATGAGCACGAGGTGCACCGCGGTGATGCCGAGCGTGGTGGAGAACACGAACAGCAGTGGCCCGCGCAGCACGAGCGCCATGAGCAGGACCACGAGCACGGCCGCGATGCCGCCGAGCCAGATCGAGAGCATGAAGCGCCCGAACTTCCGATTCCCGGCGAGGATCTGCGCGGTTCCCGGGAGGAAGAAGTTCGCGAGGAGCAGCCACCAGGCGCGCCTGGTCATGAGCTGCGGCGAGCTGGCGTCCGGGTACCGGAGCGGGAGGGTGAGTGTCATGTGGTCCTGCGGTCGAGGAGCAAGGGGCGGCGACGGCGGCCGAGGGGGTGGGCTAGAGCGACTGCTTGAGGGCGTCGTTCTTGGCTTCTACGGCGTCGCGCAGTCCGTCACTGTAGTCGGCGAGTCTGGCTGCCAGCGCTTCGTCAGCTGTGCCGAGGATGCGGGCGGCGAGGATTCCGGCGTTCTTGGCTCCGCCGATGGAGACCGTCGCGACGGGGATGCCTGCAGGCATCTGCACGATCGAGAGCAGGGAGTCCATGCCGTCGAGGTACTTGAGCGGGACCGGCACGCCGACGACGGGGAGCGTCGTGAGCGAGGCGACCATGCCGGGGAGGTGGGCCGCGCCTCCCGCTCCGGCGATGATGACGCGGATGCCGCGTTCGCTCGCTCCGCGGCTGTAGCTGACGAGCTTCTCGGGGGTGCGGTGGGCGGAGACGACCTCGACCTCGGTGGGGATGCCGAACTCGGCGAGCACGTCGCGAGCTTCGTGCATGACACGCCAGTCGCTGTCGCTTCCCATGATGATGCCGACGAGGGGAGCCTGCTGCGGGGTGTCGTCTGCGGGCGCGGACGATGCGGTGGGGTGGTCGCTCATGCGTGCAAGCGTAGACGCGGGTGCGCGCGGCTCCGCTGAGGCTGGCCGGTGACGGCTCGCCTCAGGCCGAGCGCAGCCTCACGGCCTCGCGTCAGGATGCGGCGTCGTCGTCGAACGCGGCTGCCGCAGCCCTGGCCCGGTAGGCGACCTCGTCGAGCTCTGGCCCGGCGACGGTCACGTGCCCCACCTTCCGCCCGGGGCGCGCGGACTTGCCGTAGCTGTGGATCTTCGCGTCGGGATGCTCGTGCATGGCCTTCTCGTACCGGTCGCCGTAGCTGCCCTCCTGCGGGCCGCCGAGCACGTTGACCATGACGGCGTGGGGTGCCGTCATGCCGGTGTCGCCGAGGGGGAGGTCGAGGACGGCGCGGAGGTGCTGCTCGAACTGGCTCGTGGTGGAGCCGTCGATGGTCCAGTGCCCTGAGTTGTGCGGGCGCATCGCGAGCTCGTTGACGAGGATGCGCTGATCGGTGGTCTCGAAGAGCTCGACGGCCAGCACGCCGGTGACGTCGAGCCCGAGGGCGACCGACTGGGCGATGGTGGCGGCGACGTAGCCGAGACGGTCGTCCGCTCCTTCGGCGCCGGGGGCGGGGGCGAGCACCTCGGCGCAGACGCCGTCGCGCTGCACGGTCTCGACGATCGGCCAGAGGGCGATCTCACCGGAGGGGCGACGAGCGACGAGCTGCGCGAGCTCGCGGCGGAAGTCGACGCGTTCCTCGACGAGCAGAGGCTCCCCCGCAGCGAACCAGTCGGCGCCGTCGGCGCCGGCGCGGACGATGCGGACGCCCTTGCCGTCGTAGCCGCCTCGTGGCGTCTTGAGCACGGCGACGCCGCCGTTGGCGTCGATGAAGGCCTGCAGCTCCGCCTCGTCGCGCACTTCGGCCCAGTTGGGAATCGGGATGCCGAGCTCCGCGAGGCGGCGGCGCATGAGGAGCTTGTCCTGGGCGTACTGCAGCGCGTGCGGCCCTGGGCGCACGGCGACGCCAGCGTCGACGAGGCCCCTGAGCACGTCCTGCGGAACGTGCTCGTGGTCGAAGGTGACCACATCCACTCCGCGCGCGAAGTCGAGCACCTCAGCGAGGACGTGCATGTCGCCGACGGCGGTGACGGCGCGGTCTGCGCTCTCGCCGCGGCCTGCCGCGAAGACCCGCAGGTCGACGTCGAGCTCGATGGCGGGTGGGAGCATCATTCGTGCGAGCTGCCCGGCTCCGATGACGCCGACGACCTGACCCATGGTTCGCTCCGTTCGAGAGTGCTGCTGGCAGTCCTGCCGTGAGGGAGTCTGTGCGCTCGCATCGAATTCGACGGCCGGGGAGTTCTCCCCGCCTGCGTTGCAGTGGCAGTGACGTGCCTTTTGCTCTGACGTGTCTATACTCCGACGAGGGTCACAACTCCCCAACAGTTTATCCTGCTTGCGGCGGCATCATCCACGCAAGTGCCCCACGATGGAGGTCGAGCGCTTGACCAATCGCTCCCGCAAGCACGCAGAGCCGCATCACTCTGAGCCTGAGGATTTCGTCGGCTTCGTCGCCGCGGAGACTGCCGAGTTCGATCTGCCTGCGCAGCGGACCTCGCGGAGCCTCTGGGGCCGCATCGTCAACGTGTTCCGACGCATCGCGGCGTCGAAGGGCATGATGGCGCAGCTCATCAACTTCGGCCTCGTCGGCGGGGTCGGCTTCGTCGTCGACACCGGCCTGTTCAACGTCCTCATGCTGACGGTGCTCAACCCCACCGAGGTCGCGCATGGCGCGCTGTGGGCGAAGGTCATCTCGACGTGCGCGGCGATCGTGACGAATTGGATCGGCAACCGCATCTGGACGTTCCGCCAGCACAAGCGCCAGGACAACTTCCGGGAGGCGATCGAGTTCTTCGGCGTGAGCCTCGTGGGGCTCGGCATCGGCCTGCTCCCGATCTGGTTCACGAATGCCGTGCTCGACAACCACTCGTGGATCGCCTACAACATCGCGAACCTCGTCGGAATCGGCCTCGGCGCGATCTTCCGGTTCATCCTGTACCGCTTCTGGGTGTTCTCCCCCAAGCGCGTCGCGGAGATGCAGCAGAAGGACGGCACCGCAGTAGAGGCCAGCTAACCTCGTCTGCCGAGCGATCGGCGGGCTGCCAAGAGCCGCGGGCACTCCTGCCCGCGGCTCTTCGCGTCTGCGGCCCTCGGCGAGCCCGTGTCGGGGAGGAGCGACGGGTCCCGGCGCTCGGGCGGCTACGGCCCGCTGAGCTCCCGGATGCACGCGGCAACGGTGTTGGCGCTCGGCACGTCGATGAGTCTGAGGCGGTGGCCGGAGACCGAGGTGATGACGATCGTCCCCGAGCGGAACATCGCCTGCCAGAGGTTGCGCCGGACCGTGACGTCGACGATCGCGTTCATGTAGATCTCGCGGGTCTCGCTCGTCAGGGTGCCCTGCGAGAGCACGATGCGGTGCGTGGTGATCCTGTTGCGTGCCTGGAGCCAGACCACGATGGGCACGATGCCGAGGAGGACGATCGCGGCGAGCGAGATGAGCAGCCACGCGTGGCGGGCCCCGATCGTCGTCTCCTGCAGGGCACCGAGGTTGTAGCCGGCGGCCGCGAAGCCGATGATAAGGACGATCGAGGGCAGCAGCAGACGGCGTCCGTGCCTGCGCACTCGCATGATCGTCCGCTCCGGCAGCCGCATGCCGAGCGGCTCGTAGTGCCGCTGCTGGGGGCTCTCCTGCTGAGCGGGGAACTGCTGACCGTACTGCTGTCCGGAGTGGAACTGGTGCCGGTCTGGCGCGGCTCGCTGCTGGACCTGCGCGTACTCGTGGTGCGGCGGTGCCGCCTGCTGTCGAGGCGCGTGGTTGACGGGATGCTGCGCACCCTGCGGCGGTGCGCCGTACTGCTGCGCGCCGGATTGCTGCGCGTCCGGAGCGCCGAAGATCTGGTCCCAGGACTGCTCGCTCGGATGCGGTGGACGGCCGCGCATCAGGCCCCGTTCTCTGGGCGGACCCGCTCGACGTCCCCGGCCGCGACGGACCTGGTCTCGCCGTCATCGCCTCTGATCACGAGGTGCCCTTCCGGCGTGAGCTCGGTCGCGAAGCCGTGCAGGATCTCGCCGGACGGCAGCGTGGCTGCGACGCGGGCGCGGAGGGTCGAGCAGACGTCGCTCAGCTCGCCGTGGGCTCCGCTCGCGATGGCATCGCCGCGAGTCTCGCGCAGCGCTTCGAGCCTCGCCACGAACTCGGAGAGGTACGCGGGGAGGAGCTCCGCCGGGTGCGGCGGGAGCATTCCCGCCAGCGCGAGCGAGGTGGCGTGAGGTGTGGGCAGCTCTTCGGCCTGCAGGGTGATGTTGACGCCGGTGCCGACGACGCAGGACAGCTCACCGTCGCGCGTTCCGAGGACACGCCCCAGGATGCCGGCGACCTTGCGTCCGTCGATCTGGACATCGTTCGGCCACTTGATCTCGACGCGACCGGAGTGCTCGTCCGGTCGGAAGCCGGGGGCCGGTGGCGACAGCTCGAGGATGGCACTGCGGAGTGCGAGTCCCGCGATGAGGGGCAGCCAGCCCAGGATGCGGGGGGCTGCCTCGTCGTCGGCGAGGCGCACGAGGGTCGAGGCTGCGAGGCATTTTCCGCGCGGGGAGATCCATTCACGGCCGTGGCGGCCGACGCCGGCGGTCTGGGCGTAGGTGACGAGGGTGCTGAGGGCCGGGTTCTGGCTGGCCTCTCCCCCGGTGCGCTCCCAGATGTCGGCGAGCACGTCGTTGGTCGAGGTCGCCTCCGGGACGGAGATGAGGCGCAGCTCGGTGCCAGCGGCTCGCCCTCCGAGGAGGAGCTGGGTGATGGCAGGGGTGCTCACTGGGCGCCCGCGATCGCCGAGCCGATGAACGACAGGTACACGAAGGTCATCACGACCGAGGCGAGGACGGCGACGAAGAGGGTGACGAGGGCGATGATCGCGAGCACCTTCGAGCGACGCTTCTGCCAGAGCGCGACGATCGCGAGCACGAAGGCGACGGCCGCGATGGAGAGCGCGAGCGCGATGTTGAGCACGGGAACCGGGATGAACGCGAGGACGAGGGAGAGCGCCGCGACGCCGAGCGCCCACCTGCCCCAGAGGCTCCGTCGGGAGAGTTCGGGCGCGGCGCTCGCCTCGCCTCGGATGCTCGCGTCGTACGGCGCCATGGGCGCGCTCGACGGCAGCAGGCACTGCTGCGCCTGGGCATCCGGTGCCAGCGGTACGACCTCGGCGCCTGCCCTGGGCGCGGCCCCGTTCGGTGCGCCAGTCCCCTGAGTCATGCCGCCAACCTCTCAAATGTCGTGCGTCGTGCGTCTCTCTTGCACTTCACCGGGGAATCAGGCTAACCCGTGCGGCCGAATATGAGCCGCCGCCCGGTAAAGTGACGCGGGTGAACTCCGCACCACTTGACTCCTCAGCGTCCGGTCCGACCCCTACGAGCACGGCTGACAAGATCGCCGACCTTAGGGCCCGCCATGCGGAAGCAGTGACGCAGGCGGAGGAGGTCTCTGCGAAGAAGCAGCACGCGAAGGGCAAGAAGACCGCACGGGAGCGCATCCTCGAGCTGCTCGACCCGGGCTCCTTCGTGGAGCTCGACGAGTACGTCCGGCACCGGACGACGGCGTTCGGCATGGATGCCCGCCGCCCGTACGGCGACGCGGTCATCACGGGAACGGGCACGATCCACGGCCGCGGTGTCGCCGTCTACTCGCAGGACTTCACGACGTTCGGCGGCTCGCTCGGCGAGGTCGCGGGCGAGAAGATCATCAAGATCATGGACCACGCCATGAAGGTGGGGGTGCCGATCATCGGCATGCTCGACTCGGGCGGCGCGCGCATCCAGGAGGGTGTCGTCGCGCTCGGGAAGTACGGCGAGATCTTCCGGCGCAACACGCAGGCCTCCGGTGTGATCCCGCAGATCTCCATCGTCATGGGCCCCGCAGCCGGCGGCGCCGTGTACTCCCCTGCGCTCACCGACTTCGTCATCATGGTCGACAAGACGAGCCACATGTTCGTGACGGGACCTGACGTCATCAAGACGGTCACCGGCGAGGAGGTGGGCTTCGAGGAGCTCGGCGGCGCGCTCGCGCACAACCGCACCTCTGGCGTCTCCCACTACCTGGCCGCGGATGAGGACGATGCCCTCGACTACGCGCGCCAGCTCCTCTCGTTCCTGCCGGACAACAACCAGGCCGAGCTGCCGAGCTACGACATCGAGACGGAGCTCGAGATCACGGATCTCGACAAGAAGCTCAACACGGTCATCCCCGACTCCCCGAACCAGCCGTACGACGTGAAGCAGGTCATCGAGCTCATCGTCGACGACGGCGACTTCCTCGAGGTCCAGCCGCTCTTCGCCCCCAACATCATCATCGGCTTCGCGCGCGTCGACGGCACCTCCGTCGGCATCGTCGCGAACCAGCCGAGCGCGATGGCGGGCACGTTGAACATCGAGGCCGGCGAGAAGGCGTCCCGCTTCGTGCGCTTCTGCGACGCGTTCTCGATCCCGATCCTCACGCTCGTGGACGTGCCTGGCTACCTGCCCGGCACCGACCAGGAGTGGTCCGGGGTCATCCGCCGCGGCGCGAAGCTGCTGTACGCGTACGCGGAGGCCACAGTGCCGCTCGTGACCGTCATCCTGCGCAAGGCGTACGGCGGCGCGTACATCGTCATGGGCTCGAAGCAGCTCGGCGCCGACCTGAACTTCGCGTGGCCGACCGCCGAGATCGCCGTCATGGGCGGCCAGGGTGCCGTGAACATCCTGTACCGCGGCGAGATCAAGCGCGCCGAGGAGGCGGGCGAGGACGTCGCCGCGGTGCGCACGCGCCTCGCGAACGAGTACACGTACAACGTCGCGTCTCCCTTCCTGGCTGCCGAGCGCGGCGAGCTCGACTCGGTCATCGAACCCGCGTCGACCCGAGTCATCGTCGCGAAGGCGCTGCGCACGCTGCGCACGAAGCGCGCATCGCTGCCCCCCAAGAAGCACGGGAACATCCCACTGTGAGCCAGGAGCAGATCCCCTCGCACGTCGGCCTCGAGCACATCGTGCGCACCGTCAGCGGCAACCCCACCGAGGACGAGCTCGCGGCGGCCACGCTTGTGCTCGCCTCGATGATCGAGTCAGCACAGGACCTCGACCGGCCCCGCGACATCGTCAAGCGCCGCACGGCGTGGCAGCTCTCGCAGCGCAGCATGCGCGGCGGCGGCTCCGCGAGCGATCCGTTCGGCGGCTCCTACCGGAGCTGATCGCAGCCGCATGCGAACCGAGCGATCCTCTGGCGGGTTCATGTTCGCCCTCATCGCCCTGCTTGCAGTGGCGCTGGTGTTCGCGACCCCCGCTGGTGTGCCCTCGAACGACGAGGGTGGCGCGCCTGCGGCAGAGCCGTGGAGCGCTGACGGCGTCCGCGAGTGGTTCGAGGTCAACATCTTCGGCACGCAGAGCCGTTTCGAGCCGGTCGTCGTCCCGCCGGAGGATGCGCAGAGCGCCTCGCTGAGCTACCCGCCACTCGTCACGGCCCCCATCGGCCCGTGGCCAGAGGGAGAGGCTGGCATCGACGCCTTCATCGCGGCATCCGGTGTTCCTGCGACCTGGGCTGCCGACGGCCAGACGGCCTGCCCTGAGGACGCGCAGGCCTGCACGAAGCAGTCCTGGTGCGAGGGCGGCGGTTGCCCGGCCGAGCCGCCGACCGCCAGCATCCATCTGCGGGCGGACGATGCGACGCTGTTCCCGACGATCACCGATGCGGGCGCGTCGGTCCTGATCCACGAGCTGGGCCACGCGCAGCAGGCCTACGTCTTCCCGAACCCGGATGAGATGGTCCGCGTGCTGGAGGAGGAGGGCTACGGGCAGTTCTCCGGCTGGGACGGCAACGCGGTCCGCGCGGTCGAGGGGCATGCTGAGTGCTACACGCAGGCGCTCATCGCCAGCTCAGCGTATTTCGCAGACTGCCCAGTCGATCGCAAGGAGCGCGCCGTCGCGCTGCTGCTCGAGAAGCGGTCCTGAATCGCCCACTTTGTCGCTACAGTGAGCGAAAACCACCGAACTTCCAGGAGAGATCATGGCGAAGACCAGCGTCACATCAGCGTTCGCGATCGGAGCCCTCGTGCTCCTCGGGTTCGGCCTCACCGGCTGCTCCGCTGCCCAGGAGATCGCGGAATCGGTCGAGGGCGAGATGTCCGGCGGCGAGAGCGAGGTCCGCGACGGCGAGACACAGGAGGTCACCGAGTCGGGTGACCTCGACGTCTTCAAGCTCGCCGTGGGTGACTGCTTCAACGACGCCGGCAGCACCACGGTCAGCGAGATCCCGGTCGTGCCGTGCTCCGACCCACACGACTACGAGGTGTACTTCGAGGTCGAGATGGCCGCGGGCGAGTACCCCGGAGACGAAGCCATCAGCGCGCAGGCGGACACCGACTGCACGGCGCAGTTCGCGACCTTCGTCGGGCTTTCCTACGAGGAGAGCTCGCTGAACTTCAGCTACCTCACTCCCACCCAGCAGAGCTGGGATGGCGCCGATGACCGTCTCATCCAGTGCATCATCATCGACGATGCTGCGCAGACGACGGGCAGCCTCGCCGGCGCCGCTCGCTAGGACGCCCTGGTCTCTCTGCTCGACGGAGACCGTGCGACGAACGCCGGGCCCCTCGCTCCTGCGAGTGCCCGGCGTTCGTCGCGTCCGAGGCGGTCGTTCCGGTCAGGCGCGCACGAAGCGGGCGACCGTCTCGAAGTGGTGCGTGTTCGGGAAGAGGTCGTAGGCGCGCATCCAGTCGAGCGTGTAGCCGTGGCCGAGGAGGAGACCGGTGTCGCGGGCGAGCGCGACCGGGTCGCAGGCGACGTAGACGAGCTGAGCCGGCCCGAAGCCCGCGAGACGGTCGATGACGTCCTTGCCGGCGCCGGAGCGCGGCGGGTCGAGGATGACGCTTCCGCGGCGGATCCCATCGCGGTCAAGGTGCGTCGCGTCGCGCTCGAGATTCGCGAGGTACTGGTCGACGCGTGCCGTGACGGCGCTCGCGCCGCGCCACTCCGCGAGGTTCGCGGTGGCGTGGCCGGTTGCAGCCGCGTTCGACTCGACGGTCTCGATGAAGGCCCCTGGTCCGGCTTCCTGCGCGAACGCCGCCGCGAGCAGGCCGACTCCGCCGTACAGGTCGAGGTTGACGGCCTCGGCGTCGACGAGGGTGGGATCGAGGGCGTCGGCGACGGCGTTCGAGAGCGTCTCGGCGGCGAGCCTGTGCACCTGCCAGAACCCGTCCTCGTCGACCCGGTACTCGCGCCCGTTGACGACCTCGGTGACCACGGCCGGCTTGCGTCCGTGGGCGCCGTCGAGGATGGTCCGCATGCGGGTGTCGAGCTCCGCGGGTGCCACGAGCTCGATGCGGCCGGAACCGGCGAGGCGTTGACCGAGCGGAGCGAGCTCCTCGATGTCGCCGTGCGCGAGCGGCAGGGTCTCGGTCTCGATGACGCGGTGCGAGCGTGCGGCGTACGGGCCGACGCGCCCTTCCTTGTCGACGTGGAGCGTGACGCGGGTGCGCCAGCGCGTTCCGCCGTTCTCGTCGTCGCCGAGAAGGGGCTCGACGACACCCTGCCAGTCGTGGCCAGCGAAGCGCGCCATGGATTCTCGCAGGACCTGGGCCTTCAGCTCACGCTGTCGGGCCAGGCGGATGTGTCCGAGCTCGGCTCCCCCGGCGCGTTCCTCCGGCGTCCGCTCGATCCCGGCTTCCTGCCACACGTGCGCCTGGCGGTCGTCGGATGCGCGGAGCACGTCGGTGGCGACGGCACGCGCGAAGGACTTCCGCACCTCGGTCACCCGAGCCTGTACGAGCTCGCCGGGCACGGCATCCGCGACGAACACGACTCTGCCCTGGTGACGGGCGACGAAGATGCCGCCGTGCGCGATGTCGCCGACCTCGAGCTCGATCACGTCTCCTGGAGTGATCTCCGCTGAAAGGTCTGGGGTCGTGCCGTCGTGGGTCATGCGCTCGAGCCTAGCCGTGCGCGCCCACCGAGCCTGGCGGCCTCGGCTCAGAGCCGCGTGAAGAGGCCGGGGTAGCTGAGCACGAAGCTCTGCTCGTCGGTCGCGATCTCGCGTTCGAACGAGCCGTCGGCCGCCTGGAAGAGGTAGCGGGTGCGGCTCAGGCGGCGGTACCGCTGACGGTCCAGGAACACGGCGAACGTCTCCGTGTCGATGTAGGCGACCTCGATCTCGCGTTCTTCGCCGACCTCGAGTCCCAGCCTGCGCATGGGCAGCGTGTTGGTGAGGGGAGTCGCCCGGATGTCCACGTCGAGCGCACCGCTGAGCTCGGGGGCTGGGCGGTCGCCGACGCGCCAGTCGCCGCGGCCGTTGGAGGTGACGGTGAGGTGCTCACCGGTCTTCGGGCGGCGCAGCGAGACGAGCCGCGTCCGCAGGACCGGGTCGGTCTCGAGCAGGTACTCGAGGTGTGGGCCCCCGCCCTCGCCCTGCTCGGCCGAGACCGGCGCGGAGATGCGCGAGTTCGCGGTGATCGCGCCGACCGCGTCCTCGACGACGCTCGCCGCCTCGACGTCACCGCTCGCCTCGGCGACCCACGCGAGTGCGGAGGGGGCCGAGGCGGCTTCGACGCCCGGCGCATCCCACACCACAGACGAGCGGGAGAACCTGGTCTGCTTCGGCGCGCGGTACCTCGACTCGATGCGGGTCACCCGACGCCCTCCCCTTCGGAATCTGGGCGCTGGGCCGAACTGTGGAGCCTGATGAGCATGCGAGAGATCGTATGCAAACGGCCTTGGCGCACTCTGGCAGGAGGTCGCGCGTTGGCTGACCGCGCCCTGACCGTAGCGGCCCCACCGCCCCGGAAGGCCTGCTCCGCGCAGCGAGGGCACCGTCCCGGTACCCTCGCCTCATGCGCCTGTACCTCGCCTCGACGTCGCCCGCCCGCCTCATGCTGCTGCGCCAGGCGGGCATCGAGCCCGTCGTCATCCCGTCGAGCGTCGACGAGGACGCCGTGATCGAGGCGCGTCTCGCCGAGGGTCCTCTCGAACCGAGCGAGTACGTGCAGCTGCTCGCTCGGGCCAAGGCACTCGCGGTCGCGGATGCGCCTGACCCGCGAACCGGGGAGCCGCTCGACGGCCTCGTCCTCGGGGGCGACTCGATGTTCGAGATCGGCGGCCGGATGCTCGGCAAGCCCCACGAGCCGCACGTCGCGCGCGAGCGCTGGCTCGCGCAGCGGGGCCAGACGGGCACGCTGTGGTCTGGGCACTGGCTCGTCGACCGCCGTGATGGCTCGGATGCTTCCGGAGACGGCGTCGGCAGCACCGCGAGCGCCAGCGTGACCTTCGCCGACGATCTCGACGACGTCGAGATCGACGCCTACGTCGCCTCGGGTGAGCCCCTGCACGTCGCCGGCGCGTTCACGATCGACTCGCTCGGGGCTCCCTTCATCGACCGCATCGAAGGCGACCCGTCGACGGTCGTGGGACTCTCGCTTCCCGCCCTGCGCCGACTCGTGCGCGGCTTCGGAGTGGGGTGGCCCGAGCTGTGGAACCGCGCCTGATGCGCCCCTCTGCGGCCTCAGCAGCAGGCCAGAAGCGGCGCCCGGCTACGAATTGAACACGGTGCCAGCTCGCATCTGGTGAATGCCGACGGTCGGGCGTAACGTCGCGATCCAGGCGTCAACGAGGACGCCTCGCGAGGGAGGTCCGACCATGCCCGCACATTCGTCAGGAGACTCGGGGCCAGCAGCCCAGATCGTCAGCCAGCTCGGCGGCGCGGGGAACATCGAGAACCTCACCCACTGCGCGACACGGCTGCGCTTCCAGCTGCACGACGCATCCGGTATCGACCAGGCCGCCGTCGAGGCGATCCCCGGCGTCATGGGGGTCGTCCCGCAATCGGGCGAGCGCTACCAGGTTGTCATCGGCGGTGGCGTGCAGAACGTCTACAACGACATCCAGGCGCTCCCCTCGATGGCGGGCGGTGGCTCCCCCGCCGACCCGGAAGACGCGGCCTCGATCAAGGCCGCGGCCCGCGCGAAGGGGCCGCGCGGCAAGTTCGCATGGCTCGACAGCGTCTTCGAGTTCCTGTCCGACTCGTTCCGGCCGATCCTCGGCGCCTTGCTGGGTGCGTCCCTCTTCATCACGTTCATGGCGCTCATGAGCACGCTCGGCGTCATCCCCAACTGGGCCGACCCGCGCACCGACCTCCCGCCGTCGTGGCGCTTCCTCAACCTCTGCTGGCAGGCGGTCTTCGTCTTCCTGCCCCTGTACATCGCGTACAACGCGTCCAAGCGCGTGGGGGCCGACCCGTGGATCGGCTTCGCCATCATGGGCGTCGTCATGCTGCCCGGCTTCACGAAGCTCGCCGACGGCATCGACCCCATCGAGGTCTTCGGCTCCGAGGTCTCCGTCGTGCCGATCTTCGGCCTCCCGCTCACGGTCTTCGACTACAGCTCGCAGGTGTTCCCGCCGCTGCTGATGGCCGCGCTGCTCGGCCCCCTGTACAAGGGCCTCAAGAAGCTCATCCCCGAAGACCTGCACCTCATCTTCGTGCCCTTCCTGAGCATGCTGATCATGATCCCGCTCACGGCGTTCCTCATCGGCCCCATCGGCGTCTACACGGGCGCCGGCCTCGCCAACCTGCTCCGCGGCATCAACGACTTCTCGCCGCTCATCTTCGCCATCGTGATCCCGCTCGCCTACCCCTTCATGGTGCCGCTCGGCCTGCACTGGCCGATCAACGCGATCATGCTGCTCAACATCCAGACGCTCGGCTACGACTACATCCAGGGGCCGATGGGCGCATGGAACTTCGCGTGCTTCGGTGCGACCGCCGGCGTGCTGTACCTCTCCATCCGCGAGAAGGACACGCAGATGCGCCAGACCTCGACGGGCGCCCTCGCGGCCGGCCTGCTCGGCGGTATCTCAGAGCCGTCGCTGTACGGCATCCACCTGCGCTTCAAGCGCATCTACGGGCGGATGCTCGTGGGCTGTCTCGTCGGCGGGGTCATCATCGGCATCGGCGGCGGCGTGAAGACGAGCGCGTTCGTCTTCACGTCACTGCTCACCATCCCGGCGTTCGACAACATCCCGCTCTACGCAGGCGCGGTCGGTGCGGCGTTCCTCGTCTCGATGTTCCTCGTCATCTTCTCCGGCTACCGCAGCCCCGAGCAGCAGGCAGCATTCGAGGCGGCCCGGGTTCCGGTCGCCGACCTGGAGACGGCGAAGAAGGGAGAGAGCACGGAGGACGTGATCGCCGCCTCCGCCGCCCGCGAGGGCGAGTCGGCTCCCCGCACCGTCGAGGTCCTGTCCCCGCTGGAGGGCGAGATCGTCCCGCTGTCGGAGGTCCCCGACGCCGTCTTCAGCCAGGGCATCATGGGCCCGGGCGCCGCCATCAGGCCGAGCGGCGCCGTCGTCTACGCTCCGGGAACGGGCACGGTCGCCGTCGCCCAGGCGACCGGGCACGCGTTCGGCCTGCAGCTCGACAACGGGCTCGAGGTGCTCATCCACGTCGGCATCGACACGGTCGAGCTCGATGGCAAGGGCTTCGACGTCAAGGTGAAGGCAGGCGACAAGGTCACGCCGGACACGGTGCTCGTCGAGTTCGACCGCGACATCGTGGAGGCCGCGGGCTTCTCGCTCATCACGCCCGTCATCGTGCTGAACGCGGGGTCGTTCGCGTCGGTCGAGGCGGTCGGGCTCGGCAGCGGCGAGGTCGGCACGCCGATCCTCGAGGCGGTGACGAAGGCGCCCGCGCCCAGCGAGGTGTAGCTGGCTTCTGCGGGGCGACCGGTTTCGGCGGCTGAGCGCGACCAGGCGTCCCCGCGTCGCGTCAGCGGACCGCGTCAGCGGATGCGTCGTGGAGGAGATCGTCAAGCTCGCGAACCCGCACGGTGGGCATGGGCCGCGCCGACTGCGCTCCAGCGAGCCGGATGCGCGCCTCGATGTCGGAGTTCTGAGCGCCCCGATCCTCGATCGACACCTGATTCGAGCTGCCGACCGCGCCGCGGACGAGCACCAGCTGCGCCCCGACTGGCCAGCGGTCTGCAGGCTCGCCGTCGCCGCGACCGGCCCGGTTGCGCGCGGCCGCGCCGTCGAGCTTGTGGAGGAGGCGACCCGCGACCTGTTCGGCACTCCCCTCGCCGATCTCGCCGAGCAGCACCCCGAAGTGCGTGACCTCGCCGAGGTTCAGCTCGATGCTCTCGCGCACCTCGGCCAGCGCCTCGGAGGTCGTCGCCGTGAGCTCGACGGGCATGACCGCGTCGGCGTAGTCGTCGACGAGCAGCGCGAACGGCGCGACGTCGCGGCCCACGATCGCGACCGTGCTGCCGCCACGGAGCAGGGCGTCGGCGAGCCGCCGGTCTGCTCCATCCTCGCCACCTGCGATGCACCAGATCTGATCGGTCATGGTCGACTCCGTCCCTGTCCCGGCATCCGCTCTGGTGCCCACCTCGAACTATACTTAGTCATATCCTCACTATTAGTGAGAAGCTCGACGATCTCAGAGGGTTCACATGGAGCAGGGCGAATCGCGCGAAGCACTCCTCACCCAGCTGAATGACGTCAGGAACGAACTCACCAGGGGCCTCGCCGCGAGGCACATGGCCCCGTTCCTCGAGCTCGACATCACCGCCCAGCAGCTGAAGACCGTCTTCCTCGTGACCACCGGCACGGTCACGACCGTCTCGCAGGCCGCCGAACACCTCGGCGTCGCGGTGCCGACCGCATCCGCCAGCATCGACAAGCTCGTCGAGCACGGGCTCGTGACCCGCACGGAGGGGAAGCCCGACCGCCGCATCCGCCACCTCACGGCGACCCGCAAGGCCATCCGGCTCCACGAGCGCTTCCTCGGACTCCGGACTGACACCGACGAGTTCGCCGCACACCTGAGCGACGAGGAGCTGCAGGGGCTCGTCATCGGGTTCCAGGGCATCCGCCGAGTGCTGCGTCAGCTCACCGAGGGCAGCTGAGCCCTCAGGAGGCGAACGACCGCCAGAACAGCTCGAGCGCGCGCCGAACGACGGCCTCGCGCTCGACGAAGGGCGTGCGCGGCAGAACGCCGGCGAGCATCGAGAGCAGCAGGAGCAGGTCGTCCGCGCTGATCTCCCGGTCGACCCGACCGCTCGCCCATTCGCGCTCGAGAACGTCGCCGAGCACCGCGAGCATCCGGTCTCGAACACTCGCCCCCTGCGCGTCGGCGGTGTCGGTCAGGGTGAGCTGGATGAGTCCGACCGACACGAGCATCTGCCGGGCGATGAGCTCGAGCAGCCCTGCCAGATCAGCCTCGGGCGAGGCTGCGAGGTCTTCGAGCTCGACGATGGCGTCGCCGAACACCGCGAGCGCAAGCGACGCCCGATCCGGGAAATGCCGGTAGAGGCTGCCCTGGCCGACACCAGCGCGCTTGGCGACGGCGCTGAGCGGGGCATCCACTCCCCCCTCGCCGAAGACCTCCCGCGCGGCCGCGATGAGGGCACGTCGGTTCTCGGGGCCAGCACTTGGCCCTCGGTTGGCTTTCGCTGGAGTCGACACCGGGATAGCATAATCCGGACAGTGTTGTCCGGTTCGTTCGATCCGACACTGTCGCCACCCCAGCCCACGCTCGCCGCGAGCGCGGGCTCGGCGGACCGAGCAGAAAGCTGGCACCACCATGACCTCGAGCGCACACCCCCTCACCGGCGACACCACGATCGGCGAATGGCTCACCGACCCGACGGGAGGCGTCGTCATCCGCGAGATCCTCGCCCAGGGCGGCCAGGACGCCTCCTCCCTCACCCCCGTCGCGGGCCTCCCCCTGGCGCAGCTCGTCGAGCTGAGCCAGGGAAAGTTCCCCCAGGAGATGGTGGATGCGATGATCGCGCGAGCGAACAGCGGCGAGGTCGCCCCAGCACAGCCCGGCGAGTTCGGCCCCGCCGTCGACCACGACGCCCCTCGCGCGCCGCGGGCGGCGGCCTGGGTCGAAGCCACCACGGGCGGCCGCTTCGACGGCAAGACCGTCATCGTCACGGGCGCCGGCTCCGGCATCGGCAAGGCGACCGCGTCGCGCATCGCGCGCGAAGGCGGGCGCGTCATTGCCGTCGACGTCTCCGCAGAGCGCCTCGCCGCGCTCGTCAGCGAGCACGACGGCGCCGACATCGTCACCCTCACCGCCGACATCACCGACGACGCCGGCGTCGCTCGGATCCTCGAGGCGGCCGGCTCCCGCATCGACGGCCTCGCGAACATCGCCGGCATCATGGACAACATGACACCGGTCGGCGAGGTCAGCGATGAGGTCTGGAACCGCGTCTTCGCCGTCAATGTGACCGGCACGATGAAGCTCATGCGCGCCGTCGTGCCCGCGATGCTCGCCGTCGGAACGGGCGCGATCGTCAACGTCGCCTCCGAGGCCGCACTCCGCGGGTCGGCCGCAGGCGCCGCCTACACCGCGTCGAAGCACGCCGTCGCCGGGCTCACCAAGTCGAGTGCGTTCATGTACGGCCCGAGTGGACTCCGCATCAACGCCGTCGCCCCGGGACCCGTCGCCACCAACATCGAGGCCCGCTTCGACTCCGAGCTCGGCGGGCAGCGCGTCCGTCGGGCGATGGCGCTGCTGCCGACGCCGACCACGGGAACCGCGCTCGCCGCCTCCATCACGTTCCTGCTCAGCGACGACGGCGTCAACATCAACGGCGTCATCCTCCCCTCCGACGGAGGCTGGTCCGCCGCGTAGGCTTCCCCCATGAGCAAACCCGTCACGCGCACACGCAAGTTCTTCTGGATCGGCCTCGTCGTGATCGCGTTGATCTTCATCGGCTCCGGCGTCTACGAGATGCTCGCGTAGGGTCCGCGCCGGTTCCCCCGCCTGGGATGCCGTCCCGCGCCCGGGCCTTGGCCACCCTCGTCGGCCCCACCACCCTGCCGACCCCTCTGTGTTCTCCGGATGGCTTCCTCGCTTCGGGATGGGAAAGAACCCATCCGGAAGCGAGGAAGCCACCTCGAGACCGCACGCGGCCGGCGCGCGATTGCTCGGGACACAACGGAAACGGCCCGGTGCCTCCGCACAGCAGCGGATGCACCCGGCCGAGCCGGATCACGAGATGCGCCCGATCAGGGGCCCGGACCTAGGACGTGAGCTGACTCTGCTCGGCATCCAGGTCGCTGACGGCCTGCTCGAACTGCGAGTTGTACAGCCTCGCGTACGCGCCGCCCTGCTTCACGAGCTCATCGTGCGTCCCCTGCTCGACGATGGAGCCGTGCTCCATGACGAGGATCAGGTCGGCGTCGCGGATCGTCGAGAGACGGTGCGCGATGACGAAGCTCGTGCGGCCCTGGCGAAGCGCCGCCATCGCCTGCTGCAGGAGCAGCTCCGTGCGCGTGTCGACCGAGCTCGTGGCCTCGTCCAGGATGAGGACCTGCGGGTCGGAGACGAAGGCGCGCGCGATGGTGATGAGCTGGCGCTCGCCGGCGGAGACGTTCGACGCGTCCTCGTCGAGCACCGTGTCGTACCCCTCAGGCAGTGAGTGCACGAAGCGGTCGACGTAGCAGGCGGTCGCAGCGGCGAGCACCTCCTCGTCGGTCGCGTCCTGACGCCCGTAGCGGATGTTCTCGCGGATGGACCCCGCGAACAGCCACGGATCCTGCAGCACCATGCCGGTTCGACTGCGGACGTCCTCGCGCCTGAGCTCGGCGATGTCCTGCCCGTCGAGCAGGATGCGCCCGCCGTCGAGCTCGTAGAAGCGCATGATGAGGTTCACGAGGGTCGACTTGCCGGCACCGGTCGGCCCGACGATCGCGACCGTCTGGCCTGGTTCGACCGAGAAGTTGAGGTTCTCGATGAGCTTCTGCTCCGGCGTGTACGAGAAGGTGACGTCGTCGAAGACGATCTCGCCCGCACCGTTCGCCGGCTTGGGCGCGTCGCTCGCGTCGGGCTCCTGCTCGTCCTCGTCGAGCAGCTCGAACACGCGCTCGGCCGAGGCCGTACCCGACTGCAGCACGGCAGCCATCCCGCCGAGCTCGGCGAGCGGCTGCGTGAACTGCTGCGAGTACTGGATGAACGCCTGCACGTCGCCGAGGCGCAGGTTGCCGCCCGCGACCATGAGGCCACCGAGCACCGCGATGCCCACGTAGGACAGGTTTCCGATGAACATCATCGCCGGCATCATGACGCCCGCCCAGAACTGGGCCTTGAAGGCCGCCTGGAAGAGCTGCTCGTTGTCGACCTGGAACTGCTCGCGTGCATCCTTCTCGCGGCCGAACACGCGAACGAGGGCGTGACCGGAGAACGACTCCTCGACGCGCGCGTTGAGGCGTCCCGTCTTCTTCCACTGCTCGGCGAAGTTCCGCTGCGACTTCGGTCCGATGACGCCGAAGATGACGCCCATGAGCGGCAGGGTGACGAGCGCGACGAGCGCGAGCTGCCAGGAGATGGAGAACATCATCACGAGCACTCCGACGACCGTCAGAACGCTCGTGACGACCTGCGACAGCGACTGCTGCATCGTCTGCGTGATGTTGTCGATGTCGTTCGTGACGCGGCTCAGCAGCTCGCCGCGCTGCACGCGGTCGAAGTAGCTCAACGGCAGCGCGTTGATCTTGCGCTCGACGTCCTCGCGCAGCTTGTACATCGCCTTCATCATGATGATGTTGATGACGTACCCCTGCAGCCACATGAGCAGCGCCGAGAACACGTAGAGCGCGAGCACCGACAGGAGCACCATGCCGAGGCGCTCGAAGTCGACCCCCTCGCCAGGCGTGATGTCCATGGCGGCGACCATGTCGGCGAACTGCGTCTGGCCGGAGTCGCGGAGCCCCGCGACGACCTGGTCCTTGGAGGCGCCCGCCGGCAGCTGGCTGGAGACGACGCCCTCGAAGATGAGGTTGGTCGCCTGCCCGAGCACTCGTGGCGCGATGACGGAGAGCACGACGCCGACGGCGCCGAGGAACGACACGATGATGAGCGCGGCGCGGTAGGGCCGGAGCCTGCCGAGCAGCCTGCCGAAGCTCTGCCCGAAGTTCTTCGCCTTGCCGGGAGCGACGCTGTCCCAGTCGCCGGACGACTGCCTCGCCTGCTCGGCGAGCTCCAGCTCGAGCTGCTCGTCCTCGGTCAGGACCTTCTCGACGACCTCCTTCGGCCTGCGCTTGCCCCGACGGGCGCCCTTGGCGTCCTGGTTCTGGTTGTCTGCGTCACGGCTCATGACTGCGCCTCCACTGCGAGCTGGGAATCCACGATCTCCTTGTACGTCGTGCAGCTCTCGAGCAGCTCGTCGTGCGTTCCGAGACCGACCATGCGGCCGTCGTCGAGGACGACGATGCGGTCGGCGTCGACGATCGTCGAGATGCGCTGCGCGACCACGATCTTGGTCACGCCGGGCAGCTGCTCCCACAGCGCCCGCCGCAGCCTGGCGTCGGTCGTGAGGTCGAGCGCGGAGAAGGAGTCGTCGAAGACGAACACCTGCGGTTCGTGCACAATCGCGCGCGCGATGGCGAGCCGCTGGCGCTGCCCGCCGGAGACGTTCGTGCCGCCCTGCGCGATGCGCGCTTCGAGCTGCTTGTCCTTCTCCTGCACGAAGGCCGTGGCCTGCGCGATCTCGAGGGCCTTCCAGAGGTCGTCGTCGGTCGCGGCCTCACGGCCGTAGCGCAGGTTCGAGGCGATCGTTCCGGTGAAGAGGAACGGACGCTGCGGGACCAGGCCGATGCCGTCCCACAGCAGCTCGGCGTCGGCCTCGCGGACGTCGACGCCGTTGACGCGCACGGAACCGCCCGTCGCGTCGAAGAGACGAGGGATGAGCGAGACGAGCGTCGTCTTGCCCGCTCCCGTGGAGCCGACGACGGCGACCGTCTCACCGGGGGCGGCGCGGAAGGAGATGCCCGTGAGCACCGGCTCCTCTGCACCCGGGTACGTGAACTCGACGTCGTCGAACTCGATGACGCCCGGCTCCGGGAAGTCGGAGACGGGGTCGGCCGGCATGATGAGCGTCGACTCGGTGTCGAGCACCTCGGAGATGCGGTCGGCGCTGACGGCCGCGCGCGGGATCATGATCGTCATGAAGCTCGCCATGAGCACGCCCATCAGGATCTGCATGACGTAGGCCATGAACGCGAAGAGCGTCCCGATCTCGACCGTGCCCTGGTCGACCTGGATTCCGCCGAACCAGATGACGCCGACGACGGTGATGTTCAGCACGAGCATCGCGAGCGGGAAGAGCGTGACGAAGAGATCGCCGACTCGCTTGCCGAGGAGGAAGAGGTCGTTGTTCGCGACCTCGAACCGCTGCTCCTCGATCGGCTCGCGCACGAACGCGCGCACGACGCGCACACCGGTGAGCTGCTCGCGCAGGATCCGGTTGATGTTGTCGAGCTTCACCTGGAACTGGCGGAACAGCGGCACCATCCGGCTGATGATGATGCCGACCAGCAGGAGCAGCACGGGGGCCGCGACGCCGATGATCCAGGAGAGGCCCACATCCTGCTGCAGGGCCATGATGATGCCGCCGATCGCGAGCATGGGAGCCGAGACGAGCATGGTGGAGCCCATCATGGCGAGCATCTGCACCTGCTGCACGTCGTTCGTGTTGCGCGTGATGAGCGAGCCCGCCCCGAAGCGCGAGACCTCGCGCTCGGAGAAGCCGCTCACTCGCGCGAAGACGTCGGCGCGGATGTCACGGCCGAGCGCCATGGCGGCGCGCGCGGCGAAGACGGTCGCGATGATCGAGCACGTGATCTGCCCGAGCGAGATCGCGAGCATGACGGCGCCCGTCGACCAGATGTAGTCGGTGTCGGCGTTGGCGACGCCCTTGTCGATGATGTCGGCGTTGAGTCGCGGCAGGTACAGCGACGCTAGCGCTTGAAGGAATTGGAAGACCAGCACGCCCGCGAGGAGCGGCCAGTACTTCCTGAGATAGCGGGCGAGGAGCTTACCGAGCATCGATTCTCCGGAACGACGAGGCGTCTCGCATTGCGCATCCGCTAGCGTGGTGGATGCGCGTCGCTGGGGACGCGGAGTGGACGGCAATTCGGCGGGCCCGGACTGGACCTGGCACACCGGACCATTGCTGGTCGTGCAGTCATTGCTGACCGACTGGCAGGACGAACTGAGCGAAAGCTCAGCCCTGTAGCTAAACACGACGTAATACATGACGCAACACCCTTCCCACTCCGTGGGAATGTGCAACGCGGCCAATGTCGCCCAACTGCCACACGCTCGGCGTGGTGAGAACCTCCAACCGAGCGCATCTGACAACCTTCTCCCGATAAGTTTGTCGAATCGAGCCAAATCCGGCCGCACCGACCTCAATAGGCTTAGGAACCATGTCGCGAATCTCGAAGCTCCTCATCGCCAACCGTGGCGAAATCGCCGTACGCATTGCACGAGCGGCTCGAGACGCGGGTATCACCTCCGTCGCCGTGTACGCAGACCAGGACCGTGACGCACCCCACGTCCGCCTCGCCGATGAGGCGTACGCGCTGCGAGGCGCCACGAGCGCCGAGACGTACCTCGTGATCGACAAGCTGCTCTCCATCGCCCGCCGCTCCGGCGCCGACGCCGTGCACCCGGGATACGGCTTCCTCGCCGAGAACGCCGAGTTCGCACGCGCCGTCATCCGCCAGGGACTCACCTGGATCGGCCCGTCCCCCGAGGCCATCGAGGCGCTCGGCGACAAGGTCACGGCGCGCCACGTCGCAGAGAAGGTCGGCGCACCGCTGGCCCCCGGCACGCTCAACCCCGTCGAAGGCCCGAGCGAGGTCCTCGACTTCATCGACATCCACGGACTGCCGGTCGCCATCAAGGCCGCGTTCGGCGGCGGCGGGCGCGGGCTCAAGGTCGCACGCGAGCGCGAAGAGGTCGCCGAGCTGTTCGAGTCCGCAACCCGCGAGGCCATCACCGCGTTCGGACGCGGCGAGTGCTTCGTCGAGAAGTACCTCGACAAGCCCCGCCACGTCGAGACGCAGTGCCTCGCCGACTCCCACGGCAACGTCGTCGTCGTGTCCACGCGCGACTGCTCGCTGCAGCGACGCCACCAGAAGCTCGTCGAGGAGGCGCCAGCGCCCTTCATCACCGCCGAGCAGGAAGCCGAGATGCGTCGCGCATCCAAGGCGATCCTCAAGGAGGTCGGCTACGTCGGCGCTGGAACCTGCGAGTTCCTGCTCGCCGCCGACGGCACGGTCGCGTTCCTCGAGGTCAACACGCGCCTCCAGGTCGAGCACCCGGTCTCCGAGGAGGTCACCGGAATCGACCTTGTCCGCGAGCAGTTCCGCATCGCCCAGGGTGAGGCGCTCGGCTACGACGACCCGACGGTCACCGGCCACTCGTTCGAGTTCCGCATCAACGGCGAGGACCCGGGCCGCGGATTCTTCCCAGCCCCTGGTACCGTCACGACCTTCCGCGTTCCCGGGGGCCCCGGCGTGCGCGTCGACTCCGGCGTCCGCGAGGGCGACATCGTCTCCGGCGCCTTCGACTCACTGCTCGCGAAGCTCATCGTCACGGGCGCCACGCGCGAGGAGGCGCTCGAGCGCTCCCGCCGCGCCCTCGAGGACTTCGAGCTGAACGGCATGCCGACCGTCCTGCCCTTCCATCGCTCCGTCGTCCGCGACCCCGCCTTCACCGCCGAGAACGGCGAGTTCGGGGTCTACACGAGCTGGATCGAGACCGAATACAGCAACACGATCGAGCCGTGGGGTGGCGAGGCCGGCGACGTCAACGAGCCGATCGCGCGCCGCAACGTGGTCGTCGAGGTCAACGACAAGCGCCTCGAGGTGTCGCTCCCCGAGCGCCTGCTCGCCGCCACCGGTGTCGGCCACGGCGGTGCGGGTCGGACCATGGCGGGACACGCCCCGAAGCGTCGCTCGCACACCAACGTCGAGACCCACTCGAGCGGTGACGTCGTCGCCCCCATGCAGGCGACGATCGTGAAGTTCGCCGTCGAGGAGGGGCAGAAGGTCGTCAAGGGCGACCTCCTCGTCGTCCTCGAGGCCATGAAGATGGAGCAGCCCATCCAGGCTCCCCGCGACGGCATCGTCGCATCCATCTCCGGTGCCGCCGGCGAGACGGTCTCGAGCGGCACGAAGCTGCTCGAGCTCGCCGACGCCGAGTAGCCTCGGTAGGTGATCGACGCCTCCCTCCTGACCTCCACGCTGCTCTCGTCGCCCCTCGACGCCGCGCTCACGACGAACGACGCGAGCTGGCTCGAGTCGTTCACGGGGCTCGAGGGGTTCAACGGCTGGCTGCTCGCGCTCGTCATCGTGGGCGGCTTCGCGGCCGGCTGGGTGGATGCGGTCGTCGGCGGCGGCGGGCTGATCCAGCTCACGATGCTGCTCACGCTGCCGGGCGTCTCGCCCGTGCAGGCACTCGCGACCAACAAGTTCGGCAGCATCGCCGGCACCGCGACCAGCTCCATCACCTACTTCCGACGCGTCAAACCCGACCTGCGAACCGCGCTGCCCATGGCCGCCATCGCGCTCTTCGGCGCCTACGGCGGCGCGATCCTCGCCTCCAGCATCCCCGCCGCAGCCTTCAAGCCCATCATCGCCATCGCGATCCTCGGCATCGGCATCTTCACCGCCTTCAAACCGAGCGTCGGGCAGCTCGACAAGCTCAAGTACGAGGGACGCAAGCACCACGTCGTCGCGGGCCTCATCGGCTTCGCGATCGGCGTCTACGACGGCCTCCTCGGGCCGGGGACCGGGTCCTTCCTCGTCATCGCCCTCGTGTCCCTGCTCGGCTACTCGTTCCTGCAGGCCAGCGCGAAAGCCAAGATCGTGAACCTCGGCACCAACCTCGGCGCGCTCCTCTTCTTCGCCCCGCAGGGCTACGTGCTCTGGGGGCTCGGCGCCGTGCTCGCCGTCTCCAACGTCGCCGGCGGCTACCTCGGCGCCCGCACCGCCATCCGCGGCGGGAGCAAGCTCATCCGCTGGGTCTTCCTCATCGTCGTCAGCGTGCTCTTCATCAAGCTCGCCATCGACATCTGGAACGAGTACGTCGCGACCTGATCGGCCTCACGGCGCGGAACGCCGCCAGGCGCCGTTCCAGCACCGAGACAGCCGAGCTAGGGAGTGTCTGACAGTGGATCGCCGCAGCGAGCACAGCCTGGTCGTGTGAGCTGCAAGGCGGAGAACGAAGCCCAATGCGGAGCATTGCGCGAGTTCTCCAACGCAGCAGATCGCGCGACCAGGACGAGCGGAGTCGGCGAGGCATTGTCAGACACGAGCTAGGCCTTCGTCTGCTCCTCGTACGGCATGTGCATGGCACGGGCGGCATCCGAGATGCTGCTCGCGAGCGACGGGTAGACCGCCCAGGCACGCGCAACCTGGTCGACCGTGAGGCGCTGCTCGATGGCGATCGACAGCGGCAGCACGAGCTCCGAGGCACGAGGTGCGACGATCACGCCGCCGATGACGGTGCCCAGGTCGTTGCCGGCGATGAGCTTCACGAAGCCGTCGCGCACGCCCTGCATCTTGGCACGCGGGTTCTCGCCGAGCGGCAGCTTGTAGACGCGACCCTCGCGGGTGCCGTCCTCAATGGAACGCTGCTGCCAGCCGACCGTCGCGATCTCCGGGTACGTGAAGATGTTCGAGGCGACATTGCGCAGGTTGATGGGCCGCACCTCGTCGCCGAGCGCGTGGAACACCGCTGTGCGCCCCTGCGTGGAGGCGACGGATGCGAGCGGGAAGAACTCCGTGCAGTCGCCGGCCGCGTAGATGTTCGGCACCGAGGTGCGCGCGACGCGGTTGACGCGGATGTGCCCGGACGGCGAGACCTCGACACCGGCCTCCTCGAGCCCGATGCCGGAGGTGTTCGGGATCGAGCCGACCGCGATGAGGCAGTGCGAGCCACGCACCTCGCGCCCGTCGTCGAGGGTCGCCACGACCTCGTTGCCGTCGCGGACCACGGTCGCCGCACGGGACTTCGACAGCACGGTCATGCCGCCGCGCTTGAAGACGTCCTCGATGACATCCGCGGCATCAGCGTCCTCGTTCGGGAGCACGCGGTCGCGGCTCGAGACGAGCGTGACCTTCGAGCCGAGCGCCGAGTAGGCCGACGCGAACTCGGCCCCGGTCACGCCAGAGCCGACGACGATGAGGTGGCTCGGCATCTCCTTGAGGTTGTAGAGCTGGGTCCAGGTGAGGATGCGCTCCCCGTCGGGCTTGCACGAGTCGAGCGTGCGAGGACGAGCACCGACCGAGATCACAGCCGAGTCGAACTCGATGCGGTCGAAGTCCTGCCCACCCGAGCCGGTGCCGACCGTGACGGCCGAGTTGCCGTCGAGCTTGCCCTCGCCCTGGATGACGTTGACCCCGGCAGCCTCGAGCGTGCGCTGCATGTCGTCCGACTGGTTCTGCGCGAGGCGCAGCAGCCGCTTGTTCAGCTTCGAGAGATTCACCGCGACCTCGGGCTTCAGCGGCTTCCCCGTGTCGCCCTTCGCGAAGAACTGCACGCCGAGTTCGCCGGACTCGCGGATCGCCGTCGCCGCCTCTGCGCTGGCGATGAGGGTCTTGGAGGGAACCACGTCGGTGAGGACGGCGGAGCCGCCGACGCCGACGCGTTCGATGAGGGTGACTTCTGCGCCGAGGCGGGCGGCCGAGAGCGCGGCTTCGTACCCGCCTGGCCCCCCGCCGACGACGACGATGCGGTGCTTGCGATCAAAGGGCGTGGCCATACCCGCTATTGTCCTCCTCCCGCATGAACCCGCCAAACCGGAGAGGTTTCCGCGCCGTTCCGAGACGGGGCGGGACATCATCCGCTTGTGCTCCACGCAGGTCCCGCCCCGGTCGCTACGCTGGGGTGCATGTCAACGCACGAGTCAGAGTCGATCGACGATCCAGCCACCTCACCCTTCGAGTTCGCGCAGGCAGCTGCCGCGGTCATCGCCGAGAAGACGGGTGTCGAACGCCACGACATCGCGCTCACGCTCGGCAGCGGATGGGGGCAGACGGCCGAGCTGCTCGGCGAGACGATCGCGACCATCCCAGCCGACGAGGTGCCCGGATTCGCGAAGTCCGACATCCCAGGCCACTCCGGGACGCTGCGCTCGATTCGCCTCGCGAACGGCAAGCACGCGCTGGTCATCGCAGCGCGCACGCACTACTACGAGGGCAAGGGTGTGCGCCGCGTCGTGCACTCCGTGCGCACCGCCGCGGCGGCCGGCGCCTCGGTCATGATCCTCACCAACGGCGCTGGCGGCGTGCGCCCCGAGTGGGGCCCTGGCACGCCCGTGCTGATCTCGGATCACATCAACCTCACGGCCGACTCGCCCCTCGAGGGAGCGACCTTCATCGACCTCACCGACCTGTACTCGGCGCGCCTGCGCGAGCTCGCGCTGACAGTGCGCGACCTCGACGAAGGCGTGTACGTGCAGTTCCGCGGCCCGCACTACGAGACCCCCGCCGAGGTCAGGATGGCGCGCACGATCGGCGGCGACATCGTCGGCATGTCGACGGCGCTCGAAGCCATCGCGGCTCGCGAGGCCGGCATGGAGGTGCTCGGCATGTCACTCATCACGAACCCGGCGGCCGGCGTCTCGCCCAACCCGCTGAGCCACGCGGAGGTCCTCGAGGCAGGCAAGGCGGCGGAAGCCGATCTCGCCGAGCTGCTCTCCCAGATCGTGGTCAAGCTCTGATGAGCGGCATCGCACGGTCGCTGCAGGTCGCGCTCCGGCACAACGCGGTGTCCTGGCTCGAGCAGGACCCCGACGAGGTGACGCGCGCCGAGCTGCAGCAGCTGCTCGACGCCGCCGGCGACGTGTCGCCCGAGCTCGCCATCATCGAAGACGCTGACACCAGCGAGCGCGCCGCGGCCTGGCGCGAGCTGCAGGACCGCTTCTGCGCCCGCCTCGCGTTCGGAACCGCCGGCCTCCGCGGCCGCCTCGGCGCTGGCCCGAACCGCATGAACCGGGTCCTCGTCGCCCAAGCCGCTCGAGGCTTCGCCGACTTCCTGCTCGCGCGAGAGGAGTCCCCGTCGATCGTCATCGGCTACGACGCCCGCAACAACTCGCAGCGCTTCGCGCAGGACACTGCGGAGATCATGCAGGCCGCGGGCGTCGCCGCCACGATCCTGCCGAGGCAGCTCCCGACGCCCGTGCTCGCATTCGCCGTCCGCCGACTCGGCGCATCCGCTGGCGTCATGGTCACCGCCTCGCACAACCCGAAGTGGGACAACGGCTACAAGGTGTACCTCGGCGGGGCCGACGACGGCTCGCAGATCGTCGCGCCCGTCGATGCCGAGATCGCCGAGGCGATCGGCAAGGTCGCGGCCGGCCGGAAGGTGCCGGAGCTCACACGATCCGCGGAGTACGCGACGGCCGACGAGTCCATCGTCACCGACTACGTGTCCGCGACCGCGGCCCTCCTGCGCGGAACGCCGAGCGACGTGCGCTTCGTCTACACGCCCCTGCACGGTGTCGGCTGGGAGACGTTCCGCGCTGTCGTCGCAGAGCTCGGCATCGCCGAGCCGGTCGTCGTCGCGCAGCAGGTCGAGCCGGACGGCGCGTTCCCGACGCTCGACTTCCCGAACCCCGAGGAGCCGGGCGCACTCGACCTCGCCTACGAGACGGCGGATGCTGCGGGAATCGACCTCGTCATCGCGCACGATCCCGACGCCGACCGACTCGCCGTCGCCGTCAAGAGCGCGTCCGGCTGGCGGCGCTTCGGCGGCAATGACATCGGGAAGATCCTCGGCTGGCGCGCCGCAGAGCAGGCGAAGGCCGACGGCGTGCACGGCACGCTCGCGACCTCCGTCGTCTCCGCCCCAGCCCTCGGGCGCATCGCCCACGAGTACGGGCTCGACTACGCCGAGACGCCCACGGGATTCAAGTGGATCTCCCGCGCCCGGAACATCCTCTACGGCTACGAGGAGGCTCTCGGCTACCTCGTCAACCCGGAGACGGTGCACGACAAGGACGGCATCTCCGCGTCGGTCGCGATCCTCGAGCTCATCATGGGGCTCCAGGCCGAGGGGCGCACGCTCATCGACCACGACGACGCCTTCGCCGAGCGCTTCGGCACGTTCGTGTCGACGCAGGTCTCGGTGCGCTTCGACGACATCGCCCAGATCCCCCGCGTAATGGCGGTCCTGCGCGGCCACACGCCCACCGAGGTCGGCGGCGTCGCAGTGCTCGAGACCGGCGACCTGTCCGGCGACGAGGTGCCCATCGACCTGCTGCGCTACCAGCTCGCCGACGGCACACGCGTCATGGTTCGGCCCTCGGGCACGGAGCCGAAGATCAAGGTGTACGTCGACGCATCCAGCGAGGACGGCACACCAGCCGAGCGCGCGGCAGACGCCGAGGCGAAGGCAGCCAGGGCCGGCGAGGCCCTGCGAGTCACCCTCACCACCGCGTAGGCGGAGGACTCCACACGAGAGCCTCTCCTGACGGACCAGCGTCCGCTCAGGGGAGGCTCTCGTCGCAGCACCACGTTCCGCGCTGGCTTCGCGCTGCACCCCGGCTTCGCGATCTGCCAAGGTTTCGGGATGGCTTTCACGCCTCGCGCTGGCTTGCAACCCATCCGCAAGCGCCAAACCCACCCCGAAACAGACGAGCGGCAGACGTTCCTGTCTCGGGATGGCTTCCTCGCCCGCTTCGCGATCACCCCGGCCTCGCGATCCACGCCCGCTTCGCGATCCACCCCAGCCTCGCGATCCACGACCGCTTCAGGATCCGCCCCCGGCTTCGGGATGGCTTGCACGCCTCGCGATGGCTTGCACCCCATCCGCAAGCGCCAAACCCACCCCGAAACAGACGAGCGGCAGACGTTCCTGTCGCGGGATGGCTTCCTCGCCCGCTTCAGGATCCACCCCCGACTTCGGGATGGCTTGCACGCCTCGCGATGGCTTGCAACCCATCCGCAAGCGCCAAACCCACCCCGAAACAGACGAGCGGCAGACGTTCCTGTCTCGGGATGACTCGCACGCCCGCTTCGCGATCACCCCCGCCACGCGATCCACGCCCGCTTCGCGATCACCCCGGCCTCGCGATCCACGCCCGCTTCAGGATCCACCCCCGGCTTCGGGATGGCTTTCACGCCTCGCGATGGCTTGCAACCCATCCGCAAGCGCCAAACTCATCGCGAGACGGCAGACGAGGTCGCCCGGCTCGTCAGCTGGCGTGGGCGAGCTCGCGCTGCAGGAGGGAGCGCTTGACGTCGATACCCCACGCGAATCCGCCGAGCGTGCCGTCCGAGCGCAGTACCCGGTGGCAGGGCACGAAGAGCGCAGGCGCGTTGCTGGCGCAGATGCTCGCTGCCGCGCGCACGGCCGTCGGCCGTCCGAGAGCCGTCGCGAACTCCGTGTAGGTGAGCGGATGCCCTGCCTCGATGGCCCGCAGACCGAGCCACCCCTGCATCCGGAACGTCGCGCCGAACTGGGCGACCAGCACGTCGTCGATGGCGCGGAGATCACCGTCGTAGTACGCACGCACGGCATCAGAGGCGGCAGCGCGACCCCGCACGACGGCGTTCGGCCTGGCCTGCGCCGTGATGCGCTCCAGGACACGCTGCTCGTCGTCGCTCCAGCCTGAGGCGAGCACCGCCCCGTCACGGTCGCGGGCGATGATCGTGAACGGCCCGTCTGGGGTGTCGAGCGTCTCGATGACGGCCCGAGCTTCACTGCTGGTCTGCGTGCTCATGCTGGTGTCTCCGTGGTGGTGGGCGGTGTCTGCGCGGTGGCGCGGATCTTGGTGCCGGGTCGTGCCCTGGGCGGGACAGCTCCCCAGAGGTGGAGGGACAGGTAGCTTCGCCACGGCCTGAACTGCTCCGCGACGTCCGTGAGGGCTCTGGGCTCAGGTGGAAGGCCGAGCGCTCTGGCTCCGCTTCGCAGGGCGACGTCTCCCGTGAGCAGCACGTCTGGGTTGCCAAGCACCCGCATGCTCACGTAGCCGGCCGTCCAGTCGCCGATGCCCTTGAACGCCGTCAGCGCCTCGTGCTGCTCGGCGATGTCGTCACCCGGCGAGAGCCGCAGTCGGCCGTCCGCGATCGCCTCGGCGACGCGTGTGATGGTCGCCGACCGTGCCCTGGGGCCGGCGAAGGACTCCTCGCCGAGCTCCGCGATGGCGGCTGCGCTCGGGAAGAGGCGGTTCACGCCGAGCTCGGTCGCGTGTTCCTCGTTGTCGCCGTTCTGCTCGAGCGAGGCCCCCGCCCGCGCGGCGAGGCGACCAAGAGCCGTCCGTGCCGCCGAGACGGTGATCTGCTGACCGATGATCGCGCGAAACAGCATCTCGTCGGGGTCCACGGCACCGGGCAGGCGGCGACCCGGGCGAAGGCGCACGCGCTCCGCGATCGCCGGATGCACGGAGAGCGCTCCGTCGACGGCCGCCGGGTCCGCATCCAGGTCGAAGAGCCGGCGCACACGCGTGACGAGGGCCTGCAGGTCGCTGAGGTCGGTGAGGCGCGCGCGGAGTCGCAGCGACGCGGGCTGCGGGCCGCCAGCGTCCACGCCGAACCATGCGGGGCCTCCCGGGAGGAGGAGACTGCGCTCGTACCGATCGTCGGTCGCGACCTCGACCCCGTCGATGGCGCGCTCCCGGAGCCAGGCGAAGACGCCCACGGCGTCGTACGGCTCCCGGTACGCGAGCGACAGCGTCAGCGGGGC
Organism: Pseudoclavibacter sp. Z016; assembly: GCF_002931215.1. NCBI lineage: Bacteria > Bacillati > Actinomycetota > Actinomycetes > Micrococcales > Microbacteriaceae > Pseudoclavibacter > Pseudoclavibacter sp. Z016. The sequence continues at coordinate 74,859 of NZ_PSTU01000015.1, forward strand.
GGCTCCGGTGCTCAGCGCCAGGCCAGCGCCGAAGCTCCCGAGACCCCCGTCCGTGACTCGCGACGCGGCCGCCACGGCTCGTCTTCGCGATCGCTCGCGCACGAGGGTCGGCGTCAGTTGGAAGACCTCCTGGATGGTCTCGTTGAACGCTCTGACACTCGCGAAGCCGGCCGCGAAGGCCACCTCGCCGAAGGGCAGGTCCGTGGCGCCGAGCAGCGTCGCCGCCGTGCGTGCCCGCTGCGCACGTGCAAGCGCAAGCGGGCCCGCGCCCAGTTCTGCGGTGAGTACCCTCGCGAGGTGCCTGGATGAGTAGCCGAGTCGGGCAGCGAGGCCAGGGACCCCTTCACGTTCCACAACCCCGTCGCTGATGAGCCGCATGGCCCTGCCGGCGACGTCGCCGCGGAGGTTCCAGGCTGGGTCACCGGGTGCCGCGTCCGGCAGGCAGCGCTTGCAGGCCCGGTACCCGGCCTCGTGGGCGGCGGCGCTCGTCGGGTAGAACGTGACGTTCTCCCGCTTGGGTGTGCGGGCGGGGCAGCTCGGTCTGCAGTAGATGCCGGTCGACCCGACGGCGGTGATGAACTGCCCGTCGAAGCGTCGATCCTTGGCGAGGATCGCGCGGTACCGCTCGTCGCCGGTGAGGGTGATGCTTGCCATGCGACGAGTCTGGCAGGTTGACCCCGCCAGAGCTCGCGGAAATCGGACACGACGGTGGGGTGATCCCCCGCCCTGCGGCACTTTCTGCGCACCGAGCGGCGGCGCGCTCCTGCGCAGTGTCGTGCCGATGAGACGAGAAGCCCGGTCAGGCGATGAGCAGCCCCGCTGCGACGAGCCTCGGCTTGAGGAGCTCGACGAACTTCTCCGGCGTGGCTGCGGCGACGAGCTCGCCGAGCACCGCGTCGTTGTCGAACGTCTTCGCCAGCGCGGCGATGAGCTTGAGGTGCTCCGACGCGCTGGTCGCCGTCATGCCGACGACGATGCGCACGGGGTCGTAGCGAGCATGGCCGAAGCCGACGCCTTCCGGGTAGGTGATGACGGCCAGACCGTTCTCGATGGTCTCCTCACCGGGACGCGCGTGCACGAGCGCGACGCCCGGACCGACGACGACATACGGCCCGAAACGTTCGATGACGCGGACCATGTTGCTGGTGTAGCCGCGCTTCGCGTAGCCGCGCTCGGCGAGCAGCTCGCCCATCTGACCGACGGCCTGCCGCCAGTCGAGCGCCTGCTCGGCGAGGCGCACGCTGCTTGCGTCGAACTGAAGCTCAGGTGTGGCCTGCGCGTTCATGCTCCTGCCTCGTCGAACCCTTCGCTCACGATCTCAGCCAGCTCTTCCCGGTCTTCGATCGGCAGGAACGCGCCCTCGGCGGCGTTCAGCTGGAACGTCTCCAGGTCGGCGAGGTCGTAGTCGAAGGCGTCGGCGAGCAGCGTCAGCTCTCGGGAGATGCTGGTCGCGCTCATGAGGCGGTTGTCGGTGTTGACGGTCACCGTGAAGCCGAGCTGGTAGAGCAGATCGAAGGGATGGTCTTCGATGCTGTCTCCCCAGGCGGCGATGGCGCCGGTCTGCAGGTTCGAGGATGGGCTGAGCTCGAGCGGGATGCGGCGGTCGCGCACCCACTGGGCCAGCCGGCCGAGCGACACGTAGGTGCCGTCGTCGTCTTCGCCCTCGAGGTCGATGTCTTCTGCGATGCGCACGCCGTGGCCGAGGCGCAGCGCGTGGGCGTCGAAGAGGGCGCTCTCGATGGAGTCGAGGCCTGCGGCTTCCCCGGCGTGGACCGTGGCGGGGAACCGTTCCGACATGAGGTAGTCGAAGGCTTCCTGGAGGTTCGTGGGCGGGAACCCGTCTTCCGGGCCGGCGATGTCGAAGCCGACGACACCTGCCTCGCGGTGGCGCACGGCGAGCTTCGCGATCTCGAGTCCGTTGCCAGCGTGGCGCATGGCGCTCACGAGCTGGCCGACGCGGATGCGCTTGCCGTGGGATCGGACGTCGTCGATGCCCTCATTGATGCCGGCCTGGACCGCGTTCACGGCGTCGTCGAGGCTCAGGCCACGCTTGAGGTGCTGCTCTGGCGCCCAGCGGACTTCGCCGTAGACGACCCCGTCGGCGCCGAGGTCGTTGACGAAGTCGCGAGCGACGCGCCGCAGACCGTGTGTGGTCTGCATGACGGCCGTGGTGACGTCGAAGGTCTTGAGGTACTCGACGAGCGAGCCGGAGTCGGACTGGTCGGAGAACCAGTTCGACAGTTCGGGCGCGCTCGTCGCGGGGAGCTCCAGACCGATCTCGTCGGCGAGCTCGATGATGGTCTGCGCCCGCAGCCCACCGTCGAGGTGGTCATGCAGCGACACCTTCGGCAGCGCTCGGATGCTGGTGCCGTCTCGTAGCGTGAAATCGCCCTCGTCGTATGGCGCGGAGCTCTGCACAGACACGGTGTTCCCCTTCGAATGTGGCCGCGAACCAACAAGTGCGGCCGTCCAGAGCCCTGATTCTATCGGGCGGAGACAACCGGCGCGCGAGGCGGCGCGGCGGTGTGGAGAAGGTTTCCCTTCTCGACACCGCCTGCCTGCACTATTCGGCCCCGATGCGTCCTGCGATGAGCGGGCCGCCGGTGAGGACCTCCGACCCGGCGTCCCCGACCTCGTACGCGCCCTCGAGCGCCTCGAGCGCACGCGGGAAACGAGCGTCGTCCTCGGCAGAGAGCGTGAAGAGCACGTCGCCCTTCTTGACGGTGTCGCCCGGCTTCGCAACCAGGTCGATCCCGGCTGCGTGGATGACCGGATCCTGCTTGCGCGCGCGCCCAGCTCCGAGGCGCCACGCGGCGATGCCGAAGGGCAGCGCCTCCTGGCGGGTGAGCACGCCGTCGCGGTCTGCCCGCACCTCGTGCGTCTCGTTCGCCACAGGCAGCGCGCCGTCCGGGTCTCCGTCCTGCGCCGCGACCCAGCGCCGCCACACGTCCATCGCCGCGCCGTTCTTCAGCGCACCCTCGACGTCGGCGTCCGGCTGGCCCGCCAGACGGAGCATCTCGCGGGCGAGCTCGACCGTGAGCTCGACGACGTCGGCCGGCCCCCCACCAGCGAGCACCTCGACCGACTCGCGAACCTCGTTGGCGTTGCCGATCGCGAGCCCGAGCGGGACGTTCATGTTCGTGAGCAGCGCCGACGTGCGCACGCCGGCGTCTTCGCCGAGCGCCACCATGGTCTCGGCGAGCGCGCGGGAGCGCTCGATGTCGCCCATGAAGGATCCGGAGCCGAACTTCACGTCGAGCACGAGCGAGTCGGTGCCCTCCGCGATCTTCTTCGACATGATGCTCGACGCGATGAGCGGGATGCACTCGACCGTGCCGGTGATGTCGCGGAGCGCGTACAGCTTCTTGTCGGCTGGCGCCAGGCCGGCTCCAGCGGCGCAGATGACGCCGCCGATCTCCTTGAGGAGGCGGAACATCTCCTCGTTGCTGAGGTCGGCCCGCCAGCCGGGGATGGCCTCGAGCTTGTCGAGGGTTCCTCCCGTGTGGCCGAGCCCGCGGCCGGAGAGCTGCGGCACCGCGACACCGAAGGAGGCGACGAGCGGCATGAGCGGAAGCGTGATCTTGTCGCCGACGCCCCCGGTGGAGTGCTTGTCGACCGTGACCTTGCCGAGCCCGTCGAAGTTCATCCGCTCACCGGATGCGATCATCGCGAGGGTCATGTCGCGGATCTCGGTGCGCTCCATGCCGTTGAGGAAGATCGCCATCGCCATCGCGGCCATCTGCTCGTCGCCCACGAAGCCGTTCGCGTACCGCGATATGAGCCAGTCGATCTCCGGCGTCGACAGGGATCGCCCGTCGCGCTTCGCCTTGATGAGGTCGACGGCGTCGAACGCCTCGATTGCGGAGAGGGCGGGGGTGGAGCTCATGCGATCCCTTCGAGATCTCTGGGGCCGAACGCATCCGGCAGTACCTGGTCGATGGTGCGGATGCCCGAGACGGTGTCGAGGAGCATCCCTGGTGCTGAGAACTCGTACAGCAGCTGACGGCAGCGGCCGCACGGCATGATGATGTCGCCGGCGCCGTTGCAGCAGGAGAACGCGACGAGCTTGCCGCCGCCGCTCGCCTGGAGCGCCGACACGAGCCCGCACTCGGCGCACAGGCCGACTCCGTAGCTGGCGTTCTCGACGTTGCAGCCGACGACGATGCGTCCGTCGTCGACGAGCGCGGCGGCGCCGACCGAGTAGTTCGAGTACGGCGCGTAGGCCTTCGCCATGATGTCGCGTGCGGCCTGACGCAGGGCTTCCCAGTCGGGTGCGAGCGCTTCGGTGTCCGGTGCTGTCATCGCTATGCCTTCACGTAGGGTTTGCCCGCCGCGGCGGGTCCGCGCGACTGGCCGACGAATCCGGCCACGGCGAGGATCGTGACGATGTAGGGGATCATCGCCATGAACTCGGGTGGGATGTTCGCGCCGACCTGGCTCACGAGGGTCTTCAGGTTCGAGGCGAAGCCGAAGAGCAGCGCCGCGAGGGTGGCGTAGACGGGGTGCCAGCGCCCGAAGATCAGTGCGGCGAGGGCGATGTAGCCCTGGCCGCTTGTCATCTCCTGGCTGAACGAGCCGACGCTGCCGAGCGTGAAGAAGCTCCCGCCCGCGCCGGCGATGGCACCCGAGAGGAGGACGTTCCAGAACCGGGTCTTGTTGACCTTGATCCCGACCGTGTCGGCAGCCTTCGGGTGCTCGCCGACGGCGCGGAGGCGCAGGCCCCAGCGGGTCTTGAAGAGCGCGAAGGTGAGCGCCGGCACCGTGAGGAACATGAGGTACACGATGAAGGTGTTGTCGAAGAGCAGCGGCCCGATGACGGGGATGTCGCTCAGCAGTGGGATCGCGAAGCGCGGGTACTTCTCGTTCTGCGCGATCGTGTTGAGGAACCCGCTGTCGCGGGTCATGACGCCCGAGTAGAGGAAGTTCGTCAGGCCGATGACCAGCATGTTGATGACCACGCCGACGACCACCTGCTCGACGAGGTAGCGGATCGAGAAGACCGCGAGGATGAGCGAGACCAGCATGCCCGCGAGGATCGCGCCGAGGAGGCCGAGGAACGGGTTGCCCGTCATGGAGCCGATGAGCGCCGAGGTGAACGCGCCGGCGAGGAGCTGGCCCTCGATGGCGATGTTCACGACGCCGACGCGCTCCGAGACGAGTCCCGCCATGGATCCGAAGATCAGCGGGGTCGAGATGGCGAGCGTTCCGGTGAGGAGCCAGGTGAGCGGGACGTTGGCGTTGGCGCCGATGAAGACGATGAGCGCCCACACCCAGAGGATGCCGAAGACGACCATGACCCACATGGGCAGCTTCTCGCCCGCCGCTGTGCGGAGGAAGGCGACGACGGTGATTCCGGCGAGGATCACGCCGATGATGAGGTTCGTCATCATGGTCGGCAGGACCAGGGGGGCGAACTTGATGGGGACGCCATCCGAGTTCAGGTCGATCGTGCTCGAGGCGCCCGCAGGTGCGAGCAGCCCGAAGACGATGAGGACGAGCGCGCTGAAGAACGCGTACGCGATCGGCGCCTTCCAGCTGCGGGTCGAGCGGACCTCGGCCTTGGTGCTTGCCCCTACCGGGATCTGCTCCTCGGTGCTCGGCGTCACTGCGGTCATGCGTTCACCTCGTTCTTCTTGCCGTTGCTGCCCTTGTCGCTGCTGTCTTCCCGGCCCTCGCGCGACGCGCGGATGCGGTCGAGGAGGCGGATGCCGGACGGCCGCGGGAGGCGGAAGATCGCCCGGATGAGCGGCGGCGCTGCGATGAAGAGCACGATGAGGCCCTGGATGACGGCGACGATGTCGATGGGGATGCCCTCGACGACCTGCATGGGGAAGGAGCCCGCCTTGAGCGCTCCGAAGAGGAGGCCGGCGAGGATGATGCCGACCGGGTGGCCGGCACCGAGCAGCGCGACGGTGATGGCATCGAAGCCGATACCCGCGTGCACTCCGGGGTCGTAGCCCGCTGTCGCGCGACCGAGCACCTGCGTGGCACCGGCGAGGCCGATGAAGGCGCCGGCGATGGCCATCGTGAGGAAGGTGATGAAGGCGACGTTGATGCCGGCCGTTCGAGCGGCGCTCGGGTTGAGGCCGACCGCGCGCACCTTGAAGCCGACCGTGGTGCGCTCCATGATCCACCAGTAGACGAATGCGGCGGCGATGGCGAGGATGAAGCCCCAGTCGGCGGCACCGACGAGGTCAGGCAGCTGCGCGGACTCGACGATGGGCTTGGCCTTGGCGTTGCCGCCAGCACCCTCGGCCTGGAAGACCGGGGTCTTCAGCAGGTAGGTGATGCCCCAGAAGGCGATCCAGTTGAGCATGATCGTGACGATCACCTCGTGGGCGCCGGTCTGCGCCTTCAGCCAGCCGGCGATGCCGGCCCAGAGCGAGCCGCCGACGATGCCGGCGAACGCCGCCACGAGGACGTGCACGACGAACGGCAGCTGCAGGCTCGCGCCGATGAAGCCCGTGAAGAGCGCGGCGATGAGGATCTGGCCCTGACCACCGATGTTGAAGAGGCCGGCACGGAACGCGAACGCGACGCCGAGGCCCGCCGTGATGAGCGGGGTCGCCCACATGAGCGTGTTGGTCAGCGGCACGAAGCCGTTGCGGGGCGAGTAGATCGCGCCTTCCCACAGCGCGCGGAACGCACCGCCGATGACGCCGCCCGCCGCCGTGAAGAGGTCCATCGGCCGCGAGAAGAAGTAGCCGGTGGTCTCGAGCACGTCGTCGCTCGTGAAGACGACGAGGAGGGAGCCGATGAGCAGCGCCAGCACGATCGCGAGGATCGAGCGCAGCGGCCCTCCGCCGAGGATGTCGCGCCAGAGGCCGTGCCACGGCGACTGCTCGCTCGCGGCGGCCGGCACCTGGGTGCCGGGTGGCGGCGGGGTCTCCGCCGTCACGTTCTGCAGCTGGCTCATACCTCTACCCCCGCCATCATCTGGCCGAGCACGTCTCGCGACGTCTCCGGTCCAACGATTCCCATGCTCTTGCCCTGGTACATGACCATGATCCGATCTGCCAGCTGGACGACTTCGTCGAGCTCCGTCGACACGATGATGACCGGGATGCCCGAGTCGCGGACGCGCACGATCTGCTCGTGCACGAACTCGATCGATCCGACGTCGAGACCTCGGGTCGGCTGCGAGGCGATGAACATCCGCAGGTCGCGGCCGAGCTCGCGCGCGAGGACGACCTTCTGCTGGTTTCCGCCGGAGAGACGACCCACGGCCGTCTCGATGGACGGTGCCCGGACGTCGAAGTCCTTGACGTTCTTCTCCGCGAAGGCGGTGATCTCCCGCAGGTTGAGCGCGATGCCGTTCGAGAACGGCGGGCGGTCCGCCCGGTCGAGCACGAGGTTCTCCGCGATCGTGAAGTCGCCGACGATGCCGTCTTCGGTGCGGTCTTCCGGCACGAAGCCGAGTCCCGCATCCAGCGTCTTCTTGACCGACTGCCCGATGAGCTCGTTGCCGTCGAGGCTGATCGAGCCGAGCGCCTTCTTATGGAGGCCGAGGATGGCCTCCGTGAGCTCGGTCTGGCCGTTGCCCTGCACGCCGGCGATCACGAGGATCTCGCCCTCGCGCACCTCGAAGCTCAGCTCGTCGACCTGCTTGGCGCCGACTTCGTCGAAGACCGTCAGCTCGGAGACGACGAACGTCGTCTCGCCCAGCTTCGGGGCCTCCTTGTCGACGTCGAGGTCGACCGCTCGGCCCACCATCTTCGCCGCGAGCTCTTCGTTGGACTCGCTCGGGAGCGCCGTGCCGACGACCTTGCCTCGCCGGATGACCGTGATGCGGTCCGCCACCTTGCGGACCTCTCGCAGCTTGTGCGTGATGAAGACGATGGAGGTGCCGGCCTTGCGCAGCTGATCCATGATGACGATGAGCTCGTCGGTCTCCTGGGGCGTGAGCACGGCGGTGGGCTCGTCCAGGACCAGGATCTTCGCGTCGCGCGAGAGGGCCTTGATGATCTCGACGCGCTGCTGCGCGCCGACGGGCAGGTGCTCGACCAGCGCATCGGGGTCGATGTTGAAGCCGAACTGCGCCGACAGGTCGCGCACCTTCTGGCGCGCGCTGTCGATGTCGAGCACGCCGAGCCCACTGGCCGGCTCGTGCCCGAGCATGAGGTTCTCCGCCACGGTGAAGACGGGGATGAGCATGAAGTGCTGGTGGACCATTCCGATGCCGGCGGCCATGGCATCGCCAGGACCGGAGAAGTGCCGGACGTCGTCGTCCAGCAGGATCTCGCCCTCATCGGCCTGGTAGAGGCCGTAGAGCACGTTCATCAGGGTCGACTTGCCAGCACCGTTCTCGCCGAGGAGCGCATGGATCTCGCCCTCCTCGATCGTGAGGTTGATGTTGTCGTTGGCCGTGAAGGCACCAAATCGCTTGGTGATGCCTCGAAGCTCGAGTTTCATAGCGGTCCACTTCGCTGTGCAGTAGTGCGGAATACGGCCTGGTGGGCCGGTGATAAGCGAGCCGGTCGCGGTGGTGACCGCCGCCAGCTCGAGATGCATGCGTAGGCATGCTACGGGGCCGCCGCGAGTTTGCGCGACGGCCCCGCATCATGTTGTGCCCAGACGTCAATCTGGACAGCAGAGGATCAGACCTTGGGTGAGGAAGGCGACAGTTCCGGGTACTTGCCGTCGATGACTTCCTGCTTCAGGGTGTCGATCTCGTCGAGCGTGCCGGAGGGCAGCTCGGACTCGAAGGCGCCGAAGCCGGAGAGGCCGACGCCCTCGTTCTCGAGGACGCCCGTGTAGGTCGTGCCACCCTCGAAGGTGCCGTCGACGCTCTGGGAGATCGCGTCGAGAACCGTGACGTCGAGGCCCTTCATGATCGACACGAGGATGATGTCCGCGTACTGCTCGTCTGCGACCGCGAGGTCGGAGTCGACGCCGAGGATGACGGCGTCCTGGCCGCCTTCGCGGATCGCCTCAGCTGCACCCTGGTAGAGGGGGCCGCCGACGGGGAGGATGACGTCTGCACCCTGGCTGAGGAAGCCGGTGGAGATCTCCTTGGCGCGGGAGACGTTCGTGAAGTCGTCCACGAACGAGCCCTGCTGCGAGTCGACGTCCCAGCCGATGACCTTGACGTCCTTGCCCTTGACCTCGTTGAAGTGCTTGACGCCGTTGGCGAAGCCGTCCATGAAGATCGTGACGGTCGGGATGGCGGCGCCGCCGTAGGTGGCGACGGTGCCCGTCTTGGAGTACGCAGCCGAGGCGTAGCCCGCGAGGAACGCGGCCTGCGCCGTGTCGTAGTTGAGCTCGAGCACGTTCGGGATGCCGAGGCCCTCGACGTCGACGATCGCGAAGTCGACGTCTGGGTTCGCCTCGGCCGCTGCGGCCGTCGCGTCTGCTAGCTTGAAGCCGACGGGAACGATGATCTTGCAGCCCTGGTCGACCATGGTCGTCAGGTTTGCCGCGTAGTCGTCCGGTGTTGCCGACTCCGCCTCGAGCACGTTGACTCCGAGCTCGGACTCCGCGTTCTCGAGCCCCGTGTGCGCAAGCTGGTTGAAGGAGCGGTCGTCGAACCCGCCCTCGTCAGACACCATGCACGCGGTGAAGTCGGATGCGCCTTCAGCGGCCCCATCGCCTGCTTCTGGCGCGGGGGCACAACCGGCGAGCACGAGGGCTGCAACGCCCACCGTGCCAAGTGCAGCGAAACGCTGCTTCGAAGAGATAGCCACTCTCGATCCTCCTGAGTTGGATGTCCGTCGGGCCGCAGAACGCGAACACGACGAAGCTGGTGATTGCCCGAGCATAGCCGTAGCGCTGCGTCACAATTCGGCCGAAATCGGAATCGAAACCCGACCGTTGCACAGTTACGAGTGTGTTTCTCGGCGCGTCGCCCGGCGACGCTCACGGCACCGCATCGTCGCAGGCCGATCGGTCGGTGCGGACGTGTGGATGCCCGCTCCGGGGGTCCGTCAGTTCGCTCCCGTCGGCGATGACGGCGACTCGACGACGATCTCGCCGGAGATGATCTTGGCCTTGAGCGCCTCGACCTCCGCCTTCAGCTCGGCGGGGATCTTCGCATCCCAGTCGTGGAAGGACGAGAGCCCGACGCCGTCGTTCTCGAGCGTGCCGACGTTGTTGCCCGCCTCGAAGGTTCCCGCGATGTCGGAGCCGATGACGCCGAGGATGGCCGGCTCCATCCGCTTCTCTACCGTCGTGACCAGGAGCGGCCGGTACTCCTCGCCCAGAAGCTCGTACCCGTCGGAGTCGACCCAGATGATGCCGACATCGCCCGCGGCCAGTGCCGCCGCAGCAGCACCCTCGCCCGCCTGAGCCGCGACGGGCATGATGATGTCGGCCCCCTGCGAGATGAGCCCCTGCGCCGTGGTCTGCGCGGCGTTCGTGTTCGTGAAGTCGTCGGTGAAGGACCCCTGCTGCGACTCCGGGTCCCAGCCGACGACCCGCACCGAGGCGCCCTTCGTCGTGTTGTACTGCTCGACCCCCGCCGCGAAGCCGTCCATGAAGACCGTCACGGGCGGCTGGTTGCCGCCGCCGAACGTCCCGACGACCCCGGTCTTGCTGACCCCCGCCGCCAGGTAGCCGGCGAGGAACGCCGCCTGGGCCGTGTCGTGCACGATGGACGCGACGTTGGGACCATCCACGACCTCGTCGACGATCGAGTACGTGATGTCCGGGTTCGCCTCCGCGGAAGCGCGGGTCGCGTCGGCCAGCTCCCAGCCGACCGTGACGATGTAGTCGCAGCCCTCGCCGACCATGGTCTCGAGGTTCGTCTCGTAGTCAGCCTGCGACTGCGAGACCGTCTCGCGCATGTCGACGCCGTACTCCGCCTTGGCCGCCTCGAGCGACTCGAAGACGGCCTGGTTGAAGGAGCGGTCCTGGATGTTGCCGCTGTTCGCGACCATGCACGCCAGGTAGTCGCTTCCCGCAGCCGCTGCGCCCGTCGACCCCGGCGCCTCTGGCGGCGCCTGGCAGGCCGTGAGAGCGAGGGCAGCGACAGCGAGCGCGCCGACGGCGCCTGGAATACGAGAGCGTGACATGCCGGAAGAGTAGTGGGAGCCGGGTGCAGACCGCTACGCGCGTGCACGGATCGTTGTGACCGTGCACGCGCGCAGATGAGTGGAAGGCGGGCTAGAGGACTTCCGGCCGCTTCGACGCCTTGATCTCGGCGACGAGCTGCTTGACCTTCTGCGCGTTCGCCGCGGTCGTGACGAGCAGCGCATCCGGGGTGTCGACCACGACGATGTCCTTGATGCCGGCGATCGCGACGACGCGGTCGGTGTGGTTGACGATGAGGCCGGAGCCGTCGACGACCACGACGTTGCTCTCATCGCCGTGCACGGTCACGCCGTTCCCGTTGGTGCTCTTTCGGAGCCGGCTCACGGCCGCGAAGTCCCCCACGTCGTCCCACTGGAAGTAGCCGGGGATGACGGCCAGCTCGCCGCGGGCGGCCGCCGGCTCGGCGACGGTGTAGTCGATGGCGATCTTCTCGAGGTTCGGCCAGACGCGAGCGGTGACCTCCGCCTGCTGATCGGTGCCCCAGGCATCCGCGATCTCGTTGATGCCAGCGGCCAGTGGCGGGTTCGACTCGGCCAGCGCCTCCATGAGGCGGTCGACGCGGGCGAAGAACATGCCGGCGTTCCAGAGGTACTCGCCGGAGGCGAGGTAGCGGCGAGCTGTCGCCTCCTTGGGCTTCTCGACGAACGCGTCGACCTTCCGCGCACTCGGGGCGGCGGGGATCTTCAGCGGCTTGCCCGCTCGGATGTAGCCGAAGGCGGTGGACGGCTCGATGGGCTGGATGCCGATCGTGACGATGGCTCCGGCGTCGGCCGCCTCGACGGCTTCGCGCACCGCCGCTGCGAAGCGGTCGGTCGCACCGATGAGGTGGTCAGCGGCGAACGAGCCGATGATGGCGTCGGGCACACGCCGCTGCAGGATGGCCGCGGCGAGGCCGATGGCCGCCGTCGACTCGCGACCCTCGCTCTCGAGGACGATGTTCTCCTCGATGAGCTCTGGGAGCTGCGCGCGCACCTCCTTGGCGTGCGCCTCTCCCGTCACGACGAGGAGCCGGTCCTCCGCGCACAGCGGCGCGAGGCGGTCCCAGGTCGCCCGCAGGAGGGTCGAGCCGTTCCCGACGACGTCGTGGAGGAATTTCGGGGCTTCGGCCCGCGAGAGGGGCCACAGTCGGGAGCCGACGCCTCCCGCTGGAATCACGCCATAGAACCGATCGATCGCATCTGCCATGCGCAACACCCTAGGGGAACACTGTCACGCGCTGGTTTCGGCGGGACGAAGCTGTGGAGAAGTCGTCGTGCGGGCGTCGCCGCGAGTTCACCTCCGTGCCACTCCCAGCACCTACGTTCGCCCTATGCGCATCGCGGTCGTCACCGAGAGCTTCCTCCCCACCGTCAACGGCGTGACGAACAGCGTCTGCAAGGTGCTCGACCACCTCGCACTGCGCGGACACGAGGCCATCGTCGTCACTCCGGCAGCCGGCTCGCCGAAGGACTACAGGGGGTTCCGCGTCGTCGAGGTGCCTGCTCTCGACTACCGCCAGTTCCCCGTCGGACTCCCCTCCCCCAGGGTCGATCGGCTCCTCGCCGAGTTCGCGCCAGACGTCGTACACGCCGCGAGTCCACTCTTTCTGGGATCGCAGGCGATCGCAGCCGCGAAACGACGCGGCATACCGAGCGTGGCCGTCTTCCAGACCGACGTCGCCGGGTACACGAAGCGCAACAAGCTGAGCGCCATGGAGGGCTTCGCCTGGTGGTTCATCCGCTGGCTGCACAACAACGCAGACCTGACGCTGGCGCCGTCGAGCGCGGCGCTCGGCGACCTGCGGCGCGCCAAGATCACGAACGCCACCCGCTGGGGCCGAGGCGTCGACCTCGAGACCTACCATCCGCGCAACAAGCAGGAGCAGAGCGTGCGCAGCAGCCGCAAGCGCCTGGGCGCCGACTCGCGCACCATCATCGGCTACGTGGGCAGGCTCGCGCCCGAGAAGCAGGTCGAGCGCCTCGCCTCGCTCAGGGGGCTCGACGACGTGCAGCTGGTCGTCGTGGGCGATGGGCCGTCGGAGCCGAGCATCCGGAAGGCCCTCAAGGGGGTCCCGGTTCATTTCGCCGGGCGACTCGGCGGCCGAGACCTGGCCATGGCCTACGCGAGCTTCGACGTCTTCGTGCACACGGGGACGGAGGAGACCTTCGGGCAGACGATCCAGGAGGCCCACGCCAGTGGCCTGCCCGTCGTCGCCCCCTACGCGGGCGGGCCCATCGACCTCATCGAACACGGCGTCGACGGATTCCACTTCGACCCCGACCGAGCAGGCGACCTCGATCTGCGGGTCATGCTCGAGAAGCTCGTCGACGCTCCCGAGCTGCGTGCCAGGATGGGCGAGGCCGGCCGCCGCCGAGTGCTCTCGCGCTCGTGGGAGAGCGTCTGCGACGAGCTGCTCAGCCACTATGCCGACGTGTTGGCCGAGGCGCGGCGCCCCGTCACGCTGCCGCTCGCCTGAACGGCCCGGTCCATGCCTCGGCCTCACGCAGACAAGGCCGCCAAGGAAGGTTAACCTTGCCAGCCGGAAACGGCGGGAGGCGTAGTCTAGGCGGGTATCAACATGCCCAACGCAGTGTGGTTGGGAGCTGCCGCTCAGTCTTCACCTTCTCGGCGCAAGAGTCCTGAGCGGAAGAACGCAACGCGACAGAAGGGCAATCCCGTGTCAGCCGTACAGACACCAGCTCCGGCGGGCTCGACAGCCCCAAAGAACACAGCGAAGAAGCCGCGACGCGGCGGCACGCTGTACCGGGGGAACGAGGGCATGTGGTCCTGGGTCCTCCACCGCATCACCGGCGTCTCCATCTTCTTCTTCCTGATCGTGCACGTGCTCGACACGTCGCTCGTGCGCGTCAGTCCTGAGGCCTACAACGCGGCCATCCACACCTACCAGACGCCCATCATGGGCATCGGCGAGGTCGGACTCGTGGCAGCCATCTGCTACCACGCGTTCAACGGAATCCGCATCATCCTCATCGACTTCCTGCCCGGCGGCGCGAAGTACCAGAAGCTCATGTTCTGGATCGTCATCGGCCTCTGCGTCGTCACGATGATCGGCTTCACGCCCCGCCACCTCATCAACGTGTTCAGCCACTAGGAGGGAGCTGCCATGACTATCGAAACCATCGAGTACCCCCGTTCAGCAGCTGCCGCCAAGAACAGCACCAACTGGGAGCGCATCGGCTGGGCGTTCATGCGCGTGTCCGGTGTGCTGCTGGTCATCCTCATCTTCGGCCACCTCTTCACGAACCTCATGGTCGGCCAGGGCGTCGCCGCCATCGACTTCGCGTTCGTCGCCGGCAAGATGGCAGACCCCTTCTGGGTGGTCTGGGACACGCTCATGCTGGTCCTCGCGTTCATCCACGGCGCCAACGGCATGCGCACGATCATCAACGACTACGTGTCGAAGGCGAGCACGCGTCGCGCACTGCAGGTCACGCTGTTCCTCGTCACGACGGTGCTCATCGTCCTCGGCCTCCTCGTGATCTACACGTTCGACCCGTGCCCCGCGAACGGCGCAGCCGAGAACCTGCCGAGCTTCTGCCCGGCCTAGCCGACCCGCTCGGCCACACGACTTCCACCACCTCAGAAAGAAGAGCCACAGACATATGGCAGAGAAGCTCGCTCCGACGCGCACCGTCGACGGCGTCCACTACCACCAGCACGAGATCGTCATCGTGGGCGCCGGCGGCGCCGGGATGCGCGCGGCCATCGAGGCCGCGCAGGGCGCTGACACGGCTGTCGTCACGAAGCTCTACCCGACTCGCTCGCACACCGGTGCGGCGCAGGGCGGCATGGCGGCGGCTCTCGCGAACGTCGAGGACGACAACTGGGAGTGGCACACGTACGACACCGTCAAGGGCGGCGACTACATCGTCGACCAGGACTCTGCCGAGATCCTCGCGAAGGAGGCCATCGAGGCGGTCATCGACCTCGAGAACATGGGCCTGCCCTTCAACCGCACCCCGGAGGGCAAGATCGACCAGCGTCGCTTCGGCGGCCACACGCGCGACCACGGCAAGGCGCCGGTTCGCCGCGCCTGCTACGCGGCTGACCGCACGGGTCACATGATCCTCCAGACGCTCTACCAGAACTGCGTCAAGCACAACGTCAAGTTCTTCAACGAGTTCTACGCGCTCGACATCGTCATGACCGAGGTCGACGGCCAGGAGGTCCCCGCGGCCATCGTGGCACTCGAGCTCAAGACGGGCGAGCTGCACGTCTTCCAGGGCAAGGCCTTCATCTTCGCGACCGGCGGCTTCGGCAAGGTCTTCAAGACAACCTCGAACGCGCACACCCTCACGGGTGACGGCATGGGCATCGTCTGGCGCCGTGGCCTCCCGCTCGAGGACATGGAGTTCTACCAGTTCCACCCCACCGGCCTGGCCGGCCTCGGCATCCTCCTCACCGAGGGTGCGCGCGGCGAGGGCGCCATCCTCCGCAACGCCTCGGGCGAGCGCTTCATGGAGCGCTACGCGCCGACCATCAAGGACCTCGCGCCCCGCGACATCGTGGCTCGTTCCATGGTGCAGGAAGTGCTCGACGGCCGCGGCGCCGGCCCGCACAAGGACTACGTGTACCTCGACTGCACCCACCTCGGTGCCGAGGTGCTCGAGACGAAGCTGCCCGACATCACCGAGTTCGCGCGCACCTACCTCGGCGTCGACCCCGTCACCGAGCCGGTGCCCGTGTACCCGACCGCGCACTACGCGATGGGCGGCATCCCGACGAACAACGCCGGCGAGGTGCTCTCCGACAACGAGACCGTCATCCCCGGCCTCTACGCGGCCGGCGAGTGCGCCTGCGTCTCGGTGCACGGCTCGAACCGTCTCGGCACCAACTCGCTGCTCGACATCAACGTCTTCGGCAAGCGCAGCGGCCGCAACGCCGTCGAGTACGTCAAGACCGCCGAGTTCGCTCCCCTGCCCGACGACGCAGCGGCGTTCGTCAAGGGCATGGTCGACGACCTGCAGGCATCGACCGGCACCGAGTCGGTCGCCGGCCTGCGTCGTGAGCTCCAGGAGACGATGGACAAGAACGCCCAGGTCTTCCGCACCTCGGAGACGCTGACCGAGGCGACGAAGGTCATCCACTCCCTCCGCGAGCGGTACACCGAGATCTCGGTCTTCGACAAGGGCAAGCGCTACAACACGGAACTGCTCGAGGGCATCGAGCTCGGCTTCCTGCTCGACCTCGCCGAGGTGCTCGTGTACTGCGCCCTCAACCGCGAGGAGAGCCGCGGCGGCCACATGCGCGACGACTTCCCGAAGCGCGACGACGTCAACTGGATGCACCACACCATGGCGTACCTCACGGGCGACCGGAAGTCTCCCGACCCCGCAGACCACATCCGTCTCGACAAGAAGCCCGTGCGCGTGACGCGCTACGAGCCGACCGAGCGCAAGTACTAGGAAGGGCTTCACAGAATGACTGCTGCAACGACTGAAGCACCCGAGGCGCCCATCGAGGCTCCCAAGCCGTTCACGGTGACGCTCAACGTGCGCCGCTACAGCCCCGAGACGGACACCGAGCCGTACTGGGAGGCGTTCGATGTCGAGATGTACCCGACCGACCGCATCCTCGACGCCCTGCACCGCATCAAGTGGGACCAGGACGGCTCGCTCGCGTTCCGTCGCTCCTGTGCACACGGCATCTGCGGCTCCGATGCGATGCGCATCAACGGCCGCAACCGCCTCGCATGCAAGACGCTGGTCAAGGACCTCGACATCTCGAAGCCCATCTACGTCGAGGCCATCAAGGGGCTCCCCCTCGAGAAGGACCTCATCGTCGACATGGAGCCGTTCTTCGAGGCGTACCGCGAGGTGCAGCCCTTCCTGAAGGCTCAGGCCGAGCCGGAGAAGGGCAAGGAGCGCTTCCAGTCGATCGCCGACCGCGAGCGCTTCGACGACACCACCAAGTGCATCCTGTGCGCCGCGTGCACCACGTCGTGCCCCGTGTTCTGGACCGACGGCCAGTACTTCGGCCCGGCCGCCATCGTGAACGCGCACCGCTTCATCTTCGACTCCCGTGACGAGGACGCGAAGGTCCGCCTCGACATCCTCAACGACCGCGAGGGCGTCTGGCGCTGCCGCACGACCTTCAACTGCACCGAGGCCTGCCCGCGTGGCATCCAGGTGACGAAGGCGATCGCCGAGGTCAAGCAGGCAATGCTGAAGGGCCGCGTCTAGCCACGACGTCAGCACCAGCGAAAGGGAGCAGCCGTACTCGGCTGCTCCCTTTCTCGCGTGGAGGTGGTGGCCGAGCGCGCGCCCTCCCCGCCGAGGGCATCGCGCGCGCCTAGCCTGCCTCTATGACCACCCCCGGGGCAGCCCATGAGACCAGCGTCGTCAAGGAACGGACGGCTCCGGATGCGCGAGACCCCCGTAAGCCAGACGGGCTGAGGAACGTGGTCGGCCCGGCCTGGCGGTACATCCTCATGCGCGCCATCCGGGAGTTCCTCCGCGACCGCTGCACGGTCCTGGCCGCGGCGCTCACCTTCTTCATGCTGCTCGGTCTGTTCCCCGCGCTCCTGGCGCTGATGTCGGTCATCGGCCTGTTCGGGCTGACCGACACGGCGGTGTCCTTCATCGACGAGATGTCGACGCACCTCGCCGACCCGACGTTCGCGGAGACGCTGCGGAGCACGGTGCTGCAGCTGGGCGAGTCGCAGGGCGCAGGCACGGCGTTCATCGTCGGTCTGCTCGGCGCACTGTGGTCTGCGTCGGGCTACGTGAACTGCTTCTCGCACGCGATGAACACGGTGTACGAGATCGACGAGGGGCGGCCGTTCTGGAAGCTGCGCCCCACCATGATGCTGTGGACGATCGTGCTCCTGCTGCTCATGCTGGTGATCTTCGCCATCCTCGCCCTCTCGGGACCGGTGGCCTCGGCCATCGGCGGCATCATCGGTCTGGGCGACGCGTCGCTGACCGTATGGAGCTTCGCGAGGTGGCCGATCGTGCTGCTCGTGGTGATCGTGATGATCGCCGTCCTGTTCTACGGCACGCCGAACGTCAAGCTGCCGAAGTTCAAGTGGATGACGCTCGGCGCGTTCATCGCACTCTTCGTGACTGGCATCGCGAGCGCTGGCTTCTTCTTCTACGTGGCGAACTTCAGCAGCTACGAGCGCCTCTACGGCAGCGTTGCCGGTGTCATCGTCGGGCTCCTGTGGCTGTGGATCGTGAACCTCGCCCTGCTCTTCGGTGCGCAGTGCGATGCGGAGATCGAGCGTGTCCGGCAGCTGCGGGGCGGCATCGCGGCGGAGCAGAGCATCCAGCTGCCTCCGCGCGACACCAAGGCCAGCGCCAAGCGCCTGGAGCAGATCGAGAAGGACGTCGTTCGGGGGCGCGAGCTGAGGCATCGCGCAGAGTAGCCGACACCCTCCGGCGCACCGCGTGCGCGTACTTCCGGGCATGAGTTGGACATACTTGTATAGACATGTATGCTGAGCTCGTGATCCGGCGAGATCAACAACATGTACATACTTGAATATGCTTGTATGTACTTGTAGTCACGATCGAGCTGTACGCCACGATGCAAAGGAGCATTCGGTGAAGAAACTGATCAACACACCCGCGACCGTCCTCGACGAGTTCATGCGCGGGTTCGCGCGTGCCAACTCGTCGCTCGTCACGCTGCACACCGATCCCGTGCACTTCTCGAGGGCGGCGCCCGCCGCCTCCCCCAAGGTGGGCGTCATCTCGGGCGGCGGTTCCGGGCACGAGCCGCTCGGCGGAGGCTACGTCGGCGCCGGGATGCTCGACGCAGCCGCACCCGGAGCGTTCTTCAGCTCCCCCACCCCCGACCAGATCCTCGCGGCGACGAGCTCCGCCGATCAGGCCCGCGGCGTCGTCCACCTCGTCCTCAACTACACGGGTGACATCCTCAACTTCGAGGCCGCGGCAGAGCTCGCCGACCTCGAGGGCATCGAGGTCGAGACGGTCGTGCTCGACGATGACGTCGCGGTCGAGGACTCGACCTACACGGCAGGGCGCCGCGGCGTCGCTGGCACGATCGTCACGATGAAGCTGGCCGGTGCCGCAGCCGAACGCGGTGACGACCTCGCCGATGTGGTCCGCATCGCCAAGAAGGCCAACACGAACATGGGCACGATGGGCCTCGCGCTCGAAGCGTGCACCGTCCCCACCGTCGGCAGGCCTTCGTTCGATCTCGGGCCCAACGAGATCGAGATCGGCATCGGCGTGCACGGTGAGCCCGGGGTTCGACGCGGCGAGATGACGACGGCCGACGAGATCACCGACATCCTCCTCGAGCGTGTGATCGGCGACCTCGAGATCACCTCGGGAGACCGGGTCCTGCTGTTCGTGAACGGCCTCGGCGGGACCCCCCTCTCAGAGCAGTTCATCCTCTTCAACCACGCCGCCGATGTCCTCGACGACCTTGGGGTGACCATCGAGCGCAGCCTGGTGGGCAACTACTTCACCTCGCTCGAGATGAAGGGCGCCTCCATCACCCTCCTGCGCCTCGACGACGAACTCACCGAGCTGTTCGATGCCCCCGTCCACACGAGCGGATGGCGGGCGGGCGCATGACCGACGAACTCGACACCGGCTGGGCGATCGCCTGGGTGCAGGCAGCGGCCGCCGACGTCCTGACGGCACGCACGGAGCTCATCGAGCTCGACAGGGCCATCGGCGACGGCGACCACGGCGAGAATCTGAGTCGGGGTCTCGCAGCCGCGGCGACAGCCGTCGGGGAAGGCACCCCCATCAGCGTCAAGGAGGTGTTCGCCGTCACCGCCAAGACGCTCATGTCGACGGTCGGCGGCGCATCCGGCCCCCTGTACGGCTCGGTCTTCATCGGAGCGGCGAAGTGCTCGACGCTCCCACTCGACGGCGCCGGGGTCGCGACGATGCTCGAGAGCGCGCTCGAGAGCCTCATGAAACGCGGCAAGGCGCACGCCGGCGAGAAGACGATGGTCGACGCCTGGACCCCGGCGGTCGAGGCGGCGAAGGCGGCCGCCGCCGCAGGTGCGGGCCCGGCGGAGACGCTGGCGGCCGCCGCGGAGGCAGCCGCAGCAGGCGCGGTCGCCACGGAGCCGCTCATCGCGACGAAGGGGCGTGCCAGCTACCTGGGCGAGCGCTCGCGAGGGCACCGAGACCCCGGCGCCCAGTCCACGGCGATCATCCTCGCGACCGCCGCCAGCACGGCGGCATCCAGGAGCTGACGAGTGACGGACCAACGCAGGCCCCTCACCCGTGACCTTCCGCATCCACCCGCTCCACGACCGAACCCAGCGGCTTCACGCGCCGACCCAACCACGTAGGAGAACACCATGACCTTCGCAAGCACGCGGCGGCTCGCTGCCGCCGCCCGGGCTGGCGGGTATGCGATCCCCGCCGTCAACATCGTCGACCAGCTGTCGCTGCAGGCCACCGTCGCCGCGGCGCAGGCCGCGAACTCGCCGATCATCCTGCAGACGTCCGTCAAGACCCTCAAGGTCGTCGGCGCCGCGCAGCTCGCCGCCGCCGCGCGCATCGCCGCTGATGCCGTCGACGTGCCGGTCGCACTGCACCTCGACCACTGCCCCGACCGTGCCGTCATCACCGAGGCGATCGCGCAGGGCTGGAGCTCCGTGCTCTTCGACGCCTCCGACCGGGGTCTCGACCAGGCGTGGGCAGAGACCCGCGAGGTCGTCCAGGAGGCGCACGCAGCAGGAGTCGACGTCGAGTCGGAGATCGAGAACATCGTCGGCGTGGAAGACGGCGTCGGCTCGGACGAGGCCACGCACGCCTACTCGGTCGACACCCTGCTCGAGGTGGCGAACGACACGGGCACGGACCTGTTGGCCCCGCAGCTGGGCACGGCGCACGGCCTCTACACCGCGAACCCGACGCTGCTCTTCGACCGGGCGGCCGAGTTCTCGAGCCGCACCGATATCCCGATCGTCCTGCACGGCGGCACCGGCCTCTCGGCAGAGGACTTCGCGCGCTTCATCGCCTCCGGCACCTCGAAGATCAACATCTCCACGGCGCTCAAGCTCGCCTACCTGCACTCGGCGCACCGCCACCTCGTCGCCGCAGAGGCAAGCGGGAAATGGGAGCCGGTGAAGCTCTTCGCGGAACAGGTCGAGGCAGTCACGGCGACCGTCACCGAGCACATCGACCTCTTCGGAAGCCGCGACACTGCGAACGGGGCAGCGGCATGACGCGCGCACTGATCCTCGACTGCGATGGAGTCCTGGCCGACACGGAGCTCGACGGTCACCTCGTCGCCTTCAACCGGGTCTTCGACGAGCTCGGGCTGGGCTTCCAGTGGAGCGCCGACGAGTACGGCGAGCTGCTGCGGGTGGGTGGGGGCAAGGAGCGCTTCAAGGCCTACCTGGGTGAGCATCCCGAGTTCGCCCCCGCTGATTCGGCCGAGCTGGACGCACTCGTCGCGGACGTGCACCAGCGGAAGTCGGCGGCGTACGTGGAGATCATGGGCTCAGGCAGGGTGCCTGGCCGCCCCGGCGTTCGCCGCCTCATCGCGGAGGCGCTGGACGCCGGCTGGGTCGTCGCCGTCGCGTCCACGTCGGCACTCGGCAGCGTGGAGGCCGTGCTCGACACCGTGATCGGTGCGGACCTGCGGTCCCGTCTTGCCGGAGTCTTCGCCGGCGACGTCGTGCCCGCAAAGAAGCCGGCCCCGGACATCTACCTCCTCACGCTCGACACGCTCGGGCTCGCGAAGGACGAGGCGGTCGTCATCGAGGACTCGTGGGGCGGCGCGCAGGCTGCCGCCGCTGCGGGCCTGGCGCACATCGTCACGGTCAGCCACTTCACGGCGGACGACGACTTCCCCGCCGCGACGAGCGTCGTCTCCCATCTCGGCGAGGCCGGCGCCCCGTCGACCACGCTGCGCGGCGCTGACCTCACTCGCGCTGATGGAACCATCACCGTCGCCTCGCTGGAGGCAGCGCTGGCGGCGTGATGCCGTGCGAGGTGCACGAGACCTGACTCTCCGACAGGCGGTGCCCGCAGAGACCCGCACGAAGAAGAACGGGCCCCGACCGAGGATGGATGCTCCTCCCCGGTCGGGGCCCGTTCGTGTCGCTCGCGGCTGCCGTATCCGCTGCGTCAGAGCGAGTAGGAGAACTCCAGCCGGACCTTGTCGCCGCGGAACAGGATGCGCGTGAATTCGAAGGGCGTGCCGTCGTCGTTCGAGATGCGCTGCTCAAGCAGGAGCACCGGGGTGCCGGTTCGCGCCTTGAGGGTCGTGAGTGTGGACTTCGACGGCACCGACGACTCGAGGGTCTCGATGACGTTCGCCATCCGCAGCTGGTGATTCTCCTCCAGCACCGTGCACAGCTGGCGGGTGACGAGGTCGGCTTCGAGCAGCTTGGGCGCGAGTCGCTCTGGCACGTATGACTCGTGGATGCTGATGGGCTCGTCTTCCGCGTAGCGGAGCCTGCGGACCATGAAGAGGCTCTCGGTCTCGCCGATGCCGAGGATCTGGCCGATGCGGCCTCCCCCAGCGATGCGCTCGAGCTCGAGCATCTCGGTGCGGGTCGCGAATCCCTGCTGCTCGAGCTGCTCGCGGATGCCCTGATACGACGGCGACTTCGTGCTGATCTTCTGGTGGGCGACGAACGTGCCCTTGCCGTGGACCCTGAACAGGAGCCCCTCGTCGACGAGCTTGGAGAGCACGTTGCGCGCCGTCATCCGGCTGATGCCGTAGATCTGGTTCAGCTCGTTCTCGGAGGGAATGCGCTGATCAGGCTTCCATTCTCCGCTCTGGATCTTCGAGCGCAGCACGTCAGCGAGCTGCACGTAGAGCGGGACTGCCGCATTTCTGTCGAGCGTCTCTCCGCTGAGTCCTTGATCGGCCACGGTTTCACCAACGTCCTTAGATGCATATACATGTCTAGCCATGTACAGTAGGCTCTGTTCATGGCTCGCCCGGCCAATCCTATGTGAAGCCAGGACCGTGCATGTACAGACAACTGGGAAGCGCAGTGCAGCGCTGTCGCCCAGACAGATGAGCTCCCCACCAGGGAGCTCACGAGCGGAGGATCACACACTCGATGTCTACCATCAAGAACCTCAAGCCGAACGTGAGTTGGGTCCAGCTGGAGACCACCCAGGAGGACTGGGACGACGCAGCCCCGGAGCTCCTGCAGAACTTCGCGGTGCAGCTGCACCTCGTGCGGGCCTTCGAGGAGGAAGTCCTCAACCTCGCCGGCCAGAAGCTCATCAACGGCCCCGCCCACTCCTCGATCGGCCAGGAAGGCGGCGCCGTCGGCTCCTGCGTCCCCCTCACCCCCGCCGACCAGGTCAACGGCTCGCACCGAGGCCACCACCAGTTCCTCGCCAAGGTCTTCGGGTACGTGCAGCCGACGGGCTTCTCCGTCGACGACGAGCTGAGCCCCGAAGTGGTCGACGTGCTCTACCGCAGCCTCGCGGAGATCGCCGGCCTCAAGGACGGCTACTGCAAGGGCCGCGGTGGCTCCATGCACCTGCAGTGGAAGGAAGCCGGCGCTATGGGCACGAACGCCATCGTCGGCGGCGCGGTGCCCTTCGCGACCGGCTTCGCGTGGGCCGACAAGCACGCCGGAACCGACGCGGCCGCCGTCACGTACTTCGGCGACGGCGCGGCGAACATCGGCTCAGTGCTGGAGGCGTTCAACCTCGCCGCCGCCTGGAAGCTGCCGACGCTCTTCTTCATCGAGAACAACCAGTACGCGGTCTCGACGACCGTCGAGGAAGCGACAGGCGAATCCAGACTCTCCGGCCGCGGCCAGGGGTTCGGCATCCGCAGCTGGCGCGTCGACGGACAGGACACGCTCGCCGTCTACCTCGCCACGCAGCAGGCCCTCGAGCACATGCGAGCAGGCGAGGGCCCCGCGATCATCGAAGCGGACACCTACCGGTACTTCCACCAGAACGGCCCATTCCCGGGCAGCGCGTTCGGCTACCGCTCGAAAGACGAGGAGCAGGGCTGGCGCGACCGCGACCCCATCGCGCTCGTCGAGGCGCACCTCGAGCGGCGGGGCATCGCGACGCGTGAACAGCTCGACAACCTGGCCGGCCGCATCAAGGAGGTCATGACCGAGGTGGGCTCGCGCATCGTCGAACCCGACGCCTCCGGGCGCCCGGGCAAGCTGCAGATCAAGCAGAGCCTGTGGCCGTCGACGGACTTCATCGACATCGGCATCCGCGGCGAGGCCCCGGAGTTCACGGGCGACGTCAAGGAGTGGGGCGACTTCGCCGATGACGAGCTCGAGAAGCGCAAGTTCGTCGACGTCGTCGCGGCCGTCATGGATCGCCGCATGGAGACGGACGACAGCGTCATCGTGCTCGGCGAGGACGTGCACAAGCTCAGCGGCGGTTCCCGCGGCGCTACGAAGGGGCTCGCGGAGAAGTACCCGGGCCGCGTGCTCGGCACCCCGATCAGCGAGGCCGCGTTCACTGGCCTCGGCGGGGGCATCGCGCTCGACGGCCGCTACTACCCCGTCATCGAGCTCATGTACGCCGACTTCCTCTGGGTGGCCGCAGACCAGCTCTTCAACCAGATCGGCAAGGCCCGCCACATGTTCGGCGGCGAGCACGACATGCCGCTCATCCTGCGCATCAAGATCGGCACGTCGACCGGATACGGCTCGCAGCACTCCATGGACCCGGCGGGCATCCTCGCCACTTCCGTCGGCTGGCGCATCATCGCCCCATCCACGGCCGTCGACTACGTCGGCCTCCTGAACACGGCCATGCGCACGAAGGACCCGGTCGCCGTGCTCGAGCACGACGCCGACCTGTACAAGACGGAGGGCCTCGCGCCGAAGGATCTCGACTACGAGCTCCCCCTCGGCAAGGCCGCTGTGCGGCGCGAGGGCTCCGGCGTGACGGTCATCTCGTACCTCTCGATGGTGAAGCGCGCGCTGGACGCCGTCGAGGAGTCCGGCGTCGACGGCGAGGTCATCGACCTCCGCTGGCTCGACCGCGCCAGCATCGACTGGGACACGCTCGAGGCCTCCATCAAGAAGACGAACCGCGTCGTCATCGTCGAGCAGGGCGCGCAGGGCACCTCCTACGGCGCTTGGCTCGCAGACGCCATCCAGCAGCGCCTCTTCGACTGGCTCGACGCCCCCGTCGCGCGAGTCCACGGCGGCGAGGCATCCCCGAGCATTTCCAAGGCGCTCGAAGAGGCCGCGAACGCCACGACGGCCGACATCGTCGCGGCCCTCAAAGCCTTCTGAGCGAGAGAGAGAACCTGACATGGCAACATTCCTCAGGATGCCCGGAGTCTCCGCCGACTCCGATGAGGCCGCACTCGAGAACTGGCTCGTCGCAGCCGGCGCCTCGGTCAAGAAGGGCGAAGCCGTCGCCGCCGTGGAGACGGAGAAGGCGGTCGTCGACATCGTCGCAGAGCTCGACGGCGTCGTGCACACGCTCCTCGCCGAGGTCGGCGACATGGTTCCCGTCGGGGACCCCATCGCGATCGTGCTCGCCGTCGGCGAAGACCCCTCGGCAGCCGCCGAGCTCGCCGCCCAGCTCAGCGGAACCCCGGCCAGCGCCGAGGTCGTGCCGAGCGCGCCGGCTGCAACCGCAGCGTCTGCGTCCGTCGCCGAAGACGAGGCCGCCCCCGTGAACCCGGAGCCGGTGTCGGCCGAGGCGGCGCAGGACGATGCCTCCACGGGCTCAACCGCCGACGCGTCGTGCGCCACCGGCTCGACCGGCAGGTCGTGCGACCCGGGGCCGAAGGGCGGTCGCATCTTCGCGAGCCCCCTCGCTCGTCGCCTCGCGAAGGAGTACGGGCTGTCGATCGAGGACCTCGACGGCACGGGGCCGAACGGGCGGATCGTGCGCGACGACGTCGAACGGGCACGCGCGTCCGCCGCCACCCCGGCCGCAGCCGCTCCCGCACTCCAGCCCGCTGCCGCACAGCCGGCACCCACCCCGGCTGCCGACGTCGACCTCCCGGAGGGAGGGGAGGCGACGCCGCACAGCAAGCTGCGCAGGCTCATCGCGAACCGCCTCCAGACCTCGAAGCGCGACGCCCCGCACTTCTACCTCGAGGCGACGCTGCGCGTCGACGAGCTGCTTGCCCTGCGCACACAGCTCAACGAGGCGAGCGAGGTCCGAATCTCCGTCAACGACCTCTTCGTGAAGGCCGCCGCCCTCGCACTCCGGGACGTGCCCGAGCTCAACGTGATCTGGACGCCGGACGCCGTGGTGTCCTTCGCGACCCAGGATGTGGCGGTCGCGGTGGCCAGCGAGCGCGGCCTCGTGACGCCCGTCATCGCGAACGCCGGGGCGCTCAGCATCGGGGCCCTCGCGGCGAAGGTGAAGGACGCGGTGGCGCGCGCCAACGAGGGCCGGCTCCAGCAGAGCGAGCTGCAGGGCGGCGCCATCTCGGTGACCAACCTCGGCATGTACGGCGTCGACGCGTTCTCGGCCATCATCAATCCGCCGCACTCCGCGATCCTCGCCGTGGGCGCGGCGCGCAAGGTGCCGGTTGTGCTCGACGACGACACGCTCGGAGTCGGCACCGTCGTCACCGTGACGCTGTCCGTCGACCACAGGCCCGTCGACGGCATCATCGCGGCCAGGTGGCTGGCCAGGCTCCGCGAGCTCATCGAGAAGCCGCTGGGTCTCCTCATCTAGCCCGGGGCTCCTTCCCCGGGCGAGGCCACACCCCGCCAGGGAACCGGCCGAACAGGAGGGGCGGACACCACGCGGTGTCCGCCCCTCCTGCTGTGCGCGCACCCTCGTGGGCGACGGGTCCTGTCGACCCGCCCCGCCGCCTTCCACGCTCAGCGCCCCTGGCCAGCCCCCAGCGATCTTCTGACCAACATGAGTGCAGGAATCGTGCCTGCCGAGCCTCCGCCGCGCCCGACGCCGGGTTCCTGCACTGATGTTGGCCAGTGTTGATCGAGCTCACCCTGGACCTCACCCGAGCGGCAGGCTGATGCCCGGGATGTGCCACCGGGGCGCGAAGAAGGGCCGGACACCGTGGGATGTCCGGCCCTTCGTCCCTACGCGCCGCGTGGCCCTTTCCCTCGAGAAAGTCGGCGCGGAGTCTCTACAGCCCGCCGCCGGCCGCGTCTGCCCTGTCGATGACCTTGTCCAGGAACTCGTCGGTCCAGGCTCCGCCGACGACGAGGAGGTCTGCCAGCGTCAGCCGATCGCGCATGAACGGCAGCGCGGACAGCGCCCACCTCGCCGTCTCGGCGTCGACGGGCGGCGTCAGCTCGCGGAGTCGAGTCGGCGCACCCCATGCGCGCAGCGTGCCGACGACCGCCTCCGGCGTGACGAGCTGCGCCCGCACCTCGGCGAGCACGCCTGGTGCGAGCCCGTCGCCGCCCTGCCAGAGCGCGCGCTTGCGCTCGACGTTGGCGGCGCACGTGGCGCCCAGGCGGCCGCTCGCATCGACCCGCGACCAGACCTCGCTCACCCGCTCCTCGAGGTCGTCGGGATACACGGAGCCGGGTGCGAGGCGCACGAGCCCCTCGCTCAGCGCGACATCCCACAGTGCCGCGCTGAGCACCGTCGCGACCCCGACCTGCGCGCCGTGCAGGTCGTGCGGCTGGTCCTGTGCCATGGCGGACATGTCGAGGATGTGGCTGAGGAGATGCTCGTTGCCCGAGAGCGGCGCGGTCGTGCCGAGTGCGCCGATGATGAGGCCGCCGACGGTGAGCGCGTCGACCAGCGCGGGCATGGCGCCGGGGGCGTGCGCCCCAGCGGCGAGGCGAGCGACGGCGTCACGGATCGGCACGAGCGCCGCCGCGTCTGCCCGCGTGCCCTGCAGGGCGGACGCGAGCAGCCAGTCGGCGCCGGAGCAGCCGATGGCAACCGCGTCGCCGACACCGGCGGCCACGAGGCGGGCCGGTGAACGGTCGAGGGCATCCGCGTCGATGAGGAGCGCGTCCGGCCACCTCGTGGGCGTCGTGGACTTCGCCCCGCCGCGCACGAGCACGCTGAGCGAGTCGGCGAAGCCGTTGACGGAGGGCGCGCTCTGCACTGCGACGAGCAGCACCCCAGCCGGGGCGACCGCCTTGCCGAGATCGGTGACGGTGCCGGAGCCGACGGTAACCACCGCCCGCGCTCCATCGACTGCGGACGCTGCGCTCGCGACGGTCGCCTCATCGAGGACCAGCCCGTGCCCGCCGATCTCCAGCGCCGGGCGGCGCACGAGGTATCCCCCCGCGGCGAGCGCGGCCGTGACCTCCTCCCCGAGCTCGCCCGTCGAGGTGAGCTTCTGCGCGCCGTCCGCGAGCAGCGCGACGTCGGCACCGTCGGGCACGCCGAGGTCTCGCAGCACGCGACCGACCGCGAGGCGCACATCCGCTTCGTAGCGCAGCACCCGGAGCTTGCCGCCGGAGGCCTCGAATGCGTATGCCTGCAGTGCTGCCGTCATGCGGCGGCCTCCCGTTCGGTTGTGGTCAGGTCGCGCTCGAGCCTGCTCCAGGCACCTGAGCGGTGCAGGTCCACGAGTTGGTCGATGCCGGACAGCACCACGTGCGGCCGTTCGGCTCCCGGCGCGAGCTCGGCATCGCCGGGCTGCGCCTCCCCGGTGAGCACGAGCGCCGTGCCGGCACCCCAAGCCCTGCCGAACGCCATGTCGGTCGCGAGTCGGTCGCCGACCATCACGGTGCGCTGCGGGTCGAGCCCACGAGCGCCCGCGATGACGTCGAAGAAGTCGACGCTCGGCTTCCCGAAGACCGCGACGCAGCGGGTGCCCGTGCCGGCCTCGATGGCCGCCGTCACGCAGGCCGCGTCCGGCTCCCCTCTGCCGCCCGGGAACGGGCAGTACCGGTCGGGGTTGGTGGCCACGAGCTCCGCGCGCTTGTGCATCCAGATGGCGTCGAACGCGATCTGCAGCTTTCGGTAGTCGAAGTGGCGATCGTAGGAGGCGACGACGAGGTCGATCGCCTCCGGGTCCTCGCTCACGGTGATGCCCGCAGCGATGAGCGCGCCGAGGAGCGGCTGCTCGCCGATGGGGAACACCGTCGCGCCCGGCCGGTGACGGGTGATCCATTCGACGGTGGCCACGAGGCTCGTGTACACGTCGCGCTCGTCGGTGGGGATGCCGAGGGCGGTGAGCTTCTCTGCGTAGTCGCCCGGCGTCTTGGTGGGGTTGTTGCTGCAGAACAGCACCGTGGCTCCCGCCTCCCGGAGCTCGATGACGGTGTCTCGGGCCCCGGGGAGCAGACCACCGCCGAGGTAGATCGTGCCATCGAGGTCGAAGAGGTACGCGTCTGGGACGTCGGCTCTCACTGCTCGTCGGCCCTGGTCGCCGCCTGCAGCTCGTCCCAGATGGGCAGCATCGCGGTGCGGATGCTGCGGTAGACGGGGAAGAAGCGGTCGTAGATCTTCGTGTTGTCGCGGTTGGGCTCGTACGTGCGGACGATGTTGACGGTCGCGTCGGCGCCCTGGGCGTAGGACGCGAAGACGCCGGCTCCGACGCCCGCGACGATGGCGGCGCCCTTGGCGCCGAACTCGGTGCCCGCCGGGACGATGATCGTCCGACCGAGCACGTCCGCGAAGATCTGGCACCAGACGGCGCTGTTCGCACCGCCCCCGGCCATGCGCACGGTCTTGACCTCGGTCGGGATGGAGTCGAGGCAGTCGCGGATGCCGTAGGCGACACCCTCGTAGACGGCGCGCAGCATGTGGCGGCGCGTGTGGGAGCCAGTGATGCCATTGAAGGAGCCGCGGGCGCTGGGCTTCACGAAGGGCGCGCGTTCGCCGCCCGGCGCGAGGTAGCCGTGGTACAGCACGCCCTCGGCTCCGACGGGGGTCTCGGTGACGACCTCGTCGAGGTAATCGAAGATGTCGATGTTCTTGCCGCGGGCTTCGAGCGAGAAGGCGGCGCCGAGCTCGGCGAGGAACCAGTCGAGGTTGGGCGTGCAGAAGTTCATGCCCATGGCGCGAATCCACGTGTCGGGGCTGTGCGGGATGACCCAGCCGGAGTCTGCGGGCTCGAAGCCGTGCTCGAGCGTGTCGGTCGCGACGGTGACGATGCCGGCGGTGCCGATCACGGCCATGCAGTCGCCTGGGCGGGCGACGCCGACGCCGAGCGAGGACGCGGTGATGTCCATCTGGCCCTTGTAGACGGGGGTACCCGCGATGAGTCCGGTGACGCCAGCAGCCTCCTCGGTGATCTCGCCAGCGAGGTCGGTGGAGGACTTGATCTTGGGCAGGACGTGCTTGATGTCTTCGATGCCCCACGTGCGCAGGACCTCGTCCGACCATTGGCGGGTGCGTGCGTCGATGCCGGAGAGGCTGGCGTCGGAGGCATCGGTGGAGATGTCGCCGGTGAGGCGGTACTCGATCCAGTCCTTGCACCACAGCTGCGTGGCGCCTTCGAGGAGCTCGCGCTGGTTGTCGCGGCGCCAGCGGAGGATGGCGGAGGCGGTGCCGGCGTATGGGCCGGTGCCGCTGATGTCGAACTGCTTCGTGACGGTGCCGTCGGTGTACCACTCGTCGATGATGCTGCCCGTGCGGCCGTCCGTCCAGAGGATGGCGGGACCGGCCGGCTTGCCGTTCTTGTCGATGAGCCAGCTGCCGTCGCCTTGGCCGGTGACGGAGATCGCGATGATCTCGCGGGGCCGCACCGCGCTGCCGGTGATGGCGTCGCGGATGGCCGTGGTGGCGGCGATCCAGACGGTCTCCATGTCCTCTTCGGCCTCGTAGGACTTCGGGTTCGAGATGGGCACGTTCGCGGCACCTCTGCTGAGCTCCGTGCCGCGTTCGTCGAAGACGGCGGCCTTGATGACGGATGTTCCCGCGTCGATGCCGAGAAGGTACGAGGTCATTGGGGTGTTCCTCTCCATTGAGGTGCCAGTGCTGGCTTATCGCTCGTGACAGTAATACACCTGACCGAACTTGTCTAGCCATGCACAGTCTTGTACATGCTTGTACTTTGCTCCGGTCCTTGCCAGGATCGGAGCATGAAAGCTCTCCTCAAGTTCTCGCCAGCAGCCGGGGCTGTCGAACTGCGCGACGTGAAGGAGCCGAGCATCGCCGACGATGCCGTGCTCATCGACGTGGCCTACGGCGCCGTCTGCGGCACCGACCGGCACGCGATCGACAGCGTCGGCGACCAGCACACCCCGCGCATCCTGGGCCATGAAGCATCCGGCACCATCGCCGCCCTCGGCGACGGGGTCGTGCGTGCCGACCTGCAGATCGGCACTCCGGTCACCTTCGAGACGGATGCCGTGCTCTGCATGCAGTGCACCTACTGCAGGTCCGAGCAGTACAACCGCTGCTCGAAGCGCACGGGCATCGGCACGACGACCGACGGCGCACTGGCGGACCGCATCGCGATGCCCGAACGCGCCGTGCACGCACTGCCACCGGGGGTGGGCCTCCGAGCGGCCGCGCTGACAGAGCCCCTCGCCGTGTCCGTGCACGCCGTCGTCGAGCGCTCCGCACCACTCGCCGGCGAGGTCGTCGTCGTGACCGGGCCTGGGGCGGTCGGGCAGCTGACAGCACTTGTCGCCCTCGCCGTGGGTGCGACG
Source organism: Pseudoclavibacter sp. Z016 (assembly GCF_002931215.1). Lineage (NCBI taxonomy): Bacteria > Bacillati > Actinomycetota > Actinomycetes > Micrococcales > Microbacteriaceae > Pseudoclavibacter > Pseudoclavibacter sp. Z016. The sequence goes on from NZ_PSTU01000015.1 coordinate 106,342, forward strand.
CCCATCCTCGTGGGGCGCAGCCGACACCGGGAGACGCTCGACCGCGCACTGGAGATGGGGATCCCGTACGTCGTGGACAGCGAGCGCGAATCGGTCGTCGAGCTCGTGAGGTCGCTCACGGGCGGACTCGGCGCGGCCGCCGTGTTCGAATGCTCCGGCAGCCCGGAGGTTGCAGAGAGCGCACTCGAGCTGCTCGCGAAGGGCGGTGAGCTCATCATGGTGGCGTTCTACACGCGCAATCCGGACTTCGACATCGGCGCCGTCGTGAACCGAGAGCTGACCCTCAAGGGATCACGAGGGAAGCGCCCGTCAAGCTACCGCACGGCACTTCGGCTCATGGGCCAGGGGCGCATCGACACGGAAGCCGTGATCGGGCGCGAGCTCGCTCTGGAGGACTGGCGGGCAGGGATGGATCTCGTCGCGAAAGGCGTCAAGGTCGTCTTCCGCATCCACGACTAAGTGAACGCCATTCACCAAGCTTGGGGAATTCTCCGACAATCGACCCGGGGAATTCGGTGAATTGAATTGCATCCTCTGAAAGCTGCAATCACCCACAAAAAAGTCTCATTATGAAGCCCGCGACACGCCACCGAAGGCGACCTATCTTGCAATAAACCTCTGGATTCAGAACACTTGTTGCATGGCCGCTCCCCCCGGCGCTCACCGATCCTCGCTGATCCTGAGCTCTCAACGTTCCGTCGTGGATGGGGTCTCGGCGAGCGCGGATGTGGAGACGGGGGTTGGTCGGTTCTCGAGCGACGACCGCAACTGGCACCTGTCCGCCGCCGGCGTGGTCTTCGAGAACGGCTGCGTGTTCCGGGCCGAGGTCCGCACGGGACCGGTGCGGATCGAGAACGAGTCAGCGCGACAGCGCATCGTCCTCGGGCTGGTCCGCCAAGGACGACTCACCATCGACCCCACGGGTGCGTCGCACACGATCACGGCCAGCGGGGGCTTCTTCCTGGGGCCGGGAGCGCAGTCCTCGATGAGATTCGAGGAAGCCTCCGCCGTGATCCTCGCGTCGGTTCCCGCCCAGGTCGCGGCCGACCTCGGCGTGCGGGTCTCGAACCACAGCGGCGTGTTGCGCTCCGATACGGCGCTCGCACGCCCTGTGACCTCGTTCCTCGAGGTGCTCGCGCGGCTGGACGAGGATCCGACGGTCCTGTCCTCCTACTTCCTCCAGCAGCTGCTCCACGAGCAGTCGGGTGCTCTTCTGCTGAGCAGCGAGGGCTTCCACGCCGACGTGCAGGTCGGCACCCAGGGCCTCTACCCTCGCGCACTGGAGCTCATGATCGTGCGGCGCGCGGACCCCGACGTCTCGCCGTCGACCATCGCCCGGGATCTGAGTGTCTCCCTGCGGCAGCTCCAGAGGGAGTTCCACACGCACGGGGACGCTCCGGCCTCCGCGCTGCGACGCGCTCGAGCCGAGCTGGCGCACCAGCTGCTCAACGACGAGCGCTACGCGCAGGTGCCGGTCACCCAGCTCGCGGAGCTCTCCGGATTCTCCTCATCGCAGGTCATGCACCGCGTTCTGAAGCGGTATCAATTCAACGCAGTATCCGCTTCGCCCCAGAGCGCGTAGCCCTTCTCGCTGCATTCTGCATACTCTCGCCCTCGACCCGGGCAGGCTGAACGATTCGCGCCGTCTATCCGGCAGAACGCGACGGGATAAGCGCTCATTCCGTGCGCAAAAGCGATTCTTCATTCAATAGCGGGGAGCACTTGCTCGAACAACGTCGTCACTCGCGAGAGGTCTCCCCCCATGACCGAATCTTCCCCCAAAGCACCGAAGACCATCGATCGCCGCAACCTCGTGAAGGGTGCCGCGTGGTCGGTTCCCGTCATCGCGCTGGCGACCGCCGCACCCTTCGCCTCCTCGTCCCAGCTCGTCAACGTCGGCAACTTCCGCGTGGTCGGCGACTGCGGAGTCCTCGCCCTCATCGGCCCCGGGTTCGTGGTCACGGCGGGTGCGCAGCCCCTGCCGATCGGCACCCAGATCGACATCGTCGGCTCGGGTATCGCCAACATCGGCGTCTTCTCCGTCACGGGCGCCACCGCCAACGTCAACGTCCTCAGCGGAAACACGCGCCGGATCACGCTCACGTCGGCACTGCCCGCGAACGCGGCGCTCGAGCTGCGCACCACGCTGTCGATTTCCGTCGCGTTCACGCTCAACGCCACCGCGACGCTCCCGACCGGCTTCACGGCCGGGTCCACCGCGAAGCCGAGCGGCGCGGTCAGCTCGACGCTCATCCTCTGCAGCGGGACCTGATTCGAACCACCCCTGGAGATTCGGTCCCTCCGCGAACGAGCGACGGAGGGACCGAACTCGACGAGGAGTTCAGTCCTCGCTCTTTCCCCACGCCGTCGGCCTGGGCCCCGATTCCGCTTCCGGGTCTGGGTCCGAGCTCGAGGCCACGGCGTCGAGCAGCACGAGGTCGCTCAGCCGGAGGAGCACACGGGCATCATCGTCCTGCTGGCCGTGGATGAGCTGCACCACGAGCCTCGACACGGGCCCCCTCCATGAGAGGCGGAGACTGCGCTGGCGCGACCCCAGGTTGCGGAACGGATCGGCTTCCGAGCCATCACCCCCGAGGCCGCGTTCGCGCTCGAAGGTCAGACCGGAGGAGGTGACGACGATCCGCGCATCCTCGTCATCGACGCCCGGGATCTTCAGCAGGGAGAACGAGACGCCCTGCACCGCTCGGCTGAAGGCGATACTCAACTGCGTCGCCCTGCTCCCCCGAGCCGGCGGCACAGCAAGATGCCTCCCGACCCCCTTCAGCGCGGTGATCGTCGCCCGCTGCTGAACACCGACGCTGGAGTCGGTTGTGGCGTCGAACTGAAGATCGAGCGGACCGTTGGACGTGGAGGTGAGGACCGTGCCGACGGGCGCGCCGACACGGTAGCGACGCCAGGACACCAGGCTGACGGGCGACGTCGACGAAGAGGGCCTGCGCTGCAGGGCTCGCCGGAGCTTCGGGGGCAGTTCTTCCCCGGCGCGAGGGCCGGTATTCGATGCAGGCAACGGTGGAACGCTTTCATTGACGGTTGTGATGGCGCGCGAACGCTCGAAGAGGGCGAGGGTTCAGCGCCGCCCAGGGTGGGGTGCGGGCTGGAACTCCCTGCATTCTTCTGCAGCACGGCGTCTCCTCGAGAACCGTGAAAACTTGCCCAAATGACCACCACTGCGCCTGATCGGCGCACGTGCCCGGCACTGCCAACCAGCAGACTATGCGGGACCGCCTGGGACTTGGATGGTCCGAAGCCGTGTAATCGTCGCCAAAACCTCTCCGATCAAGCACAAAGGTACCCTCTGGATGTTCCAGAGGGCACCTCCGATCTCGCGGAAAGGGAGCCGCTACGCCACCTTCTTGGCCCACCCCATGGTGAGCTCCCGAGCAGCGCGCCAGCCGGCGTACATCGAGTCGGCCTCATCCCGCGAGCGCTGCGGCTCGAAGACCCGGTCGACCTTCCACTTGCTCTCGACCTCCTCGAGGTCGGCGAAGATGCCGGCCGACATCCCGCCGAGCAGCATGGCACCGAAGATGGTGGCCTCCGCGATCTTGGGACGCACGACGGGAATGCCGAGCACATCGGCCTGCAACTGGCAGAGCAGGTTGTTCTTGACGGCGCCGCCGTCGACGCGCAGCTCAGAGATGGAGATCTCGCCACTCTGCGTCGCGGCCTCGACGACGTCGCGGGTCTGGAACACCATCGATTCCACGGCGGCGCGGATGATGTGCAGTCGGGTGGTCGCGTTGCTCATGCCGATGATGGCCGCGCGAGCGTGGGGGTCCCATGTCGGTGCCGCGAGACCAGTGAAGGCGGGAATGAGGTACACCCCCTCGGTGCTGGCCACCTGACCGGCGTACCACTCGCTGTCGGGGGCGGCGTGGATGAGCTGCAGGTCGTCGCGCAGCCACTGCATGGTCTTGCCCATGGCGAAGAGCACGCCCTCGATCTCGTACGAGGTCTTGCCCTCGACAGTCCAGGCCACGCTCGGGGTGAGCCCTTCGATGCGCTGCGGCTTGTCACCGGAGTTGATGTTCAGCACGCCAGCGGTGCCGTACGTCATCTTGCTCAGCCCCTTCCTGAAGGCGGCCTGCCCGAAGAGGCCAGCCTGCTGGTCGCCCAGGTTGCCGCCGATCGGCACTGGGGCCCCGAACGTCGCGCTGAGGTCGCCGACGATCTCGCCGCTCGGCACGATGTCGGCGAGCATCTTGCGAGGGATCCCGTAGTGACCGAGCAGCTCTTCATCCCACTGGAGCGTCTCGAGGTTCATCATCATGGTGCGGGAGGCGTTGGAGGTATCGGTCACGAAGGCCTTGCGGCCCGTCAGGTTCCAGATGAGCCACGTGTCGATCGTTCCGGCGAGCAGCTCGCCCGCCTCAGCTCTGGCCTGGGCGCCCGGCACCTGGTCGAGGATCCAGCGGATCTTGGAGGCCGTGTAGTACGCATCCGGGATCAGGCCCGTGCGCTCCTGGATGAGCGGGCCGATGCCCTGCTCGACCCAGCCTTCGACGACTTCCACCGAGTGCCTGGACGCCCACACGATGGCGTTGTAGATCGGCGCGCCCGTCTCCTTGTCCCACACCACTCCGGTCTCGCGCTGGTTGGTCATGCCGACCGCGCTGAGGTCGCTCGGCTCGAGGTTCGCGTCGCGCAGAGCGGCACGAATCACCTCGAGCTGGGTGTTGAGGATCTCGCGAGGGTTGTGCTCGATGAGGCCGGGTCGAGGGTAGAGCTGCGTGAGCTCCGCCTGGGCGAAGCCCACGACGTTGCAGTCCTCATCGATGATGAACGCGCGGGCACTCGTCGTGCCCTCGTCGATGCCGAGAATGTACTTTGCCATTTCGTCCCACTTCTTTGTGATCACGGGGCGGTGTTCCGCCAGAGCCGAGCGTACGATCGGTGTACGAACATGTCAATGCTTGCACATGCATGTATAGACTTGTATATGCTCATGGGAGTTCGCGTCAACGGTGACGCGTGTCGAGAAAGGCCTCGCCCATGGAAATCGACCTGTTCTCCATCCTCGCCGCACTGGCAGGTGGCTTCTTCGGAGCAGCGATCGGAAGTCTGCACGCCTTCGTCTTCACCGGTGTGCTCGTCATCGTCGGGTTCGTCGCACAAGTCGCGGTCCCGGATGCACCCATCATCAGCAGCCTCGCGTTCGGTCCCGCTTTCGGCCCCCACATCGCGTTCGCCGGCGGTGTCGCCGCGACCGCGTACGCGGCACGCCGCGGCTACATGGAGAACGGCAAGGACATCGTCCTGCCCCTCGCCGCACTCGCCAAGCCGGACGTGCTCGCCGTCGGAGCCGTCTTCGGGCTCTTCGGCTACTTCGTGCAGAAGCTCATCGCGATCATCCCCGGCTTCGGCGCCATCACCGACTCCGTCGCCCTGACCGTCGTCATCAGCGCCATCCTCGCCCGCGTCCTCTTCGGGCGCACCAAGGTCTTCGCCCGGAACAACTCAGGCAAGAGCGGCTTCGACTCCTTCGAGCCCAACGACGCCGGCTCCTGGATCCGCGCCCAGGAGAGCTTCGGCATCAACACGGCGCTCGGCGTCGGAGCGGGGCTCTTCGCCTCCTTCATCTCCATCACGCTGCTGCAGGCCTTCCCGGAAGCCGCCAACGCGTCGACCTTCGTGTTCGGCATCTCTGCGCTCTCCCTGATCCTCCTCTCCGCAGGCCAGCCAGTGCCGGTCACGCACCACATCACGCTGCCGGCCTCCATCGCGGCCGCGACCTTCTACCCCCTGGTCGGCGAGAACGCCGCCCTCGCGATCATCATCGGCGCCGCGGCCGGCGTGCTGGGAGCCTGGTTCGGGGAACTCTTCGCCCGCCTGTGGCAGTCTCACGGCGACACGCACATCGACCCGCCGGCAGCAGCCATCTGGCCGGCGACGACGATCGTGCTCGGCCTCGGCGCCGTCCTCGGAGCCGCCGGCTGACGACGAGCTCCAAGCACCCGCCGCACCACGCAGCCGCTCGACGCCCGACCGCCTGACCTCGATCCGACCCGACCCGACCCGACCCGAAGGAGCACCCCTCGTGCCAGCATCCGTGAACCTCGACACCGTGCGCGCAGTCGCGCTCGATGTCGACGGGACCATCGCCGGAGCCGACCACCAGCTCACCCCGCGCACGACAGCAGCCCTCCGCTCGCTCGTCGAGCACGGCATCCCGGTGATCCTCCTCACCGGACGGGCGAGACAGAACGTGCTCGAGCTGGCGCGGGAGGCGGGCATCCGCAACACGGTCGCAAGCAACAACGGGGCGGTCATCTTCGACCCGGTGGAGGACACCAACACGACGATCACGCCGATGACGCACGCCGAGGCCAGGCGCATCCTGGACCTCGGCGCGCGCCTCGGGCTCGAACGCACCTGGTGGTCGGTCACCGACATCTACGTCGACCGGGACGGCGAGTGCTCGCGGATGCTGCGGGAGCTCAACGAGCGGGACATCATCGTCGGCGATCCCGACGAGCTGCCTGACGACATCACCAAGGTGATGCTCTTCGGCAGCGAGGCGGAACTCGACGAGGTCGCCGACCGCATCTTCGACGCCGCGCCGTCCGGCACCCGCTCCATGTACTGCTTCTTCGAGTTCGTGGCGCCGGATGCGACGAAGTGGCATGCGCTCGAGACCATGCTCGAGGAGCACGGCGTCGACCCAGCGCACACCCTCGGCCTCGGCGACGGCGGCAACGACCTCGCCTGGCTCACCCAGATCGGCTTCCCCTTCGCGATGGAGAACGCCCGCCAGGAGGTCAAGGACATCGCGATCGGCGTCGTCGGCCACCACGCCCACGACGGCGCCGCCGAGATCCTCGAGGAGCTGGCCAGGAGCATCGGCGCCGATGCCCCGGCACCGACCGCCAAGCAGCAGGAGCTCGCCGAGCAGCAGGAGGACCACTGATGGACATCGAATTCGTCCCCGCCGACCTCGCCCTCGAGCGCGACCTGATCCTCGCGAGCTACGTCTTCACGCTGCCGGCGAGCCAGGACGCGCACGCCGTCGTCCAGCGCTTCGCAGTCGGCCAGACCACCGGCACCTGGCTTCCCGTCCCCGGCCTCACGCGCGAGCTGCGCGACAGGCACGAGGCGCGCATCGTGCGCATCCAGCCCATCCCGGCCGCCGACACGACGACCTCGGCGCCAGACGACGCGAGCTGGTACTTCGCCACGATCGGCGTGCCGGCAGTGAACATCGGGGATTCGATCCCGCAGCTGCTCACGACGCTCATCGGCAACGACGCCTCCACGTCGCTCGAGGCGAAGCTCGTCGACCTCGAGTTCCCGCGAGCGCGCCTCGACGCGTTCGCTGGCCCCCGCTTCGGCATCGAGGGGCTCCGGCGGGTGCTCGACGTCGAGTCGCGCCCCCTGCTGCTCAACATGCTGAAGCCATGCACGGGCCTGACCCCCGACGAGGGCGCCGCGATCGCATACGAGACGGCACTCGGCGGCATCGACATGATCAAAGACGACGAGCTGCTCGGCAACACCGCCTTCTCGCCCGTCGTCGACCGTGTCATCGCCTACAACGAGGCGCTCGACCGCGCCGCGCAGGTCACCGGCCGGCGCACCATGTACATCCCGAACGTCTCCGACCGGCCGGACCGCATGCTCGACACTGCCAGACGAGCCGTGGATGCGGGAGCTCGCGCCGTCATGGTCTGCTACGCCAACGTGGGCTACGGCTCGGTCGAGGCGCTCGCCGACGCGGTCGACGTGCCTATCCTCGGGCACTTCGCCGGCTCAGCCCCCTACTTCGAGAACGCCACGACGGGCATGACCTCGCCCATCGCGAGCGGCCTGCTCCCCCGCCTCGCGGGAGCCGACCTCGCGCTCGTGAACACTCCGTACGGCGGGTACCCGATCACGCGGCTGCAGTACCTGCAGACCGCGCAGCAGCTCAAGGTGCCCCGCCCTGGCCTCCGCAGCACGGCGCCCATCATCGGCGGCGGCGTGCACCCGGGCACCGTGGCGACGTACGTCGGCGATCTCGGCAACGACATCGTGCTGGGCGTCGGCGGCGCCATCCAGGGGCACCCGGGCGGACCCGCGTCGGGAGGCCTCGCCATGCACCAGGCCATCGACGCGGCGCTCGCAGGCCGCGACGTCCGCGACTCCGACGGGCAGACACCGGAGCTCGACGCGGCCATCGCAGCCTGGGGCACCCTCGACTAGGCGTGCCTCAGAGCTGATCGCCCGGCACCTTCGGATCCGGACAAGGTCTCTCGCACGAAGTCCTAGCTCCAGGCCACGACGAGTCGTGCGGCATCGCCGGGCAGCATCGGGTCCAGGCCCGTGACCTCGGCGAACCGCCGCAGGCGATTGCCGAGCGTGTTCCGGTGGCAGAAGAGCTCTGCCGCCGACGCGCTGATGTTCCCGGTCCGCAGATAGCTCACGACCGCTTCCCGTAGACGAGTCTGCTCAGAGGGGCCGCAGCGAGCGAGCGCCGCATCGACATCCGCCAGGAGCGGCACCCCCGCATCGACGACTGCGCGCTTCGCGAAACGCGCCCACCCCCGCTCCCACGTCAGAGCATCGACCTCGTCTGGGCCGAGCAGACGAGCGAGAGACAGAGCGACTTGAGCAGTCTGACCGAGCTCGGGGAGCCCGCGACGAGCCTCCACCAGGCCAACCCGCTGCTCCCGCAGGCGTTGGAGCTGGGCGGCGGATGCAGCAGTCCGGTCACCCCACGGACTCCGTGGCGCGAAGGCGATGATCCCGTCGGCGACCGTATGCGTGAAGAATCGCGTGCCGACCCGATCGAAGTCCGCGAGCAGCAGACGCAGCGCCTCCGTGTCCGACCCCACGGCGGCGCACACGAGCAGAGGCGCCGAGACCTGCACACCGAGATGCGCGGCGACAGCCTGGAGCCGATCGTTCGCCGGAGCCCCTTCGAAGAGACTTGCGATGTGGCCTTGCAGCACCGCCGACGCCTCGCCCTGCATGCGTTCACGCTCGGCGACGTACGCGCGCTGCGCCCGGTGGGCGTACTCGTCGACGGTTCGGATGACGACGGCCGTGTGCCGCACGATGAGGCCCGCGTCCGAGGGGGACGCGGTCCGAGTCACGGCCTCCCAGAGCACCTGGAAATCGGCGTGGATGGCCGACATCAGGGAACTGAGCGGAACGTCCGCACGGGCGCGTGAGACACCGACACGATTGGCCACCTCGACCACGTCCGGCAGGCCACCCTCTCTGAGCCCGTCGATCATCGCATCGAACGCCTGGGTCGCCGTCCTGCGAATCTCGGATCGCGGCACCAATGACGAGGCGTAGCCGGGAATGGTGAAGATCAGGTCCATGAACGCTTCGACAAGCTGCGGCACCTCGATCAGGTCGATGATCGCGAGCCAGCGCTCGCGGTCCTCCGTTCGGGGATGTCGGGAGATCCCCGAAGGGGAGGGTGAGGTCATGACCTCCACATTATGTGCAGATGCACTGATTTAGGGAGCAAGATGGGAGCCGATGCCCCCGAAATGATGACGAACCTCCTGGGAGGCTTCCTGTGGGCCCCCGCATACGGCGGTTGCCGGCCAGATCCTCACTGGAGATCATCATGAGCCACCACGCACCGACAGCAACGATCGAGTACAGCGCAGTACAAGAGCTGAGCTCAAGAGACGCCAACAAGGTCGCCATCGGCGCACTTGTCGGCACCGCACTCGAGTACTACGACTTCTTCCTCTTCAGCGCAGCCGCAGCGCTCGTCTTCAACGTGCAGTACTTCACCAACGAGAACGCGAGCGCAGCAGCGCTCGCCTCGTTCGCCACGTTCGGTGTGGGCGTCGCCGCCCGCCCGCTCGGCGGCATCATCTTCGGGGCGATGGGCGACCGGATCGGGAGACGCAAGACGCTGATGATCACCATCATCGGCATCGGCCTCATCACCGGGCTCATCGGCATCCTGCCCACCTACGCGGCGATCGGCATCGCAGCCCCGATCCTGCTCGTGCTCCTCCGCGTCGTCCAGGGGCTCTTCGTGGGAGGTGAATGGTCGGGAGCGCTCACGCTCGTCGTCGAGAACGCTCCCCTGCACCTGCGGGCGCGCTACGCGGTCATCCCCCTCATCGGCTCTCCGATCGGAACGATCCTGTCGTCAGGCGGGTTCTTCCTCATCACGTTCTTCTTCACGCAGGAGAACTTCGACTCGTGGGCCTGGCGGATCCCGTTCCTGCTCTCCCTTCCGCTGCTGCTCATCGCCATCTACATCCGCAGCCGACTCGAAGAATCACCGGTCTTCCGCCAGCTCGAGGCGGCCGGCGAGACAGCGCCGACGCCGGTCCGGACGACGTTCAAGCACAGCTGGCGCCAGATCCTCGTCGGACTGGGTGCCTCGCTCCTCGGCATGGGCGGCTTCTACCTGGTCACCACCTTCTGCGTCTGGTACGGCGTCAACGTGCTCGGCTATGAACCGTGGCTGATGCTTCTCGGGACGATCGCCGCCGCCACGGCGGAGATCTTCGTGATCGTCTGGGCCGGGAGGCTCGGGGCGCGGTTCGGCTCCAGCCGCGTCATCTTCTGGGGCGGAATCGCGTCCGCGATCGTGGCGATTCCCGCCTTCATGCTGCTCACCTCAGGTATCCCGACCCTGGTCATCCTCGCGATGGTGCTGGCCGTGTCGACCCTGTCGTTCCCCTACGCCGGCACGGGAGCCGTCTTGACCGGACTCTTCCCCGCGAGAACCCGGTACACGGGCGTGGCGGTGGCGAACAACACGGCCGCCATGGTGGCCGGCTTCGTCCCGCTCATCGTCACGGGACTGGTCGCGACGGCCAATGACTCCTGGTGGCCCGCCGCCCTCATGCTGGCACTCATCTCGATCATCACTGCCGTCTGCGGTGCCATCGCGCCGCGCTTCAGCGTCAGCCTTCCGGGGTTCAAGCACTAGCACCTCGTCGCGCGGATCAGGGCGAGCAACGAGCAACAGGGAAGAGAGAGCACCATGCACATCGACGTGAAGATCCGGGCCCACGAGATCCTCACCATGGACCGGGCGCGACCGAAGGCGAGCTGCGTCGGAATCCTCAACGGACGCATCGTCGGGTTCGACCAGGACCTCACCGGCATCAGTGCTCGCGAGGAGATCGACTTCGGCGACGCCTGCATCACCCCGGGATTCATCGACGCGCACTGCCACACAGCATGGTGGGGGCTCAGCCTCGGGGCGGTCGACGCCGGCGACAGCCCCACCTACGCATCCCTGTACGGCGCGATAGAGGCAGCTGTCGCTGCGGTCGACGACGAGCCTGGCGCCTGGATCCACGTGACGGGCTTCAATCAGGCTCGCTATGACGGCAGATACCCCAGCCTCGAGCGGCTCGACGAGATCACCGGTGATCACCCGCTCTCCATGCGCCACACGTCTGGACACGCCTCCATCGTCAACACCGAGACGCTTCGAAGGATCGGCGTCTTCCGGGACGGCTTCGAACCGCCAGCAGGCGGAGCTGTCCTCCTGGACGAGAGCGGTGCACCGACCGGTGTGCTCGAAGAGGCAGCGCAAGGCCTTGTCCAGGCACTGCTCATGCCCTATTCGCAGGATGTGCTCGTGGACGCGATCGAAGCTGCAACCGCCAGGTACGCCGCCGAGGGCATCACCAGCTTCTCCGAGGCCGGCGTCGGCGGCGGCTGGATCGGGCACAGCCCTGTCGAGGTGGCCGCCTACCAGGCCGCGGCCGAGCGAGGCTCATTGCACGCTCGCGCTCAGCTCATGCCGGCCGCAGACGCCCTCCGTCCGCTCCGCGCGCACCCAGCCGACTTCCACGGCCATGGCGAGGGGAGGGGCCTCGATCTGGGCGTGCGCTTCGGCTTCGGGACCGACGAGGTGCGGTTCGGGCACGTCAAGGTGTTCCTGGACGGGTCACTGCTCGGCGCGACGGCAGCCGTGACCGAGGACTTCTGCGGGCACGACCACAATCGCGGGTACCTGCTCGATGAGCCTGCGCACTACCGAGAGCAGGCGCTCGCCATCTACCGCTCGGGCTGGCCGCTTGCGCTGCACGCCATCGGCGACGCCGCCATCGACCTCGCTCTGGACCTGATCGAGGAAGCGCACTCGCTCTACGGCCCCCTCCCGGCGCCGTGCAGGATCGAGCATTTCGGGATCGCCCGACCAGACCAGGTCACACGCGCCGGGCGCCTGCGAATCGCCGTGACCCCTCAAGCAGGGTTCATCGGGCCCCTCGGCGACCAGATCCTCAAGCGGGTCGGGGCAGGACGCCGCGACTGGCTCTACCGTGGGCGGTCGATCATCGATGCCGGGGGGATCCTCACCGGCTCGTCGGATCTGCCAGTGGCAGACAACAATCTCAGGAGAGGCATGCAGTCAGCCGTGGACCGCCTCACCGCGGGCGGCGAGATCCTCGGGACGCGCGAGGGAATCACGCCGGAAGAAGCACTGCGGACGCACACGGAGTGGGCCGCGGAGGCAACGGGGCAGCTGCGAGACAAGGGCACCCTCGAGGTCGGCAAGCTCGCCGACATGACCGTGCTCGCGTCCTCGCCGATCTCGGCGACGGATATCTCGGCGATCGAGGTCGTCGCGACAGTACTGGGCGGAGAGCTCAGCTACGACTCGCGGAGCTCCGCCGTTGGCGGCCCGGCCCCGATTCCCACGACGATCAGAGACAAGAGAGCAGGAGCAAGATGAACGTGTCCGATGCGACCGCCCAGAGCACACCCCCGACCGGGGGAAGGCAAGCTCCCGGCACCCCTGGCGCGACAGCGGAGGGTCTGCGAGAAGTCCTCCATGCGCAAGCACGCTTCGACGAAGCCCTCTCTCACCTGGACGCCGGGGAGCTGCGGGACGCCTCGCTCCTCCCCGGTTGGACGCGCGCCCATGTCATCGCGCACGTGGCCTACAACGCACGCGCGCTGGCTCGCCTCGTGGACTGGGCGGCGACTGGGTCTCGGAACCCCATGTACGAATCCCGAGCGGCACGCGATGCAGAGATCGAGGCCGGGGCTCAGCTGACCGCCGCGCAACTGGCACGACTCTCGGCCGCGGAGGCGCGGAGCTTCGAGGCCGCCTGGTCCGCGCTCCCCGAGGACCGCTGGGATTACCAGGTCCGGGACGGACGGGGGTCGCCACTCGCGGTGAGGGACACGCTGGAGCTGAGAACCCGCGAGCTGTGGATGCACCTCATCGACCTCGACGCCGGAGTCACCCCGAGCGACGTCCCCGCCGTCCTCCAGCGACGCATCCTGCAGGAGGTCCTGGACACCTGGGCTCGTCACGATCACTTCGTCAGCGCCGTGGCGACGGATGACCGGAGCGCGTTCCACCCGTGGGCCTCGGCCGAATGCGGGCCAGGGGTCCGAGACACGGACCTGCGGGTCTCCGGCACGCTCTCCGACCTGCTCGCATGGGCAACTGGTCGGTCGCTGTCGGGAGTTGCGGCCGCAGACTTCCAGGGCCGGCCACTCGACACCGCGCCGCCCGCCAAACCCTGGATCTAGGCGCCTTCTCGGAGCACCAGGCGACCGAGGCGGACGCCGTCACGGCGGCTTACGCCGTGCTCGCCCGCGGCCTCCAGGCTCGCGAGAGGATCATGACGAGGAGCGCGACGGCGGTGAGCGCTGAGGCGACCCAGACTGGCGCGAGCGCCCCCACCCCCAGTGCGAGCCCGAGCGCACCGAGTACCGGTCCGGCGGCCGCCCCGATGTTGAGGGCAGCGGTCGCGTAGGAGCCGGCCATCGTGGGCGCTGCGGAGGCTTCGTACAGGACTCGGGCGATGAGCGTGCTGCCGACTCCGAACGAGAGCACCCCGAGCACGAGGACCAGGGCGAGGAGCAACGCAGGGTGGGTGGCGCCGCAGGCCATCGCGATCCATCCGGCCAGCAGCAGGGGGCCGCCGACGGCGAGGGCAAGGCCGGGGCGCTGATCGGACATCCGACCCGCGATCGTGACGCCGAGGAACGAGCCGACGCCGAACAGCACCAGCGCGACGGGAACCCACCCTTCGTCGAGCCCCGCAGTGTCGGTCACCACGGGTGCCAGGAACGTGAACGCCGCGAAGGTGCCGCCGTTGATGAGCGCGCCGAGCCCCATCGCTCGCAGGAGCCTCGGTGACGCCAGCTGAGCGAGCTCGGCGCGCAGACTCGGCGCGACGCCGCTCGCCTCGTCCCGAGCGTTCCTCTGCGGGATGCCCCGGACGATCCCGATGAGTGCGGGGACACAGAGGATCGCGATCCCCCAGAACGTCGCGCGCCACCCCAGCGCGGTGCCGAGCAGAGCGCCCGCGGGCACGCCAGCGACGGTGGCGATCGTCGTGCCGGACAGCAGGATCGACAGCGCACGCCCCTTCCGGTCCGGCGGAACGAGTGTCGTGGCGACGCCGAGGGCTACCGCGAGGAACCCCGCGTTCGCGAGCGCACCGAGCACCCGCGTGACGATCAGAGGCGGGAACGACGTCGCCACCGCGCCGACGACGTGGCATCCCGCGAACACGCAGAGACAGACGATGAGCGTCAGACGCGGTGGCCAGCGTCGCGCGAACGCCGCCATAGCGGGCGCGCCGACGACCATGCCGATCGCGAAGGCCGAGGTCAGGAGACCCGCGGTGCCGACGGAGACGTCGAGGTCGGCGGCTATCGCGGGAAGGAGACCCGCGAGCATGAATTCGGATGTGCCCATGACGAAGACGGCCAGGGCGAGCAGATACAGGGCAGCAGGCATCGAGGACTCCGAGGTGAGCGATCAAGAGAGGGAACTCCTGTCACCACGGCCAGCTGCCCGGGAGAGCGGACTCACACCCGCAGCGTGCGGGGCGGTACGACTAGTGGTTCGCGGGGCTGGCGGTGTGACCGGCAGCCCCTGACCTGTCTGACTCGGGACTCGACATGACCAGCACCCTACCCGCGATCGATGCGCGGCGCATCGATCACCAGCTGGTCCTGCACCGCTCGCACCTCGCGGACGGTTTCCATGAAGCCTGCCGCCCGGAGGCCGAAGCGTCCGAGGAAGACACCATCGGGGTGCCCCGCGCCGAGCTCTTCCGCGGCGTCCCAGATGGCGGCGAAGGTCCCTGGCCCGGCACTGCCGCCGTAGAGGATGCGCACGTCCCCCGAGCGAGCGGCGAGCTGCCCGCGGATATGCGCGATGGTGGCCGCCACGTAGTCGCCGGGGGCCGGCTCGGGCTGCCCGATCGCCCAGCTCGGCTCGTAGGCGACGACGATCGGCCGGTCGCCGGGAACATCCGCGAACGCCTCCGTCAGCTGCCGGTCGATGATCGACCTGGCCGCCTCACCCCGTTCCGGCTCCCCGGCGATCAGGATGGGGACCACTCCCGCGTCGGATGCGGCACGGCACTTCTCTCGCACGTCGGCGAGGGTCTCGCCGAGGAGCTTCGCGCGCTCGGGGTGCCCGACCATGACCAGCGTCGCACCGACCTCCGACAGCACCTCGGCCGCCGTCTCGCCGGTGAAGGCCCCGAGACCGAAGGGCGAGACATCCTGTGCCCCGACCTGCGCTCCGATCTCGTCGAGCGCGTTGCCTGCGATCGAGATGACCGGGTCGGGCGCGCAGAGGAAGATGCCGTCGCCGCTGCGGGGACTCCCCCTCAGCTCGCCCACGACCTCGGCGACCCAGGCTCGCGTGTCGGCGAGGGTCGCGTAGGACTTCGAGCTGTGACCGATCATCATGGCTGGCAGCGTCATCGCTGTTCCTCCGTAGTCGTGGCGTTCAGGGTCGTCGAGCACACTCTCAGCAGCGCACTCGCCGCAAGTCTAATCCTGTGCGAACATGTACGTACAACTTCGTTTCGCGGCCTGGCCG
Source organism: Pseudoclavibacter sp. Z016 (assembly GCF_002931215.1). Classification (NCBI taxonomy): domain Bacteria; kingdom Bacillati; phylum Actinomycetota; class Actinomycetes; order Micrococcales; family Microbacteriaceae; genus Pseudoclavibacter; species Pseudoclavibacter sp. Z016. The sequence goes on from NZ_PSTU01000015.1 coordinate 122,141, forward strand.
CACGACCGGGTCAGGAGCACCATGGCAACGACGCCGAGCACTTCCCTCCACCGCGGACTCCCGCGTGCGAGCCCACGCGAACTCGCGAGCCGCACCTTCGACGTCATCGTCGTCGGCGCCGGCATCAACGGCGCCGCCGTCGCCCGCGAAGCCGCCATGCGCGGCCTGAGCATCGCCCTCCTCGAACGCAGCGACTTCGGCGAGGGCACGTCCGCCTGGAACTCCCGCCTCATCCACGGCGGCCTCCGCTACCTGGAGCACGGGGAGATCCCCCTCGTCTACGAGTCGCTCCACGACCGCGAGGCCCTCCTCCACATCGCGCCGCACCTCATCGAGCCCATGCCCTTCATCGTGCCGCTCTACAAGCACAATCACCTCCCCGGCTGGATGTTCCGGATCGGGATGATCCTCTACGACGTGCTCTCCCTCCAGAAATCGCTGCCGTCGCATCGGCACCTCGGCGTGAAGGAGCTCGCCACCGAGTTCCCCGGCCTCCGCCGCAGAGGCCTCGGCGGCGGACTCCACTATTACGATGCGCAGATCGCGTACCCGGAGCGACTCGTGCTCGAGACGATCCTGAGCGCAAGCGACGCTGGCGCGCGCGTCGCGAACTACACGAGCGTGGACAGCCTCGTCCGCGACGGCACCGCCGTGACCGGAGTGGAGGCCACCGACCTGACGAGCGGCGAGCGCTTCACGGTGCGCGGCCAGACCGTCGTCAACGCGGCAGGCCCCTGGCTCGACGAGCTCTCCCTGCCCGCGGGAGTGAAGCGGCAGATCGGCGGCACCACCGGCACGCACCTCGTCGTCGACGAGTTCCCGGGCGCCCCGACCGCCACCATCTACTACGAGGCGTTCACCGACAACCGCGCGATCCTCGTCATCCCCTGGAACGGCAAGTACCTCATCGGCACGACCGACGACCGCTTCGACGGCGACCCGGGCAAGGCGCGCGGCACCGCGACGGAGGTCGAGTACATCCTCAAGGAGACGAACCTCGTCATCCCACAGGCGAAGCTCACCAAGGCCGACGTGCTCTACAGCTACACCGGAGTCCGCCCCCTGCCCTTCGTCGACGCCGCCAAGACCGGTGCCATCTCGCGCAGCCACATCATCACCGCCCACGACGATCGCCTGGGCCTCGTGAGCATCGTCGGCGGCAAGCTCACCCCGCACCTCAGCCTCGCGAAGGAGACGGTCGACCTCATCGCCGACAAGCTCCTCGGACGGAAGCTGCCCGCCTCGGGCGCGGCCAAGGCCGCCCTGCCCGGCGCATCCTGGAGCAAGTGGCCGAGCACGTCCCTGCGGCGCGCGAACCTCAGACGCGAGCTGCCGTGGGACGAGGCGATCTCCGACCGCCTCGTGCGCGTCTACGGCGCCCGCGCCCTCGAGATCGCCGCCCTCGCCGCGGAGAGGACGCAGCTCGCGGCGGTCATCGGCGAAGGCCCCTCCGCCATCGTCGCCGCCGAGATCGTGTTCGCCATCGAGCAGGAGAGCGCCGTGCACCTCAGCGACATCCTGCATCGACGCACGATGGTCGGCCTCGAGGCCAACCTCGCCGTCTCCGTCGCCGAGGAGTCGGCGGCCGTGGCAGCGGATGCGGCCGGTTGGTCGGCAGAGCGCGTCACCCAGGAGCTCGCCGACCACGCCGCGTACATCACTCGCTTCCGCGGCGGGCTCGACTAGCCACCCGATCGACGTGCCCTGGCTGGCTCCCCACGCAGCCGGCCAGGGGCACGTCCTAGACTCGACTGGTGCCACTCACCCGCACGCTCATCGACACCGCCGGCCGCAGGCCCGATCGCATCGCGCTCGCCGGCGACGGCGAGCGGCTCACCTACCGTCAGCTCTCCCGCTCGTGCGCAGCGGTGCGCGCGGGGGTGGAGACCCTCCTCGGCTCGTCCGAACCCGTCGCGCTCGGCGCCTCGTCGGCTGAGACACGAGGCGTGCCGATCGTGGCCGTCTCGCTGTCGCGCGCGATCGACGCGGCGCGGCTCCTCACCGGCGCCATCAGCTTCCGGGCCGTCGCCGCTGTCCTCGACCCGCTGTGGCCGCTCGAGCACCGCCTCGAGATCCTGCAGCGCGTCGAACCGGCACTCGTCATCACCGACGATGCCGACTTCGAAGCGCACCTCAGGGCCTCCTCCTTCGCCGGAACCGTCGCCTCCCTCGCCACGTTCGACTCGGTGGCGGCGGATGCCCTCGCTCAGCGAGGCGACTCGGCGCCTGGCCCCGAGGTCCGACCCCGCGACGAGCCGTTCCTTCTGCTGTTCACCTCGGGCACGACCGACCTCCCCAAGGGCTTCCTGCGAACTCGGGGCAGCTGGGACCACAATGTGGACATCAGCCGCAGGTACCTCGGCGTCGAGGACGGCCGCTCGACGATCGCACCAGGCCCGCTCTCCTACAGCCTCACGCTCTACGCGCTCGTCGAGGTCCTCGCGACCGGCGGCTCCCTCTTCCTGCAGAGCCGCTTCGACGCGCAGGCCACCGCGCGGACCATCTCGACCGACCGCGTCGAGCGCCTCGTCGGCGTGCCCGCGATGCTGCTCGCGATCCTGCAGGCCGCACGTCGCGCCGAGCAGCCGCTCGACTCCCTGCTCGAGGTCATCACTGGCGGTGCGAACCAGCCGGAGCACATCCGCCGCAGCTTCGAGGAGACGCTCCCGACGGCGCACCTGCGCAGCTATTACGGCGCCTCCGAGATCGGCTTCATCGGGTACAGCGACGCGGGCGACGGCACGAGCCTCACGCCCTTCGGCGGCGTCGAGGTGAGCGTGCGCGACGAATCTGGTGCGGAGGTGCCCACCGGCGAGACGGGCACGCTCAACATCAGGGTCGGCTCAGCCGTCGAGCGCTACCTCGCCGCGACGAGCGCAGAGCGCATCACGGATGCCGACGGCTGGGCCAGCGTCGGCGACCTCGCCTCGTTCGCGGGCGGGCGCATCCAGCTGCTCGGCCGTGCAGGTGACGTCGCGGTCTCCGGCGGCCACAAGGTGTCCCTGCCCCAGGTCGAACGCGCGCTCGCATCCCTGCCCGGCTGCGAGCAGTGCTGTGCCGTCGCCCTCCCAGACGCCACGCTCGGCTCGATCGTGGCGGTCGTCGTCGAGGGCGAGGCGGAGTCGCTGCCCGCCAAGGCGCGGATGCTCGCGCACCTGCGTGCGCACCTGGCGCCGCAGTTCGTCCCCCACCGCCTCTACCGTGCCCGCGTCCTGCCGAGGACCGCCGGCGGGAAGATCCGCCGCGCCGCCGTGCTCGAGCTCGTCGACTCGGGCGACGCGGACCGGCTATGAACCGCGCCGTCGTCACCGCCGTGGGAGCCGTCACGCCGAACGGGCTCGACGTGGCGAGCACCTGGTCGTCGCTGATCTCCGGCAAGAGCGGCATCGGCCTCATCGCCGGCGTCGACGCCTCCGACCTCGCCGTGCGCGTCGCCGGAGAGGTGCGCGGCTTCGACGCCGCCTCCCACCTCCCCAAGCGGGACATCGCGAGACTCGACCGGCACGCGCACTACGCCGTCGCGGCGGCGGACGAGGCGATGCGCGCCACGGGCATCGCCACTGGCGCCCTGCCGTTCGATGCCAGCCGATTCGCCGTCACCATCGCAACCGGCTCGGGACCCGTCTCGCTCACCCAGGATGCCGCGCGCGTCCTGGATGCCTCAGGCCCTCGCCGGGTGCCGCCTGGCGTCGTCGTGTACGGCGGCCCTGACGCGGCAGCCGCGTACCTCAGCGAACGCTACGGCGCGCGCGGGGCGAGTGCAGGGCTCTCGGCGACGTGCGCCAGCGGCACCGTCGCGCTCGGCGAGGCGATGCGCACCATCAGACACGGCTACGCCGACGCGGTGCTCGTGGTCGCGGCCGACGACTGCCTCAACCGCGTCAACCTGGCCGTGAACGCCACGCTCGGCGCCCTCGCGCTCGGCCACGAGGATGCGCCCGAGACCGCCAGCAGGCCCTTCGACCGCGGACGCCACGGCTTCGTCATGTCGGCCGGAGCGGCCGCCCTCCTCGTCGAGTCAGAGACCAGCGCACTTGCGCGGGGCGCGGAGATCCTGGGCGAGATCGCGGGATACGGTGCGACGTCGGACGCCTACCATCCGACGGCGCCGAGGCCGGACGGGAGCGGCGCGATCGCCGCCATGCGCTCCGCCCTCGACGACGCGAAGCTCAGCACCGGCCAGCTCGACCACGTCAACGCGCACGGCACGAGCACGCCGCTGAACGACGCCATGGAGACCGCCGCCCTGCGCGAGCTGCTCGGCGCCCGCCTCGGCGAGGTGCCCGTCACCGCGAACAAGTCCGCGACCGGGCATCTGCTGGGCGCCGCGGGCGCGCTCGAGGCCGTCATCTCGCTGCTCACCATGCGCGATTCCCTGATTCCACCGACCCTCAACCTCGACGACCCCGAGTTCCCAGAGCTGGACGTCGTGGCGCGCGAGGCCCGCCCCGCGCGCATCCGAACCGTGCTCTCGAACTCCTTCGGCTTCGGCGGGCACAACGCCTCGATCCTGCTGCGCGAGTTCGTGGCGCCCGCCCGCTCGCGGGATATCTAGAACGCCGGCGGCACGTCAAGCGACTCGAGCGTCTCCCGCACGTGGTCGCTCGTGAACGCCTTCTCGAGCGCCGCGATCTCGGGCGTTCCGAGCTTGTCCTCGCGCGTGACGAGCGTCACGGCGAACTGAGGGTCCTGTTCGACGGCGAGACCGTTGTCGACCGGCGTCAGCCCCAGCTGGCGCGCGAACGAGGGCAGGTTGAAGACGGCATCCGCCTCTTCGTACGCCGTGTTGAGCTGCAGCAGGTCGACCTGCGTGATCGTCAGCTCGCGCGGGTTCTCCGTGATGTCGGCGACCTTCGCGGTGAACCGCTCGACGCTCGGGTCGAGCGTGATGATGCTCTGGTCGGCGAGCAGCTGCAGGGCACGTGCCGCGTTCGCGCTGTCGTTCGGGATGACCACGCTGCCGCCTTGCGGCAGCTCGTCAAGCGAGCTGAGGGTCTTCGAGTAGAACGCCACGACCGTCGAGTAGATCGGCTTCACCCCGGCGAGCGAGGCGTCGTTCTTCGTGTTGAACTCCTCCATGAAGGGCACGAACTGCACGAAGTTCGCATCGATCTCGCCGTTCTCGACGAGCACGTTCGGCTGCACGTAGTCCGAGACGGGCACCAGCTCGATCTCGTAGCCCTTCTCGATGACCTCGGCCGCCGCCTCGACGACATCCGTCATGGGCGTGACCGTCGCGGCGACCTTGATCGTGACGACGTCGCCACCCGCTTCCCCGGCGGACGGAGAGCACCCTGCGGTCAGGAGGGCGAGGGAGCCGACAGCCAGTGCGGCGCCGATCGAGCGGAGGCGGAATCTCATGGCGGTTGGTTCCTTTTCGGGTCGTACAGGAGGCGGATGGGCGTCGTCCGACGGGAGTCAGCGGCGGTCGAGGGCGACCGAGAGCCGGTGGCCCCCGGTCTGGAGGAGCTGCACGCAGACGATGACGATGACGATGGTCGTGTACATGAGCGGGTAGTCGTACTCCTGGTACCCGTAGCGCAGGGCGAAGTCGCCGAGCCCTCCGCCCCCGACGACACCGAGCACCGTCGAGTACGAGAGCAGGCTGATGGCGGCCGAGGTGAGCGCGTAGACGAGCCCGCTGCGCGCCTCCACGAACAGGAAGCGGGTGATGATCTGCCCGGTATCGGCGCCCATGGACCTGGCGGCGTGGATCACACCGGAGGGCACCTCCAGCAGGATCTGCTCGACGAGGCGCGCGTAGATCGCGACGCCCACGAAGCACAGCGGGAACGTCGCCGCCTGCGTGCCGAACGTCGTGCCGAACACGAGGCGCGTGAGCGGGATGAGGAACACCACGAACAGCAGGAAGGGGAACGACCGGACGACGGTGACGTAGAGGTTGGCGATCCGCCACAGACCACGATGCTCGCGCACCCCACCCGGCCGCGTCAGGTAGATGAGGACGCCGAGCGGTAGCCCGAGCACAACCGCCGCCGCGAGCGAGAACACGAGCATGTACCCGGTCTCGGCGAGGGCCTGGCCGATCGCGTCGGCGTTGCCGGTCAGGGAGGAGACGATGCTGTCGATGAGCTCCATCACGACTCGAGCATCCGCTTCGCGTGCTCGGCGTAGGAGCCGCGGTCGTCGCGCGCGCTGTGCTCGACCGAGACGATGCCCTGCAGGCGGCCCCGGTCGAGGATCGCGGCCCGGTCGCAGATGGCCTTGACTGCGGCGAGCTCGTGGGTGACGAGCGCGATGGTCGTGCCGAAATCCTCGCGCGTCGAGGCGAGCAGCCGCAGGATGTCGCTGGTCGTCCGCTCGTCGAGCGCCGAGGTCGGCTCGTCGCAGAGCAGCAGCGGCGGCCGCGTCACGAGCGCGCGTGCGATGGCGACGCGCTGCTTCTGCCCGCCCGAGAGCTGAGCCGGGTAGTCGCCGCCGCGATCGCCGAGACCCACGTAGTCGAGCAGCTCGTCGACGAACGCCGGATCCTTGCGCCGCTGGAGCCGCAGCGGGAGCTCGACGTTCTGCCGCGCCGTCCGGTTCGCGAGCAGGTTGAAGCTCTGGAAGACCATCCCGATTCGGCGGCGAAGGCCACGACGCTCGCGCTCGCGCATCGCAGACGGGTCGGCGCCCTCGATGAGCACCGTCCCCTCGCTCGGCGTCTCGTCGGCATCGAGGAGCCGCAGCAGCGTCGACTTCCCGGCGCCGGACTCCCCCACGATGCCGAGGATCTCGCCCCGTCGGATCTGCAGGTCGATGCCGTCGAGCGCTGGCGCACCCGCCCCGTATCGCACCGTGACGCGTTCGAGAGCGGCCACGGGGCCGGGATCAGGCATGCACGCTCCGTCGTTATTAGATTGTGTACAACTATAGCGCCGAGCCGTCGGATGCGGAACCCCGCGCACGCAGAAGCGGGGCGCATCCGGAAGAATCCGGATGCGCCCCGCTCGACACCTGCGACGCCCGCCGGTGAGCCGGCAGCGCTTGCAGAGTGAGGCCTACGCCTCGACGACCGGCACGGCCGTCGTGATGACACCACGCGTCGCGAGTGCGTCGACGACGCGCCCCTTCGCACCCTCGGCCGACTTCGCGAAGATCGCGAGGTGCGCGATCTCCTTCGCCTGCTCGAGAGTGACGCGCTTGAGCGCGGCGCGGACCTCGACGAACGCGGGAGGAGCCATGGAGAGCGAGCGAACGCCGAGACCCACGAGCACGATCGCCAGGTTCGGGTCGGCCGCGGCCTCGCCGCACACACCCACGTTCTTCTGGTGGTGCTCGCCCGCCTCGCCGATGCGCTCGATGAGGCGCAGCACGGCAGGGTGCCACGGGTCCTGGAACGCCGCGACGCTGCCGAGGAGACGGTCGGCCGCGAGCGTGTACTGCGTGAGGTCGTTGGTGCCCACGGAGACGAAGTCGCTCGTCTCCAGGATCTGCTCGGCCAGGAGCGCAGCCGAGGGAACCTCGATCATGCTGCCAGCCGTCATGAGGCCGTACTCGCGAGCCAGCGCCGTGAAGTGCTCGCTCTCGTGCGCGTCGGAGACCATGGGAGCCATGACCCAGACCTTCGCCTCGGTCGCGGCCTGCGCGTTGGCAAGCGCCTGGAGCTGGTCGCGGAGGATCTGCTCCTTCTTCATGAGGACGCGGATGCCGCGAAGGCCAAGTGCCGGGTTGGGCTCGTCGGCCTCGGTGAGGAACGCGAGGGGCTTGTCGGCACCGGCGTCGAGCACGCGCACGACGACCTTCTTGCCGGGGAAGTGGGCGAGCGCCGCCGTGTAGTCGGCGGTCTGCTTCTCCACCGACGGGGCCGTGTCGCTGTCGAGGAAGAGGAACTCGGTGCGGAACAGGCCGACACCCTCGGCGCCAAGCGCTGCCGCGCGCTCCGCATCCACGGGCTTGCCGATGTTCGCGAGGATCTGCACGGGCGTGCCGTCGGCGAGCTCGCCAGGCTCGACCGGAGCGGCCTTCATCGCCGCGACGCGGTCGATCTCGGCCTGGGCCTCCGCGATGCGCTCGGCGGACGGCTCGGTGATGACCTGGCCCTTGGCCGCGTCCACGACGATGGTCTCGCCGTCGCGGAGGCTGTCGGCCTCCTTGACCGCGACGACCGCGGGGAGGCCCTTCTCGGCCGCCAGGATGCCGGTGTGCGCCTTCGGGCTGCCGTCACGGGTGACCAGCGCGAGCACCTTCGACAGGTCGAGCTTGGCTGTGTCGGCGGGCGCGAGGTCGTGCGCGACCAGGATGAACGGGGTGTCGCTCGACGGCACCTCGGGTGCAGGAACGCCGCGGAGCAGGGCGATGACGCGCTGCGAGACGTCACCCAGGTCGGTGGCGCGCTCTGCCAGGTAGCCGCCGAGGCTCTTGAGCATCTCGGCGAACGAGGAGAAGGACTCGAAGACGGCACGCTCGGCGGTCTTGCCACCCTCGGTGGCCGCCTTGATGCTGTCGGCGAGCGACGGGTCGGCAGCCATCATGGCCTGCGACTCCAGCACGTTCTTCGCCGCGCCGTCGACGGTCGCTGCTCGAGCGGTCAGCGCCTCGCCGGTCTCACGGAGTGCGGCGATCGCACGCTCGTACTCGGTCGCGGCGTCGCCGGTGGCGCGCTCGTCGGCCGGTTCGGGGAGCGGATCAGGCATGCGCAGGACTTCACCGAAAGCGACGCCGGTCCCGACGCCAAACCCCGTGTATTTCATAGCAACTCCTTCGTGCTGGTAACTCAGACAGCGTATCGGCACAGCAACGTAGGCTTCGACCGTGACCGAGCAAGACTCAACCAAGAGTTCGCGCAGTTCCACTTTCGCGCCGCCGTTTCCGAAGTTCCCCCCGGAGGCGCCGTTCGGCGAGCGCATGCAAGCACTGGTCGCCTGGGCCCAAGCTACCCGCCCCGCCCGAGTCTTCGCCCATTTCGGGGCGAGAAGTGCTTCGGTGCTGGCCGGCGGCATGGCCTACTCCGCTATCTTCTCCATCTTCGCGGGCATCTGGCTACTCTTTTCTGTCGCCGGCATCTTCCTTGCGACGAACACCGAGCTCCGCGACGGGCTCATCGGAGTGCTCAACTCATCCCTGCCCGGGCTCATCGGCGAGCAGGGTGCGATCGACCCGAGCCTCCTCGAGAGCACGGGAGCCTTCGGCTGGGCGAGTGCCATCGCCCTCATCGGTACCCTCGGCACCGCGCTCGGCTGGCTCGGACAGGCGCGCACGGGCATCCGGACGATCTTCGACGTCCCCGTCGCGACCAAGCGGAGCTTCGTCGTCCAGAAGCTCATCGACCTCGGCTTCCTCCTCGCGTTCGCCGTGGCCCTTGCGATCTCGACCGCGCTCACGGTGCTCTCCTCGACCTTCCTCTCGTCGCTGCTCGAGACGGTCGGCATCGACGAGTCGAGCGGGTTCGCGCTCGTCGTCATCCGGATCGTGACGATCCTCATCCTCCTCGCGTTCGACACCGTCGTCCTAGCCGGCATCCTGCGCATCCTCGCGGGCCTGCGCATCCCCACGCGCTCGCTGTTCTTCGCCGCCTTCCTCGGGGCGATCATCATCGGCATCCTGAAGCAGGTCTCGACGGCCCTCATCGGCGGCGCCACGAGCAATCCGCTCGTCGCGTCCTTCGCCGTGCTCCTCGGCCTCATGATCTTCCTCAACCTGCTCTGCACCGTGCTCCTGCTCACCGCGGCGTGGGTCAAGGTGACGATGGATGACATCGGTGCCTCCCCGAGGCTCCTCACCGCCAAGGAGGCCCGCGAGGAATCGTCCGACACGATCCTCCGTGCCGAGCGCGAGAAGATCGCGACCCAGGTGATCGAGTCTCGGGAGCGACTCAACGCGGCACCTCGGTTCTTCCGGTGGAAGGCCATGGCCGAGTACCGGGCTCTCCTGCGTGAGCAGCGCAGGATCGAAGCCGAGGCGCAGCGACGCCGCTTCCAAGGCGGACGCGTCTAGACGACGCGCCCCAGTTGAGGGGCGCCAGGGGACAGGCGACCGGCGACGCCGAGTGCCCGTGTCGGTGGTCCCGTCTAGACTCGAGCGCATGCCAAGAACCATTCGCATCGCGTCAGTGAACGTCAACGGAGTCCGTGCCGCCTACAAGAAGGGCATGGGCGAGTGGCTCGCCGAACGCGAGGTCGACATCCTGGCACTGCAGGAGGTTCGCGCCCCCACGGAAGAGCTGCACAAGCTCATCGACACGTCCGATTGGGACCTGCACGACCACCTGGCGACCGCGAAGGGTCGCGCCGGCGTCGCCATCGCCTCCCGAATCCCGATCAGCGCCGTCCGCACCGAGCTCGGCCCGGACGACTTCGACTCGGCGGGCCGCTGGCTCGAAGCCGACTTCGACATCGACGGCACCCCGCTCACGGTCGTGAGCTGCTACGTCAACTCCGGCGAGGCAGACACCCCGAAGCAGGACGAGAAGTGGAAGTTCCTCGACGCCATGAGCGCGAGGCTCCCCGAGCTGCAGGCCCACAGCGCCCACTCGCTGATCGTCGGCGACCTCAACGTCGGCCACACGAAGCTCGACATCAAGAACTGGAAGGGCAACGTGAAGCGGGCCGGCTTCCTCCCCCGCGAGCGCGCCTACTTCGACCGCATCTTCGGCGAGCACGGCGCGAGCGTCGAAGGCGCAGACGGCAGCACCGGCAACGGGCTCGGCTACGTCGACGTGGGCCGCGCGCTCACCGGCGAGGTCGAAGGCCCATACACGTGGTGGTCGCAGCGAGGCCAGGCGTTCGACAACGACACCGGATGGCGCATCGACTACCAGGTCGCGACCCCCGAGCTCGCCAAGCGCGCCGTCTCCTACGCCGTCGACCGCGCCGCCAGCTACGACACCCGCTGGTCGGACCACGCGCCCGTCGTCGTCGACTACACGTTCTGACCTCCGGGGTCGTCGCCCCGCATCCGCCCGCACCGGCCCACCCCACTCGCACGACCAACCGCACGACCTCGAGGATCTCCTGATGACCAAGCCAGTGCTCTTCTCCGGCATGCAGCCCTCCGCCGACTCGCTCCACCTCGGCAACTTCATCGGCGCGCTCAGCAACTGGGTGCCCATGCAGGAGGACTTCACGGCCATCTACTGCGTCGTCGACCAGCACGCCATCACCGTGCCCTTCGAACCGAGCTCGCTGCGCGAGCGCACCCGGGTGACGGCTGCGCAGTACATCGCGGCGGGCATCGACCCCGAGAAGTCGATCCTCTTCGTGCAGTCGGCGGTGCCCGCGCACGCGCAGCTGCAGTGGGTGCTGTCCACCATCACGGGCTTCGGCGAGGCCAGCCGCATGACGCAGTTCAAGGACAAGTCGCAGCGGTACGGCGCAGACACGACGACCGTCGGCCTCTTCACCTACCCCGTGCTCATGGCCGCAGACATCCTGCTCTACCAGGCCGCGTCCGTGCCCGTCGGCGAAGACCAGCGCCAGCACATCGAGCTCACCCGCAACCTCGCCGAGCGGTTCAACTCGCGCTTCGGCGACACCTTCGTCGTGCCGGAACCGCACATCATGAAGGAGACCGCGAAGGTCTACGACCTGCAGAACCCAACCGCCAAGATGTCGAAATCGGCGGAGTCGGACGCTGGCCTCCTCCGCCTGCTCGACGACGAGAAGGTCACGCGCAAGAAGATCATGCGCGCGGTGACCGACGCCGACGGCGAGATCCGCTTCGACCGCGAGACCAAGCCAGGAGTGTCGAACCTCCTCACCATCGCCTCCGTCCTCTCAGGGTCGTCGATCGACGAGATCACGGCGCAGTATGCGGGCGGCGGCTACGGCGACCTCAAGAAGGGCCTCGCCGAGCTCGTCGAGTCGACGTTCGCTCCCATCCGCGAACGCACCAACGAGCTCCTGGCCGACCCCGCCGAGCTCGACCGCATCCTGGAGCGCGGCGCAGAGCGGGCAAGCGAACTCGCCCTCACGACGCTCGACGAGGTCTACGCCCGCGTCGGCTTCCCCAAGCCGAGACGCTGACCTCGCCAGTTCCCTGAGAGGCGAGCTGGGCACTTCCCACACCCCAGCTGATCGCACCATTTCTGCCGAATCTCCGCGCTAGGATGACGCAATGCCCGAAACGCTCGTCATCATCCCCACCTACAACGAACGCGAAAACGTCCGCTCCATCGTGGACCGTGTTCTCGGGGCGGACTCGCGTATCCACGTGCTGGTCGTCGACGACAACAGCCCAGACGGCACCGGCGACATGGCCGACGAGATGGCCGCGGCCGACGAGCGCGTCACCGTGCTGCACCGCGCCGGCAAGCTCGGTCTCGGCACCGCCTACCTCGAGGGCTTCGCGCTCGCAGCCGAGCGCGGCTACACCTACGTCTTCGAGTTCGACGCCGACGGCTCGCACCCGCCCGAGCGACTGCCGGAGATGATCGACGCGCTCGATGCTGGCGCAGGCCTTGTCATCGGAACCCGCTGGATGCCCGGCGGGCGCACCGAGAACTGGCCCCTCCAGCGCCAGATCCTCTCCCGCGGCGCGTCCATCTACGCCCGCGTGCTGCTGCAGAGCAAGATCCGCGACATCACCGCCGGCTACCGCGGCTACCGCGTCGACCTCCTCCAGGGCTTCGACCTCGGCCGCATCAAGAGCGCCGGCTACTGCTTCCAGATCGAGATGGCCTGGCTCTTCGAACGCTCCGGCATTCGCGTGAGCGAAGTGCCCATCACGTTCGTCGAACGCCAGGAAGGCGCATCCAAGATGTCGAGCGACATCATCGTCGAGGCCGTCTGGCGCGTGTTCGCCTGGGGCCTCGGCTACCGACTCGGCGCGCTCTCGCGCCTGACCGGTCGTTGAGCGAAGGCGATTCCATGAGCGACGCACCCACCTCCTCCGTCACCTTCGAGGCCGAGACCTCGATCCCCACGCGCCACGGGGTCCTGCGCTTCCGCGCGTACACCGACGACGCCGACGGGCAGCTGCACCTCGCGATCATCTCCGGTGAGCCCGAGAACGGCGCCATCGTGCGCGTTCACTCCGAGTGCCTCACGGGTGAGGCCTTCGGCTCGCTGAAGTGCGAGTGCGGGCCGCAGCTCGACGCCTCCCTCGAGGCGATCGGTCGCGACGGCGGCATCGTGCTGTACCTCCGCGGCCACGAGGGCCGCGGCATCGGACTCCTCAACAAGCTCCGCGCCTACGCCCTGCAGGAACAGGGGCTCGACACGGTGGATGCGAACCTCGCGCTTGGCCTCCCCGCCGACAGCCGTGCCTACACGGCAGCCGCCCGGATGCTCGACGACCTCCAGATCTCCCGCATCCGCCTGCTCACGAACAACCCGGCCAAGGCCGAGGCCCTCGAAGCGCACGGCATCACGGTCGAGGAGCGCGTGCCCCTCGAGGTGGGGCGTGAAGACGCGAACCTCGCCTACCTGACCACCAAGGTCCAGCGCATGGGTCACATCATGAGCGAGCTTCCCCAGCTGCCGAACGACGACGCCGCCAGCTGAGCACAGCCGGAACCGCATACCTCATGCGGCCCACGATTGGGTAGTGGGCCAGCGAAAGCGACGAATGACGTGTAACCTCGTCTCGGCCGGAAGCCACAAGCATCCGACCGAGCACGCGTCAATCCACCTCGCATCCGCACGGTCCGACGCGTTCCACCCACCGCTGCTCTGAGCTCAAGCACCGCGCAACCCGCACCGAAACCGCGACTCACCAGCGAGCCAGCTGTCTCAGGAGCAACGTGTCATCCCCCAGCAAGACCAAGACCGGAGCGTCCGTCGAGGAGTTCGAGGTCAAGAACTCCCGCGGCAAGGTCCTCACCGCGAGCCTCGTCGGAACCTCGATCGAGTTCTACGACTTCTACATCTACGCGACCGCCGCGAGCCTCGTCTTCCCGGCCCTCTTCTTCCCGAACGACAACGAGACGACGGCACTCCTCGCCTCGTTCGCCGTCTTCGGCGTCGCCTTCATCGCTCGCCCCATCGGGTCGATCCTCTTCGGCCACTTCGGCGACCGCATCGGCCGCAAGGGCACCCTCGTCGCGACGCTCCTCACGATGGGTATCGCCACCTTCGCGATCGGGCTCCTCCCGACGGCGCTCACGCCCGGCTGGGAGATCCTCGCGCCGACGCTGCTCGTCATCATGCGCTTCTGCCAGGGCCTCGGCCTCGGCGGCGAGTGGAGCGGCGCGGCCCTCCTCGCCACGGAGAACGCCCCGGCGAACAAGCGCGCCATCTACGGCACCTTCCCGCAGCTCGGCGCCCCCATCGGCTTCATCCTCGGCAACCTGCTCTTCGTGCTGCTCTCCCACTTCATGAGCGACGAGACGTTCTTCGCCTGGGGCTGGCGAGTGCCGTTCCTCCTCAGCGCCATCCTCGTCATCGTCGGCCTCTGGGTGCGCATCAGCCTCCTCGAGACGCCCGCGTTCGAGAAGGTCGTCGCCGCAGGCGAGGTCTCCAAGGTTCCGCTGTTCGCAGCGTTCAAGACCAGCTGGCGCCAGATCATCCTGGGCACGTTCATCATGCTCGCCACCTACGTGCTCTTCTACATGATGACCGCGTTCACGCTGTCCTTCGGCACGAAGGCCACGACCGAGCAGGCTGCCGCGAAGGCGGAAGCCGCCGGTGAGGCGTTCGACCGGTCCGCCTGGGTTCCAGGTCTCGGGTACATGCGCGAGCAGTTCCTCATCATGCTCATCGTCTCCGTCGTCTTCTTCGGCATCTTCACGCTCGTCTCCGGCCCGCTCGCCGAGAAGTACGGCCGCCGCAAGATGCTGCTCTGGACCACCGGCGCGATCTTCATCTTCGGCTTCGCCATGACGCCGCTGCTCGCTGGCGGATTCATCGGCACGCAGGGGATGCTCGTCATCGGCATGACGCTCATGGGCCTCACCTTCGGCCCCATGAGCGCCGTCCTCCCGGAGCTCTTCCCCGCCAACGTGCGCTACACCGGAAGCGCCATCGCCTACAACCTCTCGAGCGTCTTCGGCGCCGGCTTCGCGCCGACCGTCTTCATCGCGCTCTGGGCGTTCGGCGACGGCAGCCCGTTCTGGGTCGGCGTGTACCTCGCCGGCGCCGCGGTCCTCACCTTCGTGGCGCTGCTGATCTCCAAGGAGACCCGCGACATCGCATACGTGACCAACACGAAGTAGTCGCCGCGCCTCATCGACGGGGGCCGTGCATCCACTGCGGATGCACGGCCCCTTGTCGTCTGCCTGCCCAGCGGGCCGGGAGGGGCGGATGCCCCAGGTCGGGGCGGGTACCCTTGGCGGGTGCGCGCACACGACTGCGCGCCATCGGCGTGCGCGCATCTCGGCGCGCTGCGGGCGAAAGGCCAGGAGTTTGGGCGACAAGCCAGTGGATGCAGGAGCAGTTGGCAGCGGGGAGACGGCGCAGAAGAAGCGCAGGGGATTCCCCGGGCGACCGGCTCGTGAGGCGTCGGGCGCACCGAGGGCGACCTTCAAGCAGCTCCTCCCGCACCTCCTCGTCAACAAGCCGCTGCTGGCGGGCATCATCGCCATCAGCGTGCTCAGCTCGGCGTTGAGCCTCGCCCAGCCGCTGCTCGTGAACGTGCTCATCGACCAGGTCGAGGTCGGCACCATCGCCGCCTGGGTCGTGTGGGTGCTCGTGGGCGCCGTGGTCATCGGCGCTATCGCCAACGGGGTCCAGCACTTCCTCCTGCAGCGCACGGGCGAGTCGATCGTGCTCAACACGCGACGCCGCCTCGTCGCGAAGCTCCTGCGGCTGCCGGTCGCCGAGTTCGACGCCCGTAGGACGGGCGACCTCGTCTCCCGCGTGGGCAGCGACACCACCATGCTCCGGGCCGTGCTCACGCAGGGACTCGTCGAAGCCATCGGCGGCGCCCTCACCTTCATCGGTGCCGTCGTCGCGATGATCGTGCTCGATGGCGTCCTGTTCCTCATCACCTTCGCCGTCGTCGTCGTGGCCCTGCTGCTTGTCGTGGGCATGTCGATGCGCATCCGCGAGGCCAGCGCCGCGGCCCAGCAGAAGGTGGGCGACCTCACCGCCTCCGTCGAACGCGCCATCTCCTCGGTCAGGACCGTGCGGGCGTTCGGCGCGACCGAACGCGAGGAGCGCCTCGTCGACACCGACGCGGTCGGCGCCTACCAGCGTGGCCTCGACGTGGCCCGCATCTCCGCGTTCATCGTGCCCGTCGCGGGCTTCGCCATGCAGGGCGCGCTCATCGCGGTGCTCGGCGTCGGCGGCCTGCGCGTGGCGGCAGGCGAGCTGAGCATCGCGAACCTCATCGCCTTCATCATGTTCCTGTTCATGATGATCATGCCGCTCGGCCTCTTCTTCGGCGCCCTCACCGCGGTGAACACCGCCCTCGGCGCGCTCGGGCGCATCGAGGAGATCATCGCGATCCCCGAAGAGGGGGCAGGCGACCGCGACGAGGCGGCGCTGGTCGTCCTCGAGGGTCCGGCCAACGAGCGCGGGGCACCGGACGCGCCCGCCGTGGAGTTCGAGGACGTCACCTTCCACTACCCGGAGGACGTCGTGCGCGCGCGGGCAGCTCGCGAGCGGGCAGCCGCGCGGCTCGAGACGATCCGCCGAGAGTCGTCGCGCGGCGGCATGGCAGCGGCCATGACGGGGGCCGCGTCCGACCCCGACGCTCGACTCTTCGCGGAGGACGGGGCTCAGGCGCGCGTCGAGGCGCCGCTGGTGCTCGACGGCGTCAGCTTCGCGCTGCGCCGCGGCGAGCGCCTCGCCCTCGTCGGCCCCTCCGGCTCGGGCAAGTCGACGGCCCTTGCCCTGCTCGAGCGCTTCTACGACCCCACGGGTGGCAGTATCCGCCTCGGCGGCGTGGACCTCCGCTCCATCGACCGGCAGCAGCTGCGCGCACAGCTCGGCTACGTGCAGCAGGACGCGCCCGTGCTCGCCGGAAGCCTGCGCGAGAACCTCCTCCTCGGCCGACCGGACGCCGACGACGTCGCCTGCGAGGAGGTACTCCGCGAGGTGAACCTCGGGGACGTCCTCGACCGCAGCGACGACCGGCTCGACACCCAGGTCGGCGAGTCCGGCGTCATGCTCTCCGGCGGCGAGCGCCAGCGCCTCGCGATCGCCCGCGCCCTGCTCTCGGCCCCGCCCATCCTGCTGCTCGACGAGTCGACGTCAGCCCTCGACGGTGCCAACGAGCGGCTCATGCGCGACGCCCTGGACAAGGTCTCGGAGGGTCGAAGCGTCATCGTCATCGCCCACCGCCTGTCGACGGTCGTGGACAGCGACGAGATCGTGGTCCTCGAGCACGGTCAGGTGCTCGGCCGCGGCAAGCACCTCGAGCTCGTCGACACGGTCCCCCTCTACCGGGAGCTCGCACAGCACCAGCTGCTCCTCCCCAGCTGAGCCGGCCAGCTGGCCCGCGCGCGGGCAGGAGCGCTACTCGACGGTGACGCCGGCGGCACGCAGCTCGTCGAGAGCCGCCGCGCGGGACGCTGCGGCCACGGCTGAGGTGAGGCCGTCGACGACACGCACCGTGAACCCCTCCCGGTGGGCGTCGAGCGCGGATGCCCGCACGCAGTGGTCGGTCGCGATGCCCACGACGTCGAGGTGGTCGACGCCGCGAGCGCGCAGCGCCTCGGCGAGCGGCTCGCCCTCGGCGGTGGCACCGTCGAAAGCCGAGTAGGACGGCGAGCCCTGCCCCTTGAAGATGTGGAGATCGACGAGCTTCGTGTCGAGCGCGGGGTGGTAGTCGGCGCCCGGCGTGCCGGCCACGCAGTGCTCCGGCCAGCTGTCGACGAAGTCGGGCTGCGGGTGGAAGTGCCCACCGTTGTCGCTGTCGGCGTCGTGCCAGTCGCGCGAGGCGACGACGACCGCGTAGTCCTCGCCGTGCTCCGCGAGGTGCTCGGTGATGCCAGCGGCCACGGCGGCACCACCGGCTGTCTCGAGGGCCCCACCCTCGGTGAAGTCGTTCTGGACGTCGACGATCAGCAGTGCGCGGCTCATGCCCCCAGTCTGCCGCAGCGTTCCTGGATGAGCCAGGCGCATCCGCGCCCGCTCAGCTCGTCGCTCACCAGTTGGCGAGGGATGCGCCGCACGAGTAGGCGCGGGCGGCGATGCTGTCGAGCGCGTCGCGGTTGGCGGGCGTCACGGCGCCGACGACGAAGAACGCGAAGGTCAGCCTGCTGCCGTCCGCGGCGGTCATGTAGCCGGCGAGTCCGTAGACCTCGTTGATCCACCCGGTCTTCGCGGTGATGGCGCCTGGGGGGACGCCCAGGGAGGTGAGCCTCGTCTGGAGGGTGCCGGTCTGGCCGGATGCGGGCAGGTCGTCGAGCATCTGGGACGCGGCGATGTCCGGCTGCGAGATGGCTTGCAGCAGCTCGGCGACGAGTTCGGGCGGAACTCGGTTGTCGGCGGACAGACCGGAGCCGTCCGCGAGGACGAGGCCGTCGGCGTCGAGGCCGAGGGTCGACAGAGCCTGGCTGGTCGAGGCTTGGATGGCGGCGAAGTCAGTACCGACACCCTGCTCGATCGCGACGAGCCGCGAGAGCATCTCGGCGACGTTGTTGTCGCTGTCGATGAGGGCGTAGTGCACGAGTTCTGAGACCGGCTGCGACCAGACCTCCGCGAGCAGCGTCGCGCCCTCCGGCACGGTGCCGCTCGCGCCTGCCGTCGCGGCTCCGAGCCTCGTGGCGAACGCGCCAGCGGCGGCGCCGCTCGGGTCATCCGTGCGGGGCGAGACGAGGCTCGCCGGGTTCTGGCGTCCGCCGTCGACCATGAGCGCCGAGATCGGGCTGATGTAGCCGTCGGTGCGGTCCGCCTGCAACCACGACGGCTGCCACTCCGGCCCGCTGAACGCCGACTTGTCGACGAGCACCTGGGTGAGGGGCGTGCCGGAGAGGCTCGGGTCGCTCGCCCAGGCCGTCCGGGTCTGGGCGGCGAGGTCGGCGAGCGTCGCTGTCGCGCCGGAGTAGTAGCTGCCCGCGCCGGTGTCGGTGGAGGCGAGGGTCACGTCCCCACCTCCCACGATGACCACCGAGCCCGGCTCGCTGCCTGCGTAGACGCGTGTCGGGATGCGGAAGTCCGGGCCGAGCACCTGCATGGCCGCGGTCGTGGTCAGGAGCTTCATGACGGATGCCGTCGGCACCGCGTCCGTCGCCTTGCGCTCGTAGATCGCCTCGCCGCTCTGCGAGTCGACGACCACGCCGTGGAAGTCGAGGGCTCCTGCGGCGCTCGCCACGTCCTCGATGGAGCAGGTTCGCATCGGCTCGGCGGCGGTGGCCTCGACGGGTGCCTCGCGAACCGCGCCGAGCGACTTGGCGGGGAGGATCTCGGACGTGCCGGCGAACGCCGGTGCTGCTGCTGCGAACCCGGCCGCGCCGGCCGCGAAGCCCCCTCCGAGCGCGAGGACGCCCGCGAGCGCGAAGCCGAGGAGGCGACTGGCGACTGAGCGCGGGGACTTTCCTGACCTGGCCATGTCACCTCCGGGCGGAACGAGGGGCCGCGTCGTCGTTCGACGGCACGGCAAGCTGCAAGTCTAGCCACGCGATGCGGGCGCCGCGCCTGACCGAGGATTCGGGGAGGCCTCCTGCCCGCTGGCTCGCTCGGCGGGGCAGGCGGGAGACTCGAGCCCTCAGCTCAGGCCGGCAGAGCGGAGGTAGTGGAGCAGCAGCGTGTCGTCGCACTCCAGGACACCGGCAAGGGCGAGCGGGTGCTGCGCAAGCGTCTCCGAGTGCGTGATGCGTCCACCCTGCCCACCAACCGACGCCGGCGAGATCGTCAGGCAGAGCTCGTCGAACGCGCCCTGAGCGTTGACCTCGCCGAACAGCGAGGGCCCGCCCTCGCAGAGCACCTCCGTGTGGCCCAGCTCGCGCAGCATGGCGCGGAGCTCGGTGACGTCGAGGGTTCCAGGGCGCTCCGGATGCTCCGGCACGGTGAGCACGGTCGCGACCTCCCGGAACGGTGCGAGCCGCTCGGTATCGGAGACGGGAGTCACCACGATGGGCGGTACGGGCGCATCCGCGAACATCTCGTGCTTCGGGTCGAGCGCGAGACGGTTCGAGACGATGCCCAGCGTCGGATGTGGGGGGCGCCCCCGCTCTTCGCGCCAGGCCACGGAGGGCTCGGAGACTCGAAGGCCCACGTAGCCTTCGTCGCGAAGGGTGCCAGCCCCCACAAGCACAAGGTCCGCGAGGCGACGCAGCAGCTCGAACACACGATGGTCCGCGGCGGTGCCGAGGCTCCCCGACCTGCCGTCGCCGCCCATCGCAGCCCCGTCGACGCTCGCCACGAAGTTCAGCCGGAACGCCCCGTTCGCGGGGTAGGCGTAGTGGGCGAGCAGCTGCTCGTCGTCGAGCTGCTCACGGGCACCCGCAGGACCGAGCAGCGAGCGGATCGCCGAGGATGGAGCGTTCATGCTGAGAGCATGCCACGCAGACGTGGACGGCAGTGGTGAGTCGAGTGCGAACTTGGGGGCGCCCTAGACGTTGTGTCGCGTGTACGCGGGCGCACGGAGGCCGAGGATCGCCTCGGTCATGCGGGTCGCGTCGACCGCCTCTGGCACGTTGTGCATTCGGACGATGCGAGCGCCGAGCAGGATGCACGCGACGGCCGCCGCCAGCGACCCGGCTACCCGCTCCCGCTTCGGCCTGTCGAGGCTCTCGCCGATGAAGTCCTTGTTGGAGACCGCGGCGAGGGAAGGGAAGCCCAGCGACGAGATCTCGTCGAAGTGCCGTGTCAGTGCGAGCGTGTGCAGCGTGTTCTTGTTGAGGTCGTGCCCCGGGTCGACGATGAGCTGGTCCTCCCCGACCCCCAGCTCGATGGCCCGCTCGGCGCGCGCCTGCAGGAACGAGCGCACCTCTCCCACCACGTCGTCGTAGTGCGGCCGGGCGAGCTCCGCCCGCGGGGCCGCGACGCTGTGCGTGATGACGAGCTGAGCATCCGAGCCCGCGACGACCCGCGCGAGGTCTTCGTCGCGGAGGCCGCTCGTGTCGTTGATGATGCCTGCGCCCGCTTCGAGGCACGCCTCGGCGACGCGTGCACGGTAGGTCTCCGCGGAGATGGGGATGCTGGTCCGCTCCCGCACGGCACGGATCACGGGCACCACCCGGCTGATCTCGTCCTGCTCGGAGAGCTCCTCACCTGGCGCGAAGGGCTGACCGCCGATGTCCACGATGTCCGCTCCCGCCCGTTCGGCGGCGAGCACCGCATCCACGGCGCTCTCGAGCGCGAAGGTCGCCCCATCGTCGTAGAACGAGTCGGGGGTGCGGTTCACGATCGCCATGACCGCCACCCGGTGAGAGAAGTCGAACCCCTCCCCCTCGCCGAGCCGATGGACCGGGCTGCGCAGGCCCGGGAATGCCAGGGGCGGGTGCTGGTCGGGGTCTTGGTGGTGCCGGCGCTCGAGCATCTCATCAGCGTAGGCGAGGCGCGCTGAGGAGCGCGGCCGACTCGGTGCCGCCGGAGAAGACGAAAGCCCCTCCGCACCGAAGTGCGGAGGGGCGATGGGGCCGCCTGCGAGAATCGAACTCGCGACCTATTCATTACGAGTGAATCGCTCTGCCGACTGAGCTAAGGCGGCCTGCCTGCAGCTCAACTCCCTGGGGCGCTGAACTCGACACCAAAGCATAACGCACACTCAGCTCAAGTGCACATCGGGGTGTCGGAGTCAGCAGACGAGGCCCTCTGCGGGCACCGTCCCGTCGATGAAGTACGCGTCGACCGCGCCCGTGACGCAGCTGTCGCCCTGCGTGTAGGCGAGGTGTCCTTCACCCTCGAAGGTGACGAGCGTGGCCGATTCGAGCTGCTCGGTCACTGCCTCCGCCCACGCGTATGGCGTGGCCGGGTCGCCCGTGGTGCCGATGACCAGCACGGGGTCCGCACCCGCTCCCGTGACGGGCGCGAGCTCGTTGGTGGATGGGAACGCCCATTGCTGGCAGGTCGTGTCGCCGAGCGCTTCAGGGCCGGGGATGCCGATGGGGGTCGACTCCGCGATCTGCCGGTTGAAGTCGGCGATCTTCGCGGGATCGGTCTCGACCGGGTAGTCGAGGCAGTTGATGGCCGTGAACGCCTCGAACATGTTGTCCGCGTAGGTGCCGTCGGGCTCGCGCCCGTAATAGGAGTCGCTGAGCGCGAAGAATCCTGCCGGGTCGCCGGTGGCCTCGTAGGCGGCGAACGCCTCGCTCAGGTACGGCCAGCTCTGGTCGTTGTACAGGGCCGAGCTGATGGCGGTGTCGATGACGCTGCTGGTGAGCTTCCGCCCGTCGGCGTTGTTGGGGAGCGTGTCGTCGGCCTCGGCCATGAGGGCGTTGATCTTCGCGATCGCGTCGTCGACGCTGCCCGTGAATGGGCAGCTGGTCGTCGTCAGGCAGTCCTCGAGGTAGGTGCGGGTCGCTTCGCCGAACGCGCCCTGCTGGGCGAGCACGACCTCGAAGGTCGAGAGCGTGGGGTCGGTCGCGCCGTCGAGCACGACGCGTCCGACGGTCTCGGGGAACATGTCGATGTACTGCGCGCCGATGTCGGTGCCATACGAGAACCCGAAGTAGTTGACCTTCGGGTCGCCGACGAGGGCTCGCATCATGTCGAGGTCCTTGACGGTGCTCTTCGTGTCGACGAACTCGAGGAGAGCCCCCGTGTTCTCGAGGCAGTCGTCGGCGAACTCCTTGGAGTTCGCGGTCACCGCGTCGATGATCTGCTGGTCGGTCGCCGTCTCGGCGTCGAGTTCCTCGTCGACGCCGTAGAACCATTCGTCCATGCCTGCGTCGTCGCGGCAGTCGACGGCGCTCGATTCCCCGACGCCGCGCGGGTCCCAGCCCACGATGTCGAAGTCGTCCATGAGCTCGGGCGTGAAGACGTACTCGGCGCTGTCGCGGACGAAGGAGATGCCGGAGGCGCCGGGGCCACCCGGGTTCGTGAAGATCGTGCCGAGGGGGTTGCCGCTCGCTGCTGGCACCTTGACCATGGCGAGCTCGATCTTCTCGGACGCCCCGTCGCCCCAGTTCATGGGAGCTTCTGCGGTGGCGCACTCGCGCCCGTTGCCGCAGTCGCCCCAGTCGAGGTCCTGCTCGTAGTACGCCTGGATGCTCGGCTCGAGCCCGGAGGGCACGAGCTGCGCGTCTTCCTGCGGCCCGCGGTCTCCCGACGTTCCGGGGCCCGAGAGGGTCGTGATGAGCGTGCATCCGCTGAGCGCGAAGATGACGGCGGCTGTGAGGAGCGAGGCGCCGATGCCCCGCGCAGTCGCTCGAGCGCGGGTGGTCGTTCTGGTCATGATGCTCCCTGCTGCTTCTGTGTCCAGCTGATCAAGAATGCCTCCAGCACGAGCGCCACGGGCACGTTCGCGGCGAGTCGTGCGCGAGCCTTGCTGACGGCGTCGATGCTGGTGAGCACGTCGTCGGAGCTGCGGGAGCCCGTTGCGGCTTCCAGCTCGCTCCTCCGGTGCTCGTTGACGAGCTCGACGGGCAGCTCGAGCTGCAGCATGAGCAGGTCGCGCAGCAGGGAGACGGAGTCGGTGAGGATGCGATCGATCGCGTCGACCTGCCCTCGCTTGGCCCGGCGCTTCTGGTGCTCCTCGAGCTCGCGGATCTGGCCGCGCAACTGCCGTGGCACCGCCTGTCCCGGTGTGAGCCCGAGCGAGCGGAATGCCGCGGCGCGCTCGTGCTCGTCGCGATCGGCGGCGTTGGCGGTTGCATCTTCGTCGGCGATGGTGACGAGCTGCGCCGCCTTGCGAACGGCCTCGCCGGTGGTGCGGATGTCGAGCAGCCCGTCGAGCGACGCGTCGCGCCTCCCCCAGGCGTCTTCGCTGGTCGCAAGGCGCTTGGCCATGCCGACGTGGCTCTGCGCTTCGCGGGCGGCACGCAGCGCGGTGTCGGGCTCGATCCCGTCGCGCCGGACGAGCAGGGCCGCGACGTCTCGAACCGCGGGGACGCGCAGGCGCACGCTGCGCACTCGCGAGCGGATGGTCGGCAGCAGGTCGGCCTCGCTCGGAGCGCAGAGCACCCAGACGGTCGATTCCGGCGGCTCCTCGATCGCCTTGAGGAGGGTGTTGGAGGTGCGTGCGACCATGCGGTCGGCGTCCTCGACGATGATGACCCTGTAGCGCCCGGTCATGGGGGACATGGAGGCGCGTTCGACGAGCTCGCGGGCGGTCTTGATGTCCAGCTGCACGGTCTCGGTCACGACCGCCGTGAGGTCGGGATGTGAGCGAGCGCGCACCTGCACGCACGACGGGCACACCCCGCATCCGCCGTCCGGGCAGAGGAGCGCGGCCGCGAAGGCGTAGGCCATGTTGCTTCGGCCGGAACCCGGAGGGCCGGTGATGAGCCAGGAGTTGGTCATGCCACTCGGGTCGATCGCTCCCCGCTTCGAGGCTTTCGCCGCGTTGGAGAACAGCGCTATCGCGTCGTCTTGACCGGACAGGTCGTCCCAGACGGTCACGGCTACTCGCCCGCCGACTGCCGCTCGAGGAGCTCGGCGACGCGGGTGCGGATGAGCTCGGCCACGTGCTCTCGAGGCTGGGTCGCGTCGATGACGAGGAACCTGCCGGGGTCTGCTGCGGCGAGGGCGAGGAACGCCGAGCGGACGGAGTCGTGGAACGCCTTGGACTCCGCTTCGAGCCGATCGTAGGTGCCGCGGGTCTCGCCGATGCGGCGACGGCCCTCTTCCGGGTCGAGGTCGAAGAGCACGGTGAGGTCGGGAAGGAGGCCGCGCGCGGCCCAGAGCGAGAGGTCTCTGACCTCGTCGGCGCCGAGCTCACGACCGGTCCCCTGGTACGCGATCGAGGAGTCGAGGTACCGGTCCTGCACGACGATGTCGCCGCGCTCGAGGGCTGGCCTCACGACCGTCGCGATGTGCTGTGCGCGGTCGGCGGCGTACAGGAGCGCCTCGGCTCGCGCGTCCATGTGCCCCTTGCGGTGGAGCACGAGCTCTCGGATGTCGGCGCCCAGGTCGGTGCCGCCTGGTTCGCGGGTGCGCACGACCTGCTGGCCGAGCGAGTTCAGCCAGTTCTCGAGCAGGCCCGAGTGCGTCGACTTCCCTGCCCCGTCGCCGCCCTCGAGCGTGATGAAGAGGCCCGTCATTCGGTGGCTGCTGCTTCGCTGGCCTTGGCCGCCGGCTTCTTGGCGGGTGCGCGCTTCGCGGCCGGCTTCTTCGCGGCGGTCGTCTTCGCCGTCGTCGACTTGGCCGCCGGCTTCTTCGCGGCAGGCTTCTTGGCGGCAGGCTTCTTCGCGGCCGTGGTCTTGCGCTTCACCGGTCCCTTGGCGCGCTTGTCGGCGAGCATCTGCACGGCCTCTTCGAAGGTGACATCCTCGGGGTTCGCGCCCCGTGTGACGGTCACGTTCGTCTCGCCGTCGGTCACGTACGGCCCGAAGCGGCCGTCCTTGATCTTGATCGGCTTTCCGCTGACCGGGTCGGCTTCGAACTCCTTGATCGCGGCCTTCGTGGTGCGAGCACCGTACTTGGGCTGCGCGAACAGCTCGTGCGCCGCTTCGAGCGTGACCGTGAAGATCTCGTCCTCGCTCGTGAGGGAGCGGGTGTCGGTCCCCTTCTTCAGGTACGGGCCGTAGCGGCCGTTCTGCGCGGTGATCTCCGCACCTGTCTCGGCGTCGACGCCGACGACCCTGGGCAGCTCGAGCAGCCCGATGGCCTGCTCGTAGGTGACCTGCTCGGGGATCATGGACTTGAAGAGCGATGCGGTGCGCGGCTTGTCTGCCGCGGCGGCCTTCTTGGCGCGCGGCTTCTTGACGGGACGCCCCTCGGCCGCAGCGGCTTTCGCCTCCGCCTCCTCCGCGAGTGCCTTGGCCTTCGCGTCCGCCTCCGCGGCGGCCTCTTCAGCTTCGGAGGGGCCTTCGGTCACGTAGGGGCCGAAGCGGCCGTCCTTGACGAGGATGCGCTTGCCGGTCTCGGGGACGACGCCGAGCACGCGGTCGGTCTGGATCGGTGCCTCGACGAGCTCGATCGCCTTCTGGGCCGTCAGCTCGTCCGGGGCCAGCTCCTCAGGCACGTTCACGCGGCGAGGAGTGTCGCCCTCCGTCTCCGGCGCCACCTCGAGGTACGGGCCGTAGCGTCCGATGCGGAGCACGATGCCGTCGGCGAGGGGGGTGGAGTTGATCTCACGGGCGTCGATCTCACCGAGGTTGTCGATGACGCCGCGCAGGCCCTTGTGGTCCTCGGTGCCGAAGTAGAAGCCACGCAGCCAGTCGTTGCGCTGCTCGGACCCTGCGGCGATCCGGTCGAGGTCGCCTTCCATCTGCGCCGTGAAGTTGTACTCGACGAGGTCGTGGAAGTGCTCCTCCAGGAGGCGGACGACGGAGAAGGCCGTCCAGCTGGGGACCAGTGCGCTGCCGCGCGGTGCGACGTAACCGCGGTCGATGATCGTGGAGATGATCGACGCGTAGGTGGACGGACGGCCGATGCCGAGCTCGTCGAGGGTCTTGACGAGGCTGGCTTCCGTGTAGCGCGGGGGTGGGCTCGTCTCGTGGCTCTTGGCGTCTGCCGTCTCGGTCTCGAGCTTCTGGCCCTTCTCGAGCGGCGGCAGCTTGGCCTCCGCGGTCGTCGAGTCGTCGCGCGCTTCGTCCTTTCCCTCCTCGTAGGCGGCGAGGAAGCCGCGGAAGGTGATGACGGTGCCGGATGCCTGGAACTCCGCCGCGCGGCTGGTGACCGTCCCCTGCGCATCGGACACGTCGACGGGCGAGGCGTCGATCGTGACGGTGGCCGTCTGCCCCTTGGCGTCGGCCATCTGCGAGGCGATGGTCCGCTTCCAGATGAGGTCGTAGAGCTTGAAGTCGTTCGGGCTCAGCTTGGGGCGCAGCTCGCTGGGAAGCGCGAAGGTGGACCCTGCTGGCCTGACCGCCTCGTGCGCTTCCTGCGCGTTCTTCGACTTGGAGCCGTAGAGGCGGGGAGCGGCGGGGACCGTCTCGGCGCCGTAGAGCTTCGACGCCTGCGTGCGGGCCGCGTTGAGGGCCTGCGACGAGAGCGACGACGAGTCGGTACGCATGTAGGTGATGTACCCGTTTTCGTACAGCGACTGGGCGACGCTCATCGTCTGGCGGGCGGTGAAGCGCAGCTTGCGCGCAGCCTCCTGCTGGAGCGTCGAGGTCGTGAACGGCGCGGCGGGGCGGCGCGTGTACGGCTTGGACTCGACGGAGGAGACCGTGAGGGGCACGGTGCCCGCGGTGAGCTGCACGGTCAGCGTGGTCGCCTCGGCCTCGCCGAGGATCACGCTGGTGTTCTTGAGCACACCGTGATCGTCGAAGTCGCGTCCGGTGGCGACGCGCTCGCCGTCGAGCTTCGTGAGGCGGGCGACGAAGGCTGCGCCGTCCTTGCCGGGCTCCGGCGCGAAGCGTGCTTCGACGCCCCAGTAGCTGGCCTTGACGAAGGCGAGGCGCTCGCGTTCGCGGTCGACGATGAGGCGTGTCGCCGCTGACTGCACGCGGCCGGCGGAGAGCCCGGGGCCGACCTTGCGCCACAGGACCGGGGAGACCTCGTAGCCGTAGAGACGGTCGAGGATTCGTCTGGTCTCCTGGGCGTCGACGAGGTGCACGTCGATGTCGCGAGTCCGGTCCTTGGCCGCCTCGATCGCCTCGCGGGTGATCTCATGGAAGACCATGCGCTTGACGGGGACCTTCGGCTGGAGCACCTGCAGGAGGTGCCAGGCGATGGCCTCTCCTTCGCGGTCCTCATCAGTTGCGAGGATGAGCTCGTCGGCGTCCTTCAGAGCTCGCTTGAGCTCGGCGACGGTCTTCTTCTTCTGCTCGGAGACCACGTAGTAGGGCTCGAAGCCGTTGTCGACGTCGACGCTGAACTTGCCGAGGGAGCCCTTCTTGAGTTCCGGCGGGAGGTTCTTGGGCTCGATGAGGTCGCGAATGTGTCCGACGGAGGCGAGCACGGTGTAGTCATCACCGAGATACTGCGAGATGCTCTTCACTTTGGTCGGCGACTCGACGATGACCAGTGTGTTGCTGCCTGACACAAGCGTTCCTTGGATGGGTCTGCGTGCTTTCGCACGGCGATTCCGGCTGGCCGGAGTGATGTGGGGGCTGTTGCCACCCGTCGGCGCCCATTATATGGACGGGCTGGTCTGTGAACGGGCTGGCTGAAACGGAAGGCTTCCAAATGCTGGCGGCTCCGCCTCACGTCTTCTCGTTCCGGCGGCGGTCCTGCCCTCGACGATTCCGAAAAGACGAACGGGCCGGACTCTACACGAACTCGCACAACGGCCTCCCGGCCATCGGTCGCGCACTCCTCCAGCGATGCGCCGTTCGCCTCGACGACGCGACCCGCTTCCGCACACGGTTCTCCGTCCAGATACCCCGAGGCGACGTCCGCCGCCGCGAGCGCCCCGGCATCCGCGGCCGCCTGCGCAGCTTGCCTGGCGGGGAAGGCAGCCAGCATGCCGATCGCGCCGATGGAGATCGCGAGGACGAGCAGCCCGACGGCGAGCACGACGACCCCACCGGCGCCGCGCTCTCCGGCGAGCTTCGCGGCGATCACCGGCCACCACCGAGAGCGCAGGCGCGTGCGGCGACCGTGACGGGCAGCTCCCGCTGGCCGAGTTCGAGCGGCGCGGATGCGAGCGCGCACACGAGCCCATCCGCGTGGCTGATCTCGAGCTTCGCGTCGGGCACGAGCGCCTGGATGCGGGCACGCGCGATGGCCTCGTCGTCACCCCTGGCGATGAGCCTGACCGAGTCGGCGACCGCATCCTGCAGCCGCACCTGCACCACGACGCCTTGGAGTCCGGCGAGGCACAGCGCGAGCAGGAGGACGACGGCGGGTGCGACGATGGCGAACTCCGCGGTCGCGGAGCCCCGGCACGAGCGGGCGAGCTGTCGCCACCGCGGCACCCGGAGCATCATTCGTCCAGCGTGAGCGCGGTCCGGATGATGTTCTCGAGCAGTTCGCGGACCTCGTCGCTCTGCATGATGACGACGAGGAGTCCCGCGAAGGCGACGGCGGCCATGGTCGCGATCGCGTACTCGGCGGTCGCCGCACCCTCCTCGTCGTGGAGACGGGCTCGGAGTCTCGTGAGGATGGCGCGTGGGCCTGCGCTGAGGCGGTCGTTGGTGAGCAAGGTTGTACCTCTCTTATTGGTTGTCAGTTCGGAGTCGGCACGAGCGTCGAGGGGCAACCGTCTGGGCTGCCGAAGGAGTGGCGGCGGCGGCGCGCCTTCGAGGCGCGCATCACAGCCGCGAGATCGTCTGGGTGAGCACCGCGAGGATGAGCGGCGCGACGCCGAGGAGCAGGAACGCGGGGAGCACGCAGAGCCCGAGCGGCAGCATGAGGCGCACTCCGAGCTGCGCGGCGTTCCGACTCGATGCGGCTCGGGCGTCTCGGCGCTCCAGTGCGGCCTCGCTCCGGAGGAGCTCGGCGGCGGGTACTCCGGCGTCTCCGGCGAGGTCGAGGACCCGCTCGATGCGACCGTCTGAGCGCGAGGCTTCCCGAATCGGCCGGTCGCCGTGGGCCAGGTCGGCGTCTTCGAGGACACGCTCGACCTGATGCAGGACGGTGCCGGCGGATGCCCCGCCGAGCATGCCGAGCGCCGTCAGGTCGAGTGCAAGGCCCGGCACCGGGTCTCGTCTCGAGGCCGCCGCGATGAGGGCGCGGTTCCAGAGGTGCGCGGTCGTCATGAGCGCGAGGCCGCCGACGAGGCAGGCCAGGCCGATGGGGGTGCCGAAGAGCACGGCGAGGCTGTCGAAGCCGAGCGCGAGGCCGAGCAGCACCCCCACTGCCGGCAGACCCATGACGAGGCGTGCGGCGCTGCTCGGGCCGGCGAGCGCGAGCTCCACATCGCGCTCGGCTGCTGCATGATCTCGGAAGGACTGCCCGAGGTCGGCGAGGCCGCGGGCGAGCGGGGCACCCGTGCGTTCGGCGAGCGACCACGCACAGCCGAGGGAGCGCCAGCTCGTCGCCTGCTGCTCTCGGAGTATCGCGCCGACGCGCTGGCCCGCACGCAGGCCTCGCGCGACCCGGAGCTCGACGGGCTCGGCGACGTCGACGCGCGGCGGCGCCACCCTCACGCGGAACACGGCGATCGCTCGTCGTCGCAGCTCGCCTCGGAGCGCGCTTCCCGCCCGAGCGTGATGACTCGCCGGGTGCGCCGACTCGGCTGCGGCGAAGCTCGCGACGTGCTGCCAGGCGGAGGCCGCCGTGGCGCCGCCGAGGAGCAGTGCGGCCAGGCGCTCGACGACCGCAGCCGTCTGCTCGGCCTCGTCGATGGCCTGCCTCGTCATGACCGCCTGGGCTCTCGGTGACGGGTTCCGGTCGCGCCGGTCCCCGTCCCCGCCTCAGGGAGGGACGTGGACCCGGCGACGTCGACGCCGGGCGCGCCCCGCGGGCGCGTCACCGTGGCGATCGCCAATCGACCAGCAGCATCGAGACGGAACTCGCCGATCTCCGCGAGTCGTCGATGCCCGGACGGGGTGCGCTCGACGTGCATGACGAGGTCGATGGCACTCACCGTCTGCCGCGCAACCGCGTCCGGTGTCATCCCCGCGAGCGCACCGAGGGCCTCCAGCCGGGAGGGCACGTCCGCGAGCGAGTTCGCGTGCAGCGTGCCCGCGCCGCCGTCGTGGCCGGTGTTGAGGGCCGCCAGCAGCTCCCGCAGCTCCGCGCCACGGCACTCGCCGAGCACGAGTCGGTCAGGGCGCATCCGCAGGGACTCGCGGACGAGGCGCTCGAGGGGCACGCTGCCCGCGCCTTCGATGTTCGCCTGCCTCGCCTCCAGCGAGACGCTGTGCGGGTGCGCGATACGCAGCTCAGCCACGTCCTCGATCAGGATGATGCGGTCCCGCGCATCGGCCTCCGAGAGCATGGCAGCCAGGAAGGTCGTCTTCCCGCTTCCGCCCGCACCGGTCACGAGGACGTTCGCTCGGGTCCGCACCGCCTCGCGAACGAGGTCCTCGGCACCGGGAGCGAAGAACGCCTGTCGGTCGAGCTGCTCAAGCGTGAGCTGACGAACCTTCGGGGCTCTGATCGACAGCAGGGTGCCCGTGGTCGAGACGGGCGGGAGCACGGCGTGCACGCGGATACCGTCGGCGATCCGCACATCCACGCATGGCGCGGATTCGTCGAGGTGCCGTCCGCCGGCCGCGACGATGCGGACCGCGAGTTCCCGCAGCGCCCGCTCGCTCGGGGCCAGCCAGGACTCCTCCCGCTCGGCGCCGCGCCCCCGGTCGACGTACAGCCCGTCGCAGCCGTTGACGAAGAGGTCGGTCACCTCGCCGTCTGCCACGTACCCGGCGAGCGGGCCGAACGCGTCCGCTTGGCCTCGGGTGAGCGGGCGCACCGATCGCGGTGTGGAGTCGTCGAAACCGGCGCGTGGCGGCAACGTGAGCGACGCGGCTCGGTCGGCTGCTGGACGAGCGACGAACCGCTGGGCGGGCGCTGCGCCGGAGCCTGAGGTGAAGGACATGCAGGAAGCGTACGAACGGCCGCGCTCGAGCGCGGGCGACGGTGCGCCGACTGGGGAGGAGCGTTCTCCACAGGTCCAAGAGCCGCAGAGTCGCGCGGTTAACTGAAGAGGCGCCCGGACAGGGGGATATCCGAGCGCCTCAGCTCATGCAGCGTTCAGGGGGGTTGATTGCTGCAGAGCGACGACAGTTGCGACAGAGAGCGAAACCATCGAAGTCCATGCTAGTGCATATTTCGCCCGAGACCACGTCTGGTTCCCAGACAATCGAAAAATGTTCGGCTGCGCTCTCACGACCGCACGGCTGCACAAATCCCGCACGCTGAAAGGCCGGTGGGGCTGCGCTCCGGCGCTCAGAGACCGAGCGTCGAGCGCGTCGCCGCTGGCACTGCTGCCGGTTCACTTCCGCGGGACCCGGCGCCGCAGGGATCCTCCGAAGCGCTCCGACATTCCCCCCGAAAGGCGGGAGTCGGAGCGCATGCTGGCTCCGTAGACTTCTCAGAGGCTGCGCCGCAATGAGGTGGCGCGGCATCGCAACGACGCGAAAGGACCTGTGGTGGCTGACAAGATCGAACACCTCCTGGAAGACCTCGAGACCTTCCCGCCCAGCGACGACTTCACGTCCTCCTCCCCCGTGCCGGCCGACCTCGGCGCACGGGCAGAAGAAGACCGGCTCGGATTCTGGGCCGAGCAGGCCAAGGAGTTGCACTGGTCGACGCCGTTCACCGAGGTCCTCGACTGGAGCGATGCTCCCTTCGCGAAGTGGTTCGCCGATGGCACGCTCAACGCGAGCTTCAACTGCGTCGACCGTCACGTGCTCGCCGGCAACGGCGACCGAGTCGCGATCTACTGGGAGGGCGAGCCCGGCGACAAGCGCACCATCACGTACTCCGACCTCCTCGGCGAGGTGAAGCGGGCCGCGAACCTCCTGGAGAGCCTCGGCGTCGCGGCCGGAGACGTCGTCGCCATCTACATGCCCATGATCCCGGAGACCGTCGTCGCGATGCTCGCCTGCGCGCGCATCGGTGCCATCCACTCGGTCATCTTCGGCGGCTTCAGCGCCGACTCCATCCGCAGCCGCGTCGAGGATGCGAACGCGAAGCTCGTGATCACGAGCGACGGCTCCATCCGCAAGGGGCGGATCTTCCCCCTCAAGGAGACCGTGGATGCGGCGCTCGAGGCAGACGGGCACACCGTCGAGCACGTGCTCGTCGTCCGTCGCGCCGACAACGAGCCGTCGCTGACCCCGGGGCGTGACCTCTGGTGGCACGAGGAGATCTCGCAGGTGAGCGATGAGCACGTCGCGAAGCCGTTCCCCGCCGAGCACCCGCTCTTCATCCTCTACACGTCGGGCACGACCGGGAAGCCGAAGGGCCTCCTGCACACGACCGGCGGCTACCTCACCCAGACGTCGTTCACGCACCGCACCATCTTCGACCTGAAGCCGGAGCAGGACGTCTACTGGTGCTCGGCCGACGTCGGCTGGGTGACCGGCCACAGCTACTTCGTCTACGGACCGCTCGCGAACGGTGCGACGCAGGTCATGTACGAGGGCACGCACGACACCCCGGACCTCGGCCGCTGGTTCGACATCATCGAGCGCTACGGCGTCACGATCTTCTACACGGCGCCGACGGCGATCCGCGGATACATGAAGTCAGGCAGGCAGATCCCCGCGAAGTACGACCTCTCCTCGATCCGCCTCCTCGGCTCCGTAGGGGAGCCGATCAACCCTGAGGCCTGGTCCTGGTACCGGGAGGTCATCGGCGGCAACCGCGTGCCCGTCGTCGACACCTGGTGGCAGACCGAGACGGGCGCCATCATGATCTCCGCGATCCCGAGCCAGGTCGCGCTCAAGCCCGGCGCAGCGCAGGTGCCTGTCCCCGGGGTGGTCGTCGAGGTCGTCGACGACAAGGGCGAGCGCGTCAACCCCGGCGAGATGGGGCTCCTCACGATCACGGAGCCGTGGCCGTCGATGACTCGAGGCATCTACGGCGACCGGGAGCGGTTCATCGAGACGTACTGGTCCCAGTTCCCTGGCCGCTACTTCGCCGGCGACGGTGCCGGCGTCGACAAGGACGGGCACCTCTGGCTGCTCGGCCGAGTGGACGACGTCATGAACGTCTCCGGCCACCGGCTCTCGACGACCGAGATCGAGTCGGCGCTCGTCGACCACCCGTTCGTCGCCGAGTCGGCGGTGGTCGGCGCGAGCGACGAGACGACGGGGCAGGCGGTCGTCGCCTTCGTCGTCCTGAAGGAGAGCAAGAAGGCGGAGATCGAGGCCTCTGACGCTCCGAAGGTGCTGCGCGAGCACGTGTCGACGAAGATCGGCGCGATCGCTCGCCCCCGTCAGGTGTATGTCGTCGCAGAGCTCCCCAAGACCCGTTCCGGCAAGATCATGCGGCGCCTGCTGCGCGATGTGGCAGACGGCAAGGCGGTCGGCGACACGACGACCCTGACCGACGCCTCGGTGATGTCGGCGATCTCCTCCGGCGTCGCATCCGGAGCCGCCGACGACGATTGACCCGACGCAGCCAGAATGACGGAAGCCCTGCACCCCTCGGAGGAGGGATGCAGGGCTTCCGTCGGTTCAGCTGCTCGCGCCGCGCGCGGCGGGCCGTTACTCGTACGCGACGATGAGGTCGACCTCGACCGGTGAGTCGAGCGGCAGCACGGCGACGCCCACCGCGGCGCGGACGTGCGTGCCCGCGTCGCCGAAGGCGAGCCCCAGCATCTCGGAGACGCCATTCGCGACGAGCGGCTGCTCGGTGAAGTCGGGGGCGGATGCGACGTAGACGGTGACCTTCACGACTCGCGTCACGCGATCGAGGTCGCCGATGACGGACTTGATGGCCGCAAGCGCGTTGAGCCCGGCGAAGGCCGCGAACTCGATGGCATCGTCGCGCGGCACCTCAGCGCCGACCTTGCCCTTCTCGGGGAGCGCTCCCTCGATGAACGGGAGCTGCCCCGACGTGTACACGAGGCCGCCGTGCTCGACTGCGGGCACGTAGGCGGCGACCGGAGCGGCAACCGGAGGTACCGCCATTCCCATCGCGCCGAGACGTTCTTCTACCTGGCTCATGCTCACTCCCCCGCGATCGGGCGCTTCATGTAGGCGACGGACCCGCCCTCAGCATTCGTGGAAACCTGCACCAGCTCCCAGCCCTGAGCACCCCAGTTGTTGAGGATGACAGTGGGGGTGTGCAATGGGAGCGGGGTGATGAAATATTCCCACTTCTGCATGGACGTCCTCCTGTGCGATGAGCGCTCAGGCTCTTCATGGGGTACTCATTGAACACTCCTGAAGACGCCACGAGCGGGTGTGACTTACCCTTGATCCTATGTCTGTCACGAATCCAGGGGCGCCCAAACGCAACATTCTGGGTGGCCTCCTAGGGCTGCTTGGTATGAGCGGAGTCGCGGGCGTGCTCGTCACGGCCATGATCACCCCGCTCATCGCCGTCACCGGCGTCGCCGCGAACAGCACCATCTCGCTGTTCGAGAACCTCCCGACGTACCTCGAGATCGGCTCACTGCAGCAGAAGACCGAGCTGTACGCCGCCAACGGACAGAAGTTCGCCGAGTTCTACAACCAGAACCGCGAAGAGGTCCCACTCGACCAGATCTCCCCGTACGTCGCCGCCGCGGCGATCTCGGTGGAGGACCCGAGGTTCCGCGAGCATGGTGGCGTCGACGTCATCTCGGCGGCGCGTGCGCTCGCCCAGTCCGTCATCGGCGATGGCGCGGCAGGCGCATCCACGATCACCATGCAGTACGTGCGCAACGTGCGCGTGCAGACGGCCGAAGCGATCCCGAATCAAGAGGAACGCGACAAGGCCTACCTCGAGGCGACCGAGACCACGACGGGCCGCAAGCTCCAGGAGATGCGTCTCGCGATCGGCGTGGAGAAGCAGTTCTCCAAGGACGAGATCCTCCAGGGCTACCTCAACATCGCCCTCTTCGGCGGCACCACCTACGGCATCGAGTCGGCCGCCCAGCGCTACTTCGGCAAGTCCGCGCTCGACCTGAACCTGCAGGAGTCCGCGAGCCTCATCGCGATCGTGCAGGAGCCGAACGCCTACCGCCTCGACGTGCCCGAGAACATCGAGCCGAACAAGGTGCGCCGCGACTACATCCTCATGCGCATGATGGAGGAGGGCGCGATCGACCAGGCGACCTACGACGCGACCGTCGTGCTGCCCGTCGAGCCCCGCCCGACGGAGCCGAAGCACGGCTGCGGCGCGGCCGAGGGCAACGCGCAGTACTTCTGCGACTACGTGCGGCTCGTCATGGTGCAGGATCCCGCCTTCGGTGAGACCTACGAGGAGCGGCAGTTCAACTTCCAGACCAAGGGCTACCAGATCCACACGACCCTCGATCTCGACATGCAGGCTCAGGGCCAGGCCTCGATGGCCTCGGCCGTGCCCGCCTACGTCGACGGCATGGACATGGGATCTGCCGCTTCGATGGTCGAAGAGGGCACGGGCCGCGTGCTCATGATGGTGCAGAACACCGCCTTCGGCGACACGGAGGAGTTGGCCGGCCAACCGGGGTACACGTCGGTGAACTACAACACCGACTACGAGTACGGCGGCTCCACGGGGTTCCAGGTCGGGTCGACCTACAAGATGTTCACCCTCGCCGAATGGCTGGCGTCAGGGAAGTCGTTGAACTCCTCGGTCAACGGCAAGGACCGCGCCTTCAACCTCGCGAACTTCCAGAACTCCTGCCTCGGGGCTGACGGCGGCTCCTGGTCGCCGACCAACGACGGCGGCGCGAAGGTCGGCAACGTGTCGGTCCGCCAGGCGACGTCGCAGTCCATCAACACGGCGTACGTGGCCATGGCCGAACAGCTCGACCAGTGCCGCATTCGCGACACCGCGATGGCCATGGGCGCGCACCGCGCCGACGGGGCCATCAACGAGTCGAACCCGGCCGCAGTGCTCGGAACCAACACGATCGCGCCTCTGTCCATGGCGACCGCCGTGGCCGGATTCGCGAACGGCGGCGTCACCTGCACGCCCATCGCGATCGACAGCATCACGCTGCGCGACGGCTCATCCATCGAGGCCCCGAAGTCGACGTGCAACCAGGCGGTGACCCCCGAGGTCGCGGCCGGCGTGACCGCGGCCCTCCAGGGCGTCGCCAACGGCGGCACGGGCAGCGCCTCGAACCCCGGCATCGCACCGCTCATGGGCAAGACCGGAACGACGGACAGCGGCCTGCAGACCTGGATGGTCGGAGCCACCACGAAGGTCGGCCTCGCCGTCTGGGTGGGCAACGCCAGCGGCCAGGTCCCCATGTACGGCGTCGACCTCCCCCGTGCGGTCGGAAGCCAGACGCGTCACGTCATCTTCAACGACGTCATCGCCCAGGCGATGCGCACCTACGGAGGCGACTCGTTCCCCGAGCCGACCGGCAGCGCCGTCAAGAACGAGCAGGTGACGGTCCCCGACCTGACCGGAAAGACGACCGCTGAGGCGAAGTCCTCGCTCGAGGGGCTCGGCTTCACCGTGTCCGTCGGCAACGCCGTCGCATCCGATCAGCCGGAAGGCACCGTGGCGAGCACCTTGCCGAGCGCGAACACCCGCGTAACGCAGGGAACGACGATCACGATCAGCCCGTCGCGCGGGCCAGCCCCCACACCGACCACCGCGGCGCTCGTCGCACCGGACCTGGCGGGGCAGACACAGGAGCAGGCGCAGTCCACACTCTCCCAGCTCGGCTTCAGCGGCACGATGGCGATCCTCACCGAGGAGAGCTCGACCGTCCCGAAGGGACAGGTGATCCGCACCGACCCGGCGCCCGGCGCGGAGCTGGAGCGCAGCGGTTCCATCCAGGTCTACGTCTCTTCCGGCCCCTAGCAGGCCATCGCACCAACTGAAACGAGTTCCACATGGCGAATTCCGTCGCCACCTCGGGCCAAGAAACCTCTTCCGGCCTCGGACCAGCAAGCGCCGTCGCCCTCACCCTTCTCGGGGTGGGGGCGGCGACCGCCATCTACGGCACGATGATCGAGCGCCGCGCGTTCCGCCTGCGACGCATCGAGTCGCGCATCCTGCCCCCGGGCTCGGCCCCGCTGCGCGTGCTGCACCTCAGCGACTTCCACGTCGCCCCCTGGCAGCGCAAGAAGCAGGACTTCGTCAGAGGGCTCGCCGCCCTCCAGCCCGACCTCGTCATCGGCACAGGTGACAACCTCGGCCACGTCGATGCGGTCCCGACCGTCGCCAGCATGCTCGAGCCGTTCGAGGGGATCCCCTCGGTGCACGTGTACGGCTCCAACGACTACCTGGGCCCCGTCCTCAAGAACCCCTTCACGTACTTCAGCAGCTCCACCCACGTTGCGAAGAAGGCTCCGCACCTCGACACGGAGGGCCTCACCGCCCACTTCGACCGCCTCGGGTGGACGCCCCTCAACAACGCTGCCGCCGTCCTCGAGGTCGCCGGCAGGCGCATCCGCTTCTTCGGGGTCAACGACCCGCACATCGACGCCGACGACTTCGCCGCGGCGGGCGAGGCGCTGCGAGACGCGTCGGAGGGCCAGGACTGGGACCTCACGATCGGCCTCGCTCATGCCCCGTACCAGCGTGTGCTCAGCGGCCTCGTCGACCTGGGCGCAGACGCGATCTTCGCCGGCCACACCCACGGTGGCCAGGTCTGCGTGCCCGGCTACGGGGCACTTGTCACCAACTGCGACATCCCGCGTGAGCAGGTGAAGGGCCTCAGCACGTGGACCTCGCGTGGCCGCAGCGCCGCCCTGCACGTCTCTGCCGGACTCGGCACCTCCATCTACGCCCCGGTGCGCTTCGCATGCCCACCGGAGGCGACCCTCCTGACCTTCCTACCCCGGGTATCGTGACCGCCATGGCAACAAAGCAACGTGGAAACCGGAAGCGCGGTCCTCTGACCCGCGTCCTCGGACTGGTCGGGGTGAGCGGCCTGGCCGCCGTCCTCATCACCGCGCTCGTGACTCCGCTGATCTCCGTCGCCAACATCGCGGACAACAGCTCGATCAACCTGTT
Organism: Pseudoclavibacter sp. Z016; assembly: GCF_002931215.1. Taxonomy (NCBI): domain Bacteria; kingdom Bacillati; phylum Actinomycetota; class Actinomycetes; order Micrococcales; family Microbacteriaceae; genus Pseudoclavibacter; species Pseudoclavibacter sp. Z016. The sequence goes on from NZ_PSTU01000015.1 coordinate 160,462, forward strand.
CGAGAGCCTCCCCGACTACCTGGAGATCAACGAGCTCCAGCAGGTCACCGAGCTCTACGCCAAGCAGGGCGGGCAGGACGTGAAGTTCGCGCAGTTCTACAACCAGAACCGCATCGAGGTACCCCTCGACCAGGTCTCGCCGTGGGTGCCGCTTGCTGCCATCTCGGTTGAGGACCCGCGTTTCCGGGAGCACGACGGCGTCGACGTCATCTCCGCGGCGCGAGCCCTCGTGACCTCGGTCATCGGCGACGCCTCAGCTGGCGCCTCGACCATCACCATGCAGTGGGTCCGCAACGTGCGCGTGCAGGAGGCCGAGGCGATCCTCGACCCCGCCGAGAGCGAGAAGGCCTACATCGAGGCGACCGACCCGAACACGGGCCGCAAGCTCCAGGAGATGCGCCTCGCCATCGGCGTCGAGCAGCAGTACTCGAAGGACGAGATCCTCCAGGGCTACCTCAACATCGCCCTCTTCGGCGGCACCACCTACGGCATCGAGTCGGCAGCCCAGCGCTACTTCGGCAAGTCCGCGCTCGACCTGAACCTGCAGGAGTCCGCGAGCCTCATCGCGATCGTGCAGGAGCCGAACGCCTACCGCCTCGACCGCGAGGAGAACATCGAGGGCAACAAGGAGCGACGCGACTACATCCTCATGCGCATGATGGAGGAGGGCGCGATCGACCAGGCGACCTACGAGGCGACCATCGCGCTGCCGGTGGAGCCGAACGTCACGGAGCCGAACCACGGGTGCGAGTTCGCGGAAGGCAACGCGAAGTACTTCTGCAAGTTCGTGCAGCTCTCCGTGCTGCAGGACGAGGCCTTCGGTGCGACCGAGGCCGAGCGAAACTTCAACCTCGCCGGCAAGGGCTACAAGATCTACACGTCCCTCGACCTCGACATGCAGGGCGTCGCGACGCAGTCGATGCAGAACGCCGTGCCGTCCAGCTACCCGGGCACGGAGCTCGGCGCCGCCGCCTCCATGGTCGAGAACGGCACCGGTCGCATCCTCGCGATGGTGCAGAACACCCAGTTCAGCGAGGTGGCCGAGAACCAAGGCCAACCCGGTGTGACCTCGGTGAACTACAACGCCGATTACGAGTACGGCGGCTCCACCGGATTCCAGACCGGCTCGACGTACAAGATCTTCACGCTCGCCGAATGGCTCTCGTCGGGGAAGTCGCTCTACTCGTCCGTCCCAGGACAGAACCGCACCTTCTACCTCGAGAACTTCTCCAACACGTGCGAGGCCGAGTCAGACGGCCCGTGGGCTCCGACGAACGACAGCGGCCAGCGGGTTGGGACCGTCTCGGTCAAGTCGGCGACTGCCTCGTCGATCAACACCGCCTACGTGACGATGGCGGAGCGCCTCGACCAGTGCCGCATCCGCGACACCGCGATGGCCCTCGGCGGTCACCGCGCCGATGGAGCGATCAACTCCTCGGTACCCGCCGCCATCCTCGGCGCCGCCAACGAGATGGCCCCGCTCTCGATGGCAACCGTCATGTCAGGGCTCGCGAACAATGGCACGACCTGCTCGCCGACAGGCATCGACCGCGTGACGCTTCCTGACGGCACCGAGGTCTCGGGTCCCGAATCCCGTTGCATCCAGGCCGTCTCGCCGCAGGTCGCGGCGGGCGTCGACGAAGCCCTCGCTGGCGTCGTCAACGGCGGCACCGGCTCGCGGTCGAACCCGGGCATCGTTCCCCTCATCGGCAAGACCGGCACGACCGACAACGGCCTGCAGACGTGGATGGTCGGGGCGACGACCAGGGTCGGACTCGCCGTCTGGGTCGGCAACGCCAACGGCCTCCTGCCCATGTACGACGTCGACCTGCCCCTCGCGGCGGGGAGCCAGACGCGTCACGTGCTCTTCAACGACATCATCGGGCACGCGATGACCACGTACGGCGGAGGCGACTTCCCCGAGTACGTGGAGGACGAGGACGCGCTGGTGCTCGCAACCGTGCCGGACGTGACCGGCCGGTCGACGGAGGAGGCACGCCAGGTGCTCGAGGGGCTCGGCTTCGGCGTGTCCATCGGTCCATCGGCCGACTCCGACCAGTCGCCGGGAAGCGTCGCGAACACCCTGCCGACCGCCAACACGCGTGTCGACAAGGGGACGACGATCACCATCCACCCCTCGGCCCTGTCGGAGGACGCGTCGAACGGACTCCTGGCACCGGATGTGGCGGGCAAGACCCAGGATGAGGCGACGACGCTGCTCGCGGGCGCCGGCTTCAGCGGGACCGTCACCGTGATCGCCGAGAAGAGCGCGAGCGTGCCGAGCGGGCAGGTGATCCGCACCGACCCCGCGACCGGCACTCCCATCGAGCCGACCGGCGACATCAGGCTGTTCGTCTCCTCTGGGCCGTAGGAGTTTCCGTTGCTCGCGCCCTCGGTTGGCGGCGCGAGCAACCTTCGGGTACTCTTGGGGAGTTCGCCGCTCAGCGGTGAGCGATCGGGGTGTGGCGCAGTTTGGTAGCGCGCTTCGTTCGGGACGAAGAGGTCGTGGGTTCAAATCCCGCTACCCCGACAGTTGTGTGATCGAAAAGGCCTGAGCTTGCTTGCAAGCTCAGGCCTTTTTCGTGCCCGCGTTCGGGCCCTCCTTCAGCCCTCGCTCCGAGAGGAACGCGCCCCGCGTGATGGTGTACTTTCGGCGGATGCCGTCAGTGTGGCCATCGTGCTGATCCCAGAAGACCTCGTCCGCCGCGTCGCGGGTCGACCCGCCGACCTCGGGGTGGACGGCGACGAGTGGCTCCGCCGCCTGCCGTCTCTCATCGACGAGCGCCTCGACGCGTGGGAGCTGACCATCACCGGTGCGGCTCACAACGGCCATAACGCGATCGTGCTGCCGGTCGCTCGTCACGGGCAGCCGCAGGTACTGAAGCTCAGCTGGCCCCATCGGGAGGCAGCCGTCGAGCACCTCGGGCTTCGCCACTGGAACGGCGGGGGCATCGTGCGGCTCGTGGCGGCGCATCCGTCTGACTTCGCGCTGCTCCTCGAGCCCCTCGACGCGGATCTCGACCTGCATTCGGTCGAGACCGACGACGCGTGCCTCGTGATCGGCGGCCTCCTGCGGCGCCTCCACGTCGCTCCCCCGCATTCGGTGCCCGATTTCCGCGTCGAGGCGCGCGACTGGATCGCGCCCCTGCGGGCGCATCCGCCTTCGGTGCCTCGCCGGTGGGTCGACCGCGCCCTCGACACGTTCGACTCGCGTCCCTACGAGCCGAGGCTGCTGCACCTCGATCTGCACTACGGGAACGTGCTCGCCGCCGAGCGGGAGCCGTGGCTTGCGATCGACCCGAAGCCCGTCGCGGGTCCCGCCGGATTCGAGGTATACCCGGCGCTGCGAACTCGCGTCGAGGACTACCGGGGCGGTGCGCTCATGCACGCGGAGGTGCGCAGCCGGGTTGAGCTGATCAGTGGCGAGGCGGGCATCGATCTCGATGACGCCAGGGAATGGTGCATCGCGCACGCCATTCTGAACGCGCACCAGGTCTCGGAAGAGGGGTGGCCCACGCTCGTGACCCTGCACCTCGCGATCGCGAAGGCGCTGTCCGACCTCTGAGACACCGACATCAGCTGTTTTTCGTTTGCCGAATGACTGCCTCAATCTGATTTAAGTCTTGCGTTTGAGTTTCGGACCACGCATGATCATGTGATGGATGCAGACGTTGTCGTCATCGGACTCGGAGCCGCCGGCTCGTACGCGGCCTGGAATCTGGCCTGCAATGGCGCGAGCGTGCTGGGCCTCGAGGCGCAGAGCCTCGTCCATGACGACGGGGCCTACTCGGGCGAGAGCCGCCTCTTCCGCGCGGCTTACCACGAGGGGTCCCACTACGTGCCCCTGCTGCTCGCGGCCCGTCATGCCTGGCTCGAGCTGGCCGAGGAGAGCCGGGCACCCATCTTCCAGTCGACGGGCGTGCTCTCGATCGGCTCCCCCGACGACCCTCGCCTCGAGCAGGTGCGCCGCTCCCTCGCCCACGCCGATATCCCGCACGCGGCCCTGTCGACGGCGGAGCTCCGGAGCCGCTACCCGCAGCATGAGCAGCTGACCGACGAGATCGCCGTCCTCGACGAGCTCGGCGGTGCGCTCAGACCCGAATCGGCCGTGACCGAGATCCAACGACGCGCGAGCGCCGCGGGCGCCGAGCTGCGCGGAAGCACGGCGGTGCTCTCGATCGAGGAGACCGCAGGCGCAGTGCACGTCACCACAGCGGACGGCACGCTGAGCGCCAAGCAGGTCATCGTGTCGGCAGGGATCTGGACCCCACAGCTCCTCCCGGAACTCGCACCGCACCTGACGATCAAGCCCATCGCGCTCACCTGGTTCGCGCCAGAGAACCCCCACGACTTCGCACCCGAGGTGTTTCCCGCGTTCATCCGAGACCACGGCAACGTGCATATCTTCGGCGTCCCGACCCTCGACGGCTCGCTCGTGAAGGCCGGCTACGACGCGAAGTGGGGAGACATCGACGCTCCCGAGCAGCTCGAACGCCGCCTGAGCGTCGCCGAGCGCGCCAAGATCTCGCACGACATCCATGCGCGCATCCCGGGCCTGCCAGACGCGATCGCCAAGCACTCCGTGCACGCAGACCTCTTCACGTTCGACAAGACCCCGATCATCGGGAGGATCAGCGAGCGCATCACGGTGGGCACCGGATACTCGGGCCACGGCTTCAAGTTCACCCCGGTCTTCGGCGACATCCTCGCCGACACCGCCTTGGGCCGCACACCGGAGTTCGACATCTCCCCCTTCGCGCCGCAGCGGTTCAGCGCGTGAGCGAGATCAGCCTGAAGCAGCTGCGCTGCTTCGTGGCCGTCTACACGGAGCGCAGCTTCACCCGAGCCGCGAAGCGACTCGGACTCGCGCAGTCGCCCGTGAGCCAGGCGGTCGCGGCCCTCGAGGCGCAGCTGGGCGTCACCCTCTTCGAACGCGGCGGACGCGACGTCGTCCCGACGCCGGCCGCCGAGGCGCTGTACCCGGAGGCGGTGGAGATCCGCCGTCGAGCAGAGGGCCTCCAGCACCTCGCGTCGACGGCCACCGAGGAACGCGCGAAACGGGTGCTGCGTCTCGGATCGATCAGCTCACTGTTCTCTAGCGCGCTGCCGACTCTGCTCCGCGCCGAGCCGCTGTCGCCCTACGCCGTCACGGTCTCCGACGGTGGCACGACGGACCTGAGCAGGGCCGTCGACGACGGCGACCTCGACGTGGCGCTGCTCCGGGACCTCTCGCCGGACAGCGACCGGCACGCGGTCGCCTTCCGCGAGCGCCTCTGCGTCGCCGTGGCGGCCGACCATGAGCTGACCGCGCAGCAGATCGTCTCGGCCGAGCAGCTCCGCGACTTCCCGCTCGTGCTCTTCGATCGCGGGCGCGCGCCGCTCGCCTTCGACCTGACGGCGAGCGCGTTCCTCCGTTCCGGCCACCCGCTCCGAATCGCCGCGCGCGTCACGAACGAGCAGGCCATCCTCGGTCTCGTCAGCGCCAGGCTGGGCATCGCGCTCGTGCCGCAGTCGCTCGCGCTGCACCCGTGGCCGGGGGTGGCGTTCCGTGAGCTGCAGGACGCGGAGCACAGCTATCCGCTGGCGGTGCGCGTCGCGGCGGGCGACCCGCTCGGCCTGCTCGGGCCGATCAGCTCGGCGCTCCACGGCTGGGCCGCTCAGAACTCGCTCATCCGCTGACCCCGCCCATTCCTCCCGGTCAGCGACGACCGGATTCACGATCCCCAACGCACAGAAAAGAGTTCTCGTGGAGTACACGCCTCAAGCTCTCCTCGTCGATGCCGGCCTCATCGGCATGCTCCTCATCATCGGCACCCTCGCGAGGGCGAAGATCAAACCGCTGCAGACGATGATGATCCCCGCGTCGGTCATCGCCGGTGCGCTCGGCTTGCTGCTCGGTCCGAACGGGCTCGGGCTCCTTCCCTTCTCCGACCAGCTGGGCACATACGGCTCGCTGCTCATCGTCCTCGTGTTCGCGTGCCTCGCGCTCACCGACGACTTCAACATCTTCAAGATCGGCCGCAACGTCGCGGGGTTCGCCGCCTATGGCGTGCTCATGTACTCGCTGCAGGTCGTCATCGGCCTCGTGCTGGTGCTCGTGCTCCTCGGCCCTCTGCTCGGGGCTCCAGACAGCATCGGCCTCATGCTCTTCGCGGGCTGGGCGGGCGGCTTCGGGTCGGCGGCGGCGATCGGGGCGGTGTTCGCGGATGCGGGCCAGCCGGAGGTGCAGTCGATCGCGTTCACGGCGGCGACCGTCGGCATGCTCGTCGGCGTGGTCGGCGGCATCATCCAGGCGAAGATCGGTGCGATGCGTGGCCACGCGAAGGAGTTCGCTGGCATGAAGAGCATGCCGGAGGACCTGCGCACGGGTGTGCTCGATCAGATCAAGACGCGGCCCTCGATCGGCACGCACACCTTCTCCGGTGGGACGATCGAGTCGCTCGCGTTCCAGGCGGCGATCGTCGCCGGGGTGTCCGCCGGCGCCTACGGCATCAACCTGATGCTGGGCGAGCTGCTCCCCGCCGTGACGTTCCCCCTCTTCTCGATCGCGTTCATCGTCGGCCTCGTCCTGCGGGGGCTCATGGCCGTCTCGAAGACGCGCAAGTACATCGACCCCGACTCGCTGCGCTCCATCTCCGGCGCAGCCACCGACGTCCTCGTCGTGTGCGGCATGGTCTCCATCGTGCCGAGCATCGTGGCCGACAACTGGCTCGCCCTGCTCATCCTGTTCCTCGTCGGTCTCGCGTTCTGCCTGTTCCTCGGCTTCTTCGCGGCGCCTCGACTCATGCAGGACGGGTGGTTCGAGCGCCAGCTGTTCACGTGGGGCTGGGCGACGGGCGCCGTCGCGACCGGCATCGCCCTGCTTCGCATCGTGGACCCGCGCATGAAGTCGCGCACGTTGGAGGACTTCTCGATCGCCTACCTGCCGGTCGTGCCAGTCGAGGTCGCGGCGATCACCTTCGTGCCGTTGCTGGTGATCGGCGGTGCCGCGTGGGCCGCTGTCGGCATCTGGGGCGCGATCGCCATCGTCGCGGCGATCGGCGGGGCCATCGTGATCTTCACGGGGCGGAAGTCGCAGCGAAGCCCCGGCGGGGAGCCGGGCAGGGCCGCCGCGGTCGGACGCGGCTCGAGCTCGAAGTAGGGCTCGAGCCCGAGCCGTCGAGCATCACCCTCGCAGGATGCCTGCGGCGTACGCGGCCTGGCCGACGTGCTGGGCCGCGTCGTCGATGATGCTGACGATGCGGGCGGCGCGCGTGACGGGCGGGTCCCACTGCTCGTCGACGATCTCGCCGAGCGCATCCGGGCTGAGCGAGCGGATGTACGTGCGCAGTGCATCCGTCGCCGCGCGCAGGTAGTCGAGCAGCAGCGTGGCATCGTCGACGATGACAGCGCGCGCCTGGGCCGTCGAGTGCCCGTAGCCGACCGAGTCGCCGAGCTCGCCGAGGCCGAAGCGGGCGTCGAAGCCCTCAGCTGACCAGACCTCGGGAACACCGGAGAGGGGCGTGAGCTGCACGTCGATCTCGCGCGCCGTGTGCCAGAGCAGCCAGGCGATCGAGTTGTCGTGGCCGCCCGGATGCGCGTTGAGGGCATCTGCGGTCAGCTCGCCCGCGAGGCGCTCGGCAGCCTCGACGGGGCGGCTCGCGAAGTCGTCGAGCACGCCGATCACATCGCTGCTCATGCGCGCGAGCGTCCGAGGTGCACGAGGTCGTGAGCGGCCTCGATGGGCTCTGGGTTCGGGCCGGGAGGGGTGCCGTCGCCGAACGGCGACCCGCCGAGCTGCTCGCGGAAGTGCGGCAGCTTCCAGTTGTGGAGCTCCGGGCCTGCGGGGACGATGCCGCTCGGGTTGATGTCTCGGTGCACCTCGTAGTAGTGGCGCTTGATGTCGACGAAGTCGGTCGTGTCGCCGAAGCCTGGTGTCTGGAAGAGGTCGCGCGCGTAGGCCCAGAGCACCGGCATCTCGCTCAGCTTCTGCCGGTTGCACTTGAAGTGGCCGTGGTACACGGCGTCGAAGCGGGCGAGTGTCGTGTAGAGACGCACGTCGGCCTCGGTGATCGTGTCGCCCATGAGGTAGCGACGTGTCTCGAGGCGCTCCGAGACGATGTCGAGCGCCGCGAAGAGTCGGTCGTAGGCCTCGTCGTAGGCTTCCTGCGACCCCGCGAAGCCGCACCGGTAGACGCCGTTGTTGACCTCGGTGTAGATGTGCTTCATCACGGCGTCCATCTCGTCGCGCAGCACCTCCGGGTAGAGCTCGGGGGCGCCGTCGCGGTGGAACTCGGTCCACTCGGTCGAGAAGTCGAGGGTGATCCACGGGTAGTCGTTCGTCACGACGCCGCCGCTCGGCACGTCGACGATGGCGGGCACGGTGATGCCGCGGGGGTAGTCCGGGAAGCGCTTCAGGTAGGCGTCCTGGATGCGCGGGATGCCGAGCACCGGGTCGAGCTCGCCCGGGTCCTTGTCGAAGGTCCACGAGCGCTTGTCGTGCACGGGGCCGCAGATGCCCATCGAGATGGCGTCCTCGAGGCCGAGGAGCCGGCGGACGATGGTCGAGCGGTGCGCCCACGGGCAGGCGCGAGCGACGACGAGCCGGTAGCGTCCGGCTTCGACGGGCCAGGTCTGGATGCCCTCGCCGACCGGGCGCGCATCCTTCGTGATGCGGTCGCCGATGTAGTTGGTATCTCGGTCGAAGGGCTGCCCGGCCTTCGAGTACACGCCCTGCTCTGCCGCTTCTTCGCCGTCTGGTCGTGCGTCCTGCGTCGCCTGAGTCATATCGCAATCCTAGGAAGCGGATGTGGATGCTCGCTGGGGGCGAGTCGGGCCCGTCGCGGAGGCCTCTCGGGAATAAATTCACTAGGCCACGACATAACTAGAGTGTCGTCCTGCGACTGCCGGGCGATGCACCGCAACGAAGGAGAAGCATGTCTCGGTTCACCGACAAAGTCGTTCTGATCACCGGCGGAGGATCCGGCCTCGGCCGCGCCACCGCGGTCCGCGTCGCGAGCGAGGGCGGGAAGCTCGCACTCGTCGACATCTCGGAGCAGGGCCTCGAAGCGAGCAAGGCAGCCATCCTCGAGGCCGCGCCTGACGCCGAGGTCTTCACGACGACCGCGGACGTCTCCAGCGAGGCCGACACGGACGCCTACGTCGCCGCCACTCTCGAGCGCTTCGGCCGCATCGACGGCTTCTTCAACAACGCCGGCATCGAAGGCCGCCAGAACCTCACCGAGGACTTCGGCGCAGACGAGTTCGAGCGGGTCGTCTCCATCAACCTCCGCGGGGTGTTCCTCGGCCTCGAGAAGGTGCTCAAGGTCATGCGCGAGCAGGGCTCCGGCTTCGTGGTGAACACGGCCTCCGTCGGCGGCATCCGCGGCGTCGGAAACCAGTCGGGCTATGCTGCCGCGAAGCACGGCGTCGTCGGCCTCACCCGCAACTCGGCCGTCGAGTACGGCCAGTTCGGCGTGCGCGTCAACGCCATCGCGCCCGGCGCGATCTGGACGCCCATGGTCGAGAACTCGATGCGCCAGCTCGACGCGGAGAACCCGAAGCAGGCAGCAGAGCAGTTCATCCAGATCAACCCCACGAAGCGCTACGGGCAGCCCGAGGAGATCGCAGCGGTCGTCGCGTTCCTCCTGTCGGACGACGCGAGCTACATCAACGCGGCCGTCGTTCCCATCGATGGCGGCCAGTCGGCGAAGTACTGATCGGCGCACCGAGCCCGAGCAGTGCTGCGAGTCGAGCCGCCAGCGGACCACAGGTCTACGCTGGCGGCATGACCGCTGCCCCGTCGCCGGATGTCGACGCCTACTTCGCCGAGCTCGAGCATCCACTGCGGGGTGCAGCGGTCGGCCTGCGGGGGCTGCTGCTGGACGCGCATCCCGACGTCATCGAGAGCATCAAGTGGAAGTCGCCGAACTACAAGGTCGCCGACGACTTCGCGACCCTCAACCTCCGGCGTCCGAAGGCCGTGCAGCTCGTCCTGCACACGGGCGCGAAGGTGAAGCCAGCGCACCCGGAAGTCGTCGTCGACGACCGCTCGAAGCTGCTTGCGTGGCGGGGCCCGGGCCGTGCCGTCGTCTCGTTCGCGAGCATGGCCGAGTTCGAAGATGCGCGGGGCGCACTCGCCGAGCTCGTGAAGGCCTGGGCCGCGCAGGTCGAGGCCTAGCTATCTTGGCGGAGCTGTCCTGGCCTCGCCGTCTTGGTCTCGCACCCCTGAGCTACCGCGCCGACGTGTAGCTGTTGCCCGCGGCTGGGGCGCCGCCGAAGATCTGATCGATCGTCACGAGCACGAATCCCCGGTCGTGGAGGCCTGTGAGGATCTCGGGCACCGCGTCGACGGTCGAGTCGTGGATGTCGTGCATGAGGATGATCGACCCGGCCTCCGCCTCGTTCGCGCCGCGGTCGACGAGCGTCTCGTGCGGCGGCCCCTCCCAGTCGAGGGTGTCGATGTCCCACAGGATGGCCGGCATGCCGAGCTTCGTGAGGACCCGCGCGTCGAGGTCGCCATACGGGGGCCTGAAGACGCTCGGCCGTTCGCCGGTCGCGGCCGCGATGGCGTCGTTGGTCTTCTTGACCTCTTCCTCGATCTTCTTGTCGTCGAGGGTCGTGAGCCGCGGATGCGTCCACGAGTGGTTGCCGATCTGGTGGCCGTCGTCGTCGATCTGCCTCGCGATCTCTGGGTGCCGCTGCACGTTCGGGCCGACGAGGAAGAAGGTCGCGGTCGCGTCCTGCTCCCGCAGCTGCCCGAGGAGCGTCTCCGTGATCGGCGCGGGGCCGTCGTCGAAGGTCAGGGCGACGCACGGGAACAGCGTGCAGTCGACCTGGCGGTCGCCGGCGAGCGGCCGCTGGCCCGCGACGAGCGGCTGCGGGCTCGCCGAGGCGGCGACGAGCTCGCGGCCGAGGTCGGTGAGCATGGGGGCTGCCAGTTCCGCGCCGATGTGGATGCTCGGGAAGCGGTGCGAGATCGGCTCGCCGACGACGAGCGTGGTCTCGCCGTCAGGAGAGACGGGAGGGGATGCGTTCGCACCGCCGGATACGTCCATCTCAGGGGTGAGGAGGCCCGCGGGGATGCCGATGCGCAGTCCACCGTCCGGTGTGGGCGTGACGTCGGCGAACCCCTGTGCGAGCACGGCCGCGTTGGTGTCGCTCGGCGCCGCGACCTGCGTATCCCAGAGGGCGCCGAGTTCTCGCCGCGCGGCGAGCACGAGCTCGTTCCAGATGGCCAGTGCCGCGTCCGCCGTGATGACGTCGGCGCCACCGGCTTGCTGCGCCGTCGCGGTGTCGGCGAAGAAGACGAAGCTCTCGTCTCGGGTGACCGCCGGGGCTGCTCCCGCGGTTCCCTCGACGACCCGGACGCGCTCGCCGAACTCGCTGCCGCTGGCGACGACGATCTCGCACGTGATGACGAGCGCCTCACCCGCCGTGGCGCCACCCTGGGCGAGCACCTCAACGGCCGGCATGCTGCTGGAGCCCGCCTCGCAGCCGCGACTTCCGAGCCCAGCTCCCGCTGCCGCGGCCTCCGGCTCGTAGACGGTGCCGAGCCTCGTCGCGAAGGCGCCGACCGCGTCGATGACCAGCGAGCGGACACGCGTGTTCAGATCGGTCTGCCCTGGCACCTCCGTCCACCTCGCGTCGACGGCGGGTGCCGAGTCGCGGATGCGGTAGTGGTCCAGGGGCGTGGCCCCGGCTTCCGCGCCGGCGACGTCACCGACCGCCTCGTCGAAGCTCGTCACGGCCGCGCGAACGGGCGGCTGCCAGGCCAGGTCGGGAGCGGGGGCGCACGCCGAGAGCGCGAGGGTCGTGGCCGTGAGCATCGCGACCGTGAGCAGGCGCCGCACAGGGCGCGGCTGTGTGCTGGGCTGCCGCGAGCGCCATCGACTGCGCGTCACGCGGCCGACCCGCCGATGCTCTCGAGGATCTGGGCGATGGCGGGGCGGTACCGGTCGAGGTCGTCTGCACTGGCGCTGAACCGTACCGCAGCGTTCGGCGAGGTGGCACCAGCGCTCGCAACGGCCGCGGAGCCGACCATCACGCCGGGAGCCCCTTGTCCTTCTGCGGCAGCCTGCCCGTACTCGTAGCTCGCGTGGCGCACGGAGAGTCCTTCCTTCGGCACCTCGTCGATCCAGAAGAGGCTTCCGACGTCGGCGGCCATCGCGCCCTCTGGCACCAGCCCGTCCTTGGCAAGCGCCTCGCTCGCCTCACCTGCTGCGGCTTCGGACGCATCCACCATCGACTGGGGCTGGGACGGCACTTGGAGGGTGATCTCGAGGCGCGCATCCGGACTGCGGAGCGTCACGACGTCGGTGCCGAAGTAGTGGGGCACGATGACCCATCCGGCCGGCGCGACGACCGCGACGGCCGACTCGTCGCTGCCGACGGTGACCGTCTCGTCGGTCTCCGCGGCGCGGCTCGTGGCCTGCGTGAGCAACGCGCCGCCGAAGAAGAAGCCGAGCACCGCGAGCGCGGCCACGAGAACGACGCCGAGCGCGACGTACAGCCAAGGGCTGCTGCGTGTGCGCTCGGGAGCGGCACCGTGCGAGAACGTCATCGTGGGCTCCGGACTGGGGCGGACAGGTGTCACCAGGCTACTGACTCGACGGGCATTCCGCCCCGCCCAGGGCTGACTCTCCCCGCCCAGGGCTGAGTTGTGGTTGCTTGCGAAGCGCGGGAACGACCACAACTCAGCCCTGGGCGCGCGGGAGGCGTTCGCGCAGCGCCGCCATCAGGACCGCGAGCCCGAGCTCGAACGAGCGTTCGATGCGCTCGGGGCCCGACCCGGAGTCGGCGAGGAGCCTCCCGAAGAGCCGCGTCGGCGCATCCGGCTGCCAGACCTGTTCCGGTGACGCCAGCTCGAGGCCGAAGCCGAGCGCGAACGCGTCGATCATGCCGATGAGCGTGACGATGTCGTCGTCGGGGAAGCCCCCGGCCTGCAGCGCGACGGCGAGGTCATCGTAGGCCTCGATCACCGAGGAGCTCGTGATGGTCTTCCCGATGAGGAACGGCAGCAGCGCCGGATGGTCGGCGTACATGCGCCGCTGGAGCCGCACGACCTCCTCGACGTACTGGTCCCATGCCCGCTGCTCCGGTGTTGCCCGGTAGCGATCGACGAGCCGGCCGCGCATGAGCTCGACGATGTCGTCGAGTCCCGCGACGTGCTTGTAGAGCGAGGACGGCCGCACCTCGAGCTTGCGCGCGATGGCGTTGACGCCGAACGGCTCGCCAGCTTCGACGAGCTGCAGCCCGGCGTCGGCGATGCGGGCCGGGGTGAGCCCGACGATCCTGCGTCCCTCCATGGCTCGCCCCTTCACCTCGTGCACGTGTGTTGGCCTCCCCGTCGTGTTGGTCGAGGAAAATGCTCCGGATGCCTTCCGCTCGGCTCCGTCTCCGTGCATACTAGCGAACACCATTCGCTGGCGAATGGTGTTCGCCAAACGCACGTCACGCCGGAACCTGTTCGCAGCAGCAGGACGCACGCCGAGAACCCAGACCCATGGAGCCCCATGACCACTGCAGCCGAACTCAGCACGCGAGTGCCCCTGCGCCTCGCGCCGGCCTCTGCGACGTTCGCCATCGCGATCGCCGGCTACCTGGCCGTGAACCTGTCGCCGTACATGATCACCGCGGCACAGACGGCGGTCGGCCTCGACGTGCTCGCGGCGAGCTGGCTCGTCACGGGCACGCTCCTCCTGACCGCGGTCGCCGGCCTCGCCGCCGCCGGCCTCTGCGCGGGCGCGCGCCGCCATCAGGTGGCCCGCATCGGTCTCACCGTCGCGACGCTCGGGTTCCTCGCCGCGGCCCTCGTGCCGTCACTCACGATCCCCGGCCTCCTCGTCGGCGGCATCGGCGCCGGCGGAGCGGTTGCCTCGGCCGGAGCGGCGATGGCATCATTCCGGAACCCGGACCGCGTGGCCGGCTGGAACGGCTTCACGAACCGAGGCGTCATCTCGATCGTCCTCGCGACCCTGCCCCTGCTCGGGCTCGCGCCGCTCAACGTCTTCGGCTCGCTCGCGCTCTTCTCGGCCATCGGCCTGGTCATGACGAAGTGGCTCCCCCGCGTTCCCCTGCTCGACGCGGATGCCGCACTCGGAACAGCTGGCGCCGCGACGGGCGAGGCGATGCCGATCGAGATCCCGCCGACCGGCGCAATCCGCACGCAGAGCGCCGCGTCGTCGCGACTGCTCACGGTGAGCGGCTTCGGCCTGCTGGTCGTCTTCGCACTTTGGGCGGTCAGCGAGGACTCGCTCTGGGCCATGATCGGCATCATCGGTGCCGAGACGAGCGGCCTGACCCCGGAGGGGCTCGGCATCGCGCTCTCCGGTGCCACCGCGGGCGGGCTCCTCGGCTCGCTCGCGCTCATGGCCGTCGGCAACCGCCTCGGCCGAGCCGCGCCCCTCGTCGTCCTGCTGGTGCTCGGCGGCATCCTCAAGATCGTGCAGGGCACGCTCACCGACGAGGCGGCGCTCATCGTGGCGTTCATCGCCTGGAACTCCATCTACGCCGTCGCGTACATGTACTTCCTCTCGACGGCGGCGGCGCTGGATGCTCGTGGCCGCTGGTCCGGCCCACTCCTGTCCGTCTATCTCGTCGGCTCGGCCCTCACTCCCCTCGTCGGGGCCAGCCTCAGCGAGATGCTCGGCGCGCAGGGCTTCACGCTCGCGCTCGGCATCACGAGCTTCGTCCTGGCCGCCCCCACCGGCATCATCGCCGCCATCTCGACCCGCACCGAACGTTCCACCCCGATCCTCACGGAGGCCAACGCATGACCACCACCCTGTACTCGAATGCCCACGTCTTCCAGGGCCCCGCATCCGGGAAGGGCCCCGCATCCGGGACCGCAGCGGATGCACCCGCCCCGACGGCGTTTGTGGTGCGCGACGAGGTGTTCGCGTTCGTCGGCGACGAGGCCGGCGCACGAGCTTTCGCCGCGCATCCGGATGAGACGGTCGACCTGGGCGGGCAGCTTGTGCTCCCCGGGATCACCGACGCACACACGCACCTCGTGATGATGGGCGAGGCCCTCGGGCAGGTGGGGCTCACGGATGCCCGCAACCTCGGTGAGATCCAGCGCCTGCTGGCCGAGGCCCGCGCCGCGGACCCTGATGCCCGCGTCCTGCGGGGTCGCGGCTGGCTGTTCGACTCGATCCCGGGCGGCGCCCCGACGGCCGCGATGATCGATGAGGTCGTCGCCGATGTGCCCGTGTACCTCGACGCGAACGACTACCACTCCTGCTGGGTCAACAGCGCGGCCCTGCGGGAGCTCGGCATCACCCGGGACACCCCTGACCCGAGCGGCGGCCGAATCGGACGGGATGCGGATGGAGAGCCGGACGGCATGCTGTTCGAGACGGCCGCGGT
Organism: Pseudoclavibacter sp. Z016; assembly: GCF_002931215.1. Lineage (NCBI taxonomy): Bacteria > Bacillati > Actinomycetota > Actinomycetes > Micrococcales > Microbacteriaceae > Pseudoclavibacter > Pseudoclavibacter sp. Z016. The sequence goes on from NZ_PSTU01000015.1 coordinate 175,810, forward strand.
CGAGTACGCGTGGGCGCAGCGTGACGCCGCGATGACCGACGCCGACCGAGACGTCGCCGTCGAGCGCGTGCTCGCCGCGTACAGCGCCGTCGGCGTGACGGGGGTCGTGGACATGGCGCTCAACGAGGTCGCGCTCGACGCACTCCGGCGCGCGGCGGACCGACGGGGCGGCACCCTCCCCCTGCGGGTTGCGGCGCACTGGCTCGTCTCCAATACCGACGACGACGCCCAGAACTTCTCGCAGGTCGAGCGTGCCGAGGAACTCTCGGCCCAACATGCCTCGCCCTGGTTGCGCGTGGTCGGCATCAAGCTCATCCTCGACGGAACGATCGACGCCTGCACGGCGGCGATGAGCACGCCGTACGCCGACGGGTCGAACGCCGATGCCATCTGGCCGGCGGACCGACTGTTCCCCGTGGTCGCGGCGGCGGATGCGGCCGGCCTGCAGATCGCGATGCACGCCATCGGAGACGCGGCGAGCAGCATGGCGCTGGATGCACTCGAGCATGCGTTCGAGGCCAACGGCGAGCTTCCGCGCCGTCACCGGATCGAGCACCTCGAGTACGCGGCGCCCGGCACCGCCGAGCGCATGGCGACCCTCGGGGTGACGGCATCCATGCAGCCCGTGCACGCCGACCCGGCGGTGCTCGGCAACTGGATCGCGCAGCTCGACGACGATCGAGTCGAGCGGGGCTTCGCCTGGCACGAATACGAGGACGCCCAGGCGACGCTGGCGTTCTCGACGGATGCGCCAACCGCCCCGTACGGTCCGCTCGCCAACCTCTACATCGCGGCGACCCGCGAGTCTGCCCTCGACCCGAGCTACTCGGCCTCTCGCCTCGACCGCACCGTGCCGATCGAGCGCGCGCTGCTCCACGCGACGCGGGACGCAGCCGCCTCCGTCGGCGACGCGAGCTGGCGCGGAGAGATCCGAGAAGGCTCGGCCGCCGACTTCACGGTCGTCGACACCGACGTGCTCACCGAACCCGCCACGAGCCTGCTCACGGCGCGGACGCTGCTGACGGTCGTCGGCGGGCGGGTGACGTTCGAGGCGTGAGGCTGCGCCGACGCCGGACGTGGTGGCGCAGAGACGAGCGCTCAGCCATGCGCGAGCGGACTAGGCCACCATCGGCGCAGACCGCACAGGTAAACGCTCACCTCACCTAGGCCTTATAGACCTCACGCCGATGACCATCGTGAACGATCACCACGGTCAAGACGTCATCCTGGATGCGATACAGCACTCGGTAGTCACTCGTTCGCACTCGCCACTCCGTGCGTCCGGAGAGTCTCTTGGCGGCAGGTGGTCGTGGATCCTCTGCGAGCAGCTCAACCGCTGCCTGGATGCGACGCTTCGCTTCCGGTGGGAGCTTCTTGATGACTCTGGCCGCCGCCGGGAGGACCAGGATCCGGTAGCTCACGGAGCGAGACCGAGGTCACGCTTGACGACTTCCCACGGGACCGGCTCCTCACCCAACGCCTCGGTCTCCTCCCACGCAGCGTCCACTGCGCGAATATCGGCCAGCTCTTCGGCGTCCTCGAGGAGCTGCTGAAGCTGTGCGGCATCGATCACCGCGGCGACAGGCCGGTTCCGCCGAGTCAGGTACACCGGTTCGAGGCGCGCATCGTCGATGATCGAAGCCAGGCGGGCACGGGCATCGGTGATAGCTATCTGGCTCATGTCGACAGGGTACGCCTCATCGACTGAAACGTACAGAATGCTCAGCTAATTACAAAGTAGCGCGAAAATCCCCGAGTGGATCCGAACTTCCCCTACCCGAGCAGCTCCACCCCAGCCTCCGCGACAACCGCCCGCACCTCGTCGAGGTAGCGCTGCGCCTGAGCGGTGAGGGGGATCGCGGAGTGGCCGATCCAGCCGATCTCGATGCGCTCGTCCACGTCGAGCGGGACGGCGACGATGCCCGGGTCGAGGTCGTCGCTGATGATGCCCGTCGAGATCGTGTAGCCGTCGAGGCCGATCATGAGGTTGAAGATCGTCGCGCGATCGGAGACGCGGATCTCCTGCTTGCTCGACAGCGTGGAGAGGATCTCCTCGGCGAAGTAGAAGGAGTTGTTCGCGCCCTGGTCGAAGGTGAGCCGAGGCAGGCCGGCGAGGTCGTCGAGCGTCGCGCGCGCCTTCGACGCGAGCGGGTTCCTCCGGGAGACGAAGATGTGCGGCTCCGCGAGAAACAGCGTGTGGAACGCGAGGCCCGACTCCCGCAGCAGCTTGTCGATGACGTTCCGGTTGAACTCGTTCCGGTAGAGGAGGCCCAGCTCGCTGCGGAGCGTGCGCACGTCCTCGATGATGTCCCACGTGCGGGTCTCGCGCAGCGAGAACTCGTACTCGGCCGCCCCGGTGCCCTTGACCATGCGGACGAACGCGTCGACCGCGAACGAGTAGTGCTGCGCGGACACCCCGAGCAGGCGACGCGAAGGCGGGCGACCGAGGTAGCGCTGCTCGAGCAGCTCCACCTGCTCGACGACCTGCTTCGCGTACCGCAGGAACTCCGTCCCGTCGGTCGTGAGCGAGACGCCGCGGGCAGAGCGGACGAGGAGCGCGCGGCCCACCCGGGTCTCGAGGTCCTTCATCGCCGCAGACATCGTCGGCTGCGCGACGAACAGCATGTCGGCGGCGGCACTGATCGACCGTTCGGCGGCGACCTCGACGAAGTAGTGCAGCTGCTGCAGAGTCACGCCGTTCGATCGCCGAGTCATAGCCGAAGCCTATAGTGACGCATAGTTGCGTCGAATTACTCGATGGCCGCGAATCGCCTGCACAATGGACGCATCCACGCCCACAGGCCGACCGGCCTCTCGACTCCCGGATTGGCCTCACATGGCGAACGACATCACGTTCAACATCACCACCACCCGCTTCGACGAGCACTACGCGCCGTCGGAGAGCTCCCGCATCACCACGAACTTTGCCAACCTGGCCCGCGGCGAGCACCGTCAGCAGAACCTCCGCAACGCCCTGACGATGATCGACCGGCGCTTCAACGACCTCGCCCGCTGGGACAACCCGACCGGCGACCGCTACACGCTCGAGCTCGACATCATCTCCGCGTCGCTGCAGTTCGACGACGAAGGCGACGACCGCGAGTTCCCCCTGCTCGAGGTCCTCGACATCGGGATCGTCGACCGGTCGACGGGCGAGCACCACCAGGGCATCGTCGGCAACAACTTCTCCTCCTACCTCCGCGACTACGACTTCAGCGTGCTGCTGCCGTCGGCAAACGCGGGCGGGGGCGGCTTCTCCCTGCCCGACGGCTTCGGCGAGCTCCACGGTAAGCTGTTCCAGCACTTCCTCGACTCGGCCGCCTACCAGGCGCGGTTCCCGAAGTCGCCCGTCATCTGCATCAGCGTCTCGACGAGCAAGACGTACACGCGCACCGACAACCAACACCCCGTCCTCGGCGTCGAGTACCGGCAGGACGAGTACTCCCTGACCGACCAGTACTTCGGCAAGATGGGGCTGCAGGTCCGCTACTTCATGCCCCCAGGCAGCGTCGCCCCGCTCGCGTTCTACTTCCGCGGAGACCTGCTCAGCGACTACTCCACCCTCGAGCTCATCGGCACGATCAGCACGATGGAGGCGTTCCAGAAGATCTACCGACCCGAGATCTACAACGCCAACTCCGCCGCCGCGAACGTCTACAGGCCAACACTCGACCAGCAGGACTTCTCCCGCACCGAGATCGCCTACGACCGCGAAGAGCGCAGCCAGCTCGCCATCACCCAGGGCCGCTACACCCAGGAGCACTTCGTGAAGCCGCACGGCGACGTGCTCGACGCCTGGGCCGCCGGCTACGCCGTCTCCGCTCGATGACCCCAGAAGGATCGACGAACATGAACACACTCCTCCCCGTCGCAAGCGTCGGCAGCCTGCCCAAGCCGTCCTGGCTCGCGAAGCCAGAAGTCCTCTGGTCGCCCTGGGAGCTCGAGGGCGCGGCGCTCGTCGAGGGCAAGCAGGATGCGCTTCGCATCGCCGTCCAGGAACAGCGCAATCGCGGCGTCGACATCATCAGCGATGGTGAGCAGACCCGCCAGCACTTCGTCACGACCTTCATCGAGCACCTCGAGGGCGTCGACTTCGAGAACCGCGAGACGGTCCGCATCCGCAACCGCTACGACGCGAGCGTGCCCACCGTCGTCGGAGCCGTGAGCCGCAAGCAGCCCGTCTTCGTCGAGGACGCGAAGTTCCTGCGCCAGCAGACCGACCAGAAGATCAAGTGGGCGCTCCCCGGCCCCATGACGATGATCGACACCCTCTCCGACCGCCACTACAAGAGCCGCGAGAAGCTGGCGTGGGAGTTCGCGACGATCCTCAACCAGGAGGCCAAGGAGCTCGAGGCCGCCGGAGTCGACATCATCCAGTTCGACGAGCCCGCCTTCAACGTCTTCTTCGACGACGTGCAGGACTGGGGCGTCGCAGCTCTCGAGCGTGCCGCGGAGGGCCTTGGCGCTGAGACCGTCGTGCACATCTGCTACGGCTACGGCATCAAGGCGAACAACGACTGGAAGGCCACCCTCGGGGCGGAATGGCGTCAGTACGAGAAGACGTTCCCGCTCATCCAGCAGTCGTCCATCGACATCGTCTCCCTCGAGAGCCAGCACTCGCACGTGCCCATGGATCTCATCGAGCTGATCCGCGGCAAGAAGGTCATGCTCGGCGCCATCGACGTGGCGAGCGAAGAGATCGAGACCCCGGATGAGGTCGCCGACACCCTCCGCAAGGCGCTCCAGTTCGTGGATGCGGACAAGCTCATCGCCAGCACGAACTGCGGCATGGCTCCCCTGCCGCGAGACGTCGCCTACGGCAAGTTGAGCGCACTGTCGGCGGGAGCCGCCATCCTCCGCGCCGAGCTCAGCTGACCACCGTCGCCTGAGGCGGGCTTTCGGGGCGGGGTGCGCCGGTCGGAGACGACTTACAGGCGCCCCGCCCCGAGTCGGCCGTGCGACGCCTCGAGGTAGCAGTTGCCGCACATCGACTCGTAGCTGACCTCGCCCTGGTCGATCGCGACCTGGCCGCCGTCGAACACGAACTCGCCGGCGACGCGGCGGCCGTTGAAGATGGCCTTTCGCCCGCAGCGGCAGATCGTCTTGAGTTCCTCGAGCGAGTGCGCGATCTCGAGCAGCCGCTGGCTCCCGGGGAACGCGATTGTCTGGAAGTCGGTGCGGATGCCGTACGCGAGCACCGGGATGCCGTCGAACACGGCGATGCGCAGCAGCTCATCGACCTGCCAGGTCGTCAGGAACTGGGCCTCGTCGACGAGCAGGCACGAGATCGGCTGACCGTCAGCGACCAGCGCCGCCAGCTGCTCGCGGGGACTGTCCTCGACACCCACGAGGATCTCAACGCCCCTCGTCATGCCGAGGCGCGACGAGATCTCCCCCTCGACCTTCGTGTCGATCGCCGGCTTCGCGAGCACCACCCGGTGCCCGCGCTCCTCGTAGTTGAACGCCGCCTGCAGCAGCGCCGTCGACTTGCCCGAGTTCATCGCCCCGTAGCGGAAGTACAGCTTGGCCATGGTCCTCCTCGTTTCAGGGCTGAGCCCGGTCGATCGTACCCGCACGGCGCGCATCCGCCCACCTCGGGACTCCGTTCGCAGGATGCGACCGTTCAGAGCCGCTTGACCATCTCCAGCTCCCGCTGCCGCCGATCGAGCGGGTAGGGGATGGTCGAGCCGGTCGCGACGAAGCCGCGCCGCTCGTACGCGGCCCTCGCCCGCGCGTTGTCCTCGTGCACGTGCAGCATGAGGCCGGACGCCCGCGAGCTGGCCCACTCCTCGACCTCGGCGAGCAGCGCATCCGTCACCCCGGCCGCCGCCCCGCGGAAGGCGCTCGCCACGTACACGCTGACGAGCATCGGCCACGGCTCATCCCGGAAGGAGACGCACCCCATGGTGCCGACCCAGCGGCCGTCGTCGAGCACCGCGACGAGCGAGATGCCGTTGGCAGCATCGCCCCGCGCGCCCCTCCGCCGCCACTCCGCCTCATCGTGGCCAAGCGCTTCCTCGAGGGTCTCCGTGTACGCAAGCGGGGTATCTTGGAGCATCTCGAGCCGGATCTCCCGCACCTCGTGCCAGTCGTCTGGCGTCGTCGCGCGAATCGTGAATGGAGCTGAGGTCATCGCCTGAGCGTACCCGCCGTGCGGCGTTCACCGACGGCCCCTATCGTCGGCCTGACGAGCAGGCGAACAGGCGCTGCGCACAGGAGCGGAGGCGGGCGGATGCAGCAGACGGCGGAGCCGAGGAAGGTCGGCACGGTCGGCGCGACGGCGATCGGCGTCTCCGCCATGCTCGGCGCAGGCGTCTTCTCCGCGTTCGCTCCGGCGGCCCAAGCGGCCGGCAGCTGGCTGCTGCTGAGCCTCGGCGTCGCGCTGGTCGTCGCCGCGAGCAACGCAGCATCGACCGCGCAACTCGCGCGTCAGCATCCAGGAGCGGGGGGCGTGTACCTCTACGGGCGCGAGCAGCTCGGCGAGTGGCCAGGCTTCCTCGCCGGCTGGGGCTTCGTGATCGGCAAGACCGCTTCGGTCGCGGCCATGGCCATCACGGCCGCCGCGTACCTCGTGCCTGAGCCGTTCGCACGGCCGGTCGCACTCGCGGTGCTGCTCGCCGTCACCGCGGCCGGCATGTTCGGCATCACGCGGACAGCGGCCATCGCGACGATCATCGCCGGCGTCGTGATGCTCGGGCTCGTCGCAGTCCTGGTCACGGCGCAGCTCTCGCCGCCGCTCTTCGGCTCCGCGTCCGGAAGCGATGCCCAGTTCTCGGCCAGCGGCGTCCTGCAGGGCGCCGGCATCCTCTTCTTCGCCTTCGCCGGCTACGCCCGCGTCGCGACGCTCTCCGAGGAGGTCCGCGATCCGCGGCGCACCGTGCCAAGGGCGATGCTGCTGTCCTTCCTCATCGTGAGCGTCATCCTGGCGATGCTCGGATGGGCGCTCCTGACAACGCTCGGCCCGGGCAGGCTCGCGCTGACACCGGCTCCGATAGCGGCCCTCGTCGAGACCCAGCCCGCGGTCCAGGCCGTAGTCGGCATCCTTGCCGCGGTCGCCTCGATCGGGGCACTCTCGGCCGTGCTGGCGGGGAGCTCCCGGACGGCGATGGCGATGGGCAGACGACACGAGCTGCCCGGCCCGCTGGCGCGCCAGCATCCGTCGACCTCGGTACCCCGGGTCGCGGTGCTCGCCGTCGCGGCCGGCGCCGCGCTGCTGATCTGCGTCGGCGACATCCGCGAGGTCATCGGGTTCTCCAGCGCTGGAGTGCTCGTCTACTACCTGGTCGCGAATCTCAGCGCGCTCACCCAGGCGAGGGAGCACCGCAGCGTTCCGCGCGCCGTCTCAGCGCTCGGCGCCCTCGGCTGCGTCGTGCTCGTCGTGACGCTGCCCCCGCTCGCGCTGGCGTCGGCGCTCGGCGTCTTCCTCATGGGCGTCGTCGTCCGCCTCGCGCTGCGCCGCCGATCGGACCAGGGCTGACGCAGCGAAGCCGCCCCGCGGGTGCGGAACGGCTTCGGTGGCGTGCGTCGGCCGCCTCGGGGCTGCCTGAGCGCGTGTCCTAGTGCGCGTTGAGCTCAAGCGCCTTCGCGCTGGCCGCCTGCGTTGAGTCGGCGAGCTCGGCCGAATCGTTGACGTCGGTGCCGAGGCTCGGTACGAGCGCCTCGAGCTTCGGGGCCCATTCGGCCTTCTTCTGCGGGTAGCAGCGGCCGAGCAGGTCGATCATGACCGGCACGGCGACGGATGCTCCGGGCGAGGCCCCGAGCAGGCCGGCGATCGAACCGTCCTTCTTGGCCACGACCTCCGTGCCCATCTGCAGGATGCCGCCGCGCTTCGGGTCCTTCTTCATGACCTGCACGCGCTGCCCCGCCGTGATGAGGCGCCAGTCGGCGGCGTTCGCCTCCGGGAAGAACTCCTGCAGCTGCTCGAACTTCTTGTCCTTGCTCGCGAGCACCTGGCCGACGAGGTAGGCGACGAGGTCGAAGTTGTCCTTCGCGACTGCGAGCATCGGGATGAGGTTGTGCGGGCGCAGCGACTTGACGAGGTCGAGGTAGCTGCCCGTCTTCAGGTACTTGGGGCTGAAGCCCGCGTACGGCCCGAACATGAGGGCCGGCTTGCCGTCGACGACACGCGTGTCGAGGTGCGGCACCGACATGGGCGGGGCGCCGACGGATGCCTTGCCGTAGACCTTCGCGAGGTGCTTCTCGACGACCGCCGGGTTGTCGGTGCGCAGGAACTGGCCGGAGATGGGGAAGCCGCCGTAGCCCTTGATCTCGTCGATGCCAGACTTCTGCAGCAGCGGAAGCGCGCCGCCGCCTGCCCCGACGAACACGAAGCGCGCACGGGTGACGTTCTTGCGCCCCTTCTGCTCGCCGGCACGCTGCTGCGTCGCGATCTGCCAGATGCCGTCGCGCTGCTGGCGGAGCGCGATGACCTCCGTGTTGAGGCGCAGCACGGCGCCCCGGTCGACGAGACCCTGCACGAGCTTGTGCGTCAGCGCACCGAAGTCGACGTCGGTTCCGGCGGCGACGCGCGTCGCGGCGACCTTCTCGCCCGACGGGCGCCCCTCGACGAGCGACGGCGCCCACGCCTTGATGACCTCGAGGTCGTCGGAGAACTCCATCGTCGAGAAGAGTGGCTCGGTCTTGAGCAGCTCGAAGCGGCGGCGCAGGAACTCGACGTTCTCGGCCCCTCGAACGAACGTCATGTGCGGCACGGAGTTGATGAACCCGGACGGCTCGGGCAGCTCGCCCGCCTCGACGAGCGAGGCCCAGAACTGACGAGACACCTGGAACTGCTCGTTGATCTGGATCGCCTTGGACGCGTCGATGACGCCGTCCTTCTCAGGCGTGTAGTTGAGCTCGCAGAGCGCTGCGTGCCCAGTTCCCGCGTTGTTCCACGGGCTCGAGCTCTCCTGAGCGAGCCCGTCGAGTCGCTCGATGATCTTGATGCTCCACTCCGGCTCAAGCTTGTTGAGAAGCGAGCCGAGGGTGGCACTCATGATGCCCCCGCCGATCAGGACGACGTCGTAGATCTTCTGTGAATCAGTCACCGAGACAGTCTACGTCCGAGGCAGATGCACGTCCGCTTCGAGGATGCACGTCAGTCGTCACATTCTGGGCTTTTTGCCGTTTTCGAATGCAATGGCCACCACGGGCGTGTTCCGCCGCGGCATTCTCGGCGCCAGACGCAAGAACGGACGCCCCCGAGAGGGCGTCCGTTCTGTGCGGAAAAGGCGGTCGTCAGGCCTTGGCGGCGACGAGCTCGGCGATCTGCACCGCGTTGAGCGCTGCGCCCTTGCGGAGGTTGTCGTTCGAGATGAACAGCGCGAGACCGCGGTTGCCGTCGACCGACTGGTCCTGGCGGATGCGGCCGACGAGGCTCGGGTCGGCGCCGGCAGCCTGCTGCGGCGTGGGCACGTCCACCAGCGCGACGCCCGGCGCCGCAGCGAGCAGCTCGCGCGCACGGTCAGGCGTGAGCGCGTCGGCGAACTCGGCGTTGATCGACAGCGAGTGGCCCGTGAAGACGGGGACGCGAACGCACGTTCCGCTCACGCGAAGCTCGGGGAGGCCGAGGATCTTGCGGCTCTCGTTGCGCAGCTTCTGCTCTTCGTCCGTTTCCTCGGATCCGTCGTCGACGACCGACCCGGCGAGGGGGATCACGTTGAAGGCGATGGGGGCGACGTACTTGTCCGGAGCCGGGAACTCGACGGACGAACCGTCGTGCACGAGCCCGAGGAGCGCTTCCTCGCCCTGCGAGACCGCGGCGACGGCCTGGCCGGACAGCTCACGGGCACCCGCGAGGCCGGAGCCAGACGTGGCCTGGTAGGTCGAGACGACGAGGCGCTCGAGACCGGCCGCCTCGTGCAGCACCTTGAGGACGGGCATCGCGGCCATGGTCGTGCAGTTGGGGTTCGCGATGATGCCCTTCGGCGGCGCGACGATGGCCTCCGGGTTGACCTCGGAGACGACCAGCGGCACCTCGGGGTCGCGGCGCCACGCGCTCGAGTTGTCGATGACAACCGCGCCGGCGGCGGCGAAGCGCTCGGCCTGCGCGCGCGACGTGGTCGCCCCCGCGGAGAAGAGCGCGATGTCGATGCCGCTCACGTCGGCGACGGCGACGTCTTCGACCGTGATGTCCTCGCCGCGGAACGGGAGGGTCGTTCCCGCCGAGCGGGCGGAGGCGAAGAAGCGGATGCTCGCGACGGGGAAGTCGCGCTCCTCGAGGAGGGTGCGCATGACGGCGCCGACCTGGCCGGTCGCGCCGACGACGGCGACGTTCAACTTGGTGCTCATGAGTGCTCTTTTCTGCTCAGCCGCGTCAGCGGCCGGTGCCTGCGTAGACGACTGCCTCGGCGTCGCCGTCGAGGTCGAAGGCGGTGTGGATGACACGGGTGGCCTCGGTGACGAGGTCGGCCTGCGTGATGATCGAGATGCGGATCTCGGACGTGGAGATCATGTCGATGTTGATGCCAGCATCCTTCAGCGCCGTGAAGAGCTTCGCCGTCACGCCGATGTTGGTGCGCATGCCGGATCCGACCAGCGAGATCTTCCCGATGTCCTCCGTGAGACGCAGCGACGCGTAGCCGATCTGCTCGCCCTCCGCGGCGACGGCGTCGAGCACGCGCTGCGCGTCGGCCTTGGGGAGCGTGAAGGAGATGTCGGTGACCTTCGTGTCCTGCTCGGACACGTTCTGCACGATCATGTCGATGTTCGCGCCCTGTTCGGCGACGATCGTGAAGATCGCAGCCGCCTTGCCTGGCACATCAGGAACCCCCGCGATGGTGATCTTGGCCTGGCTCAGGTCGTGGGCGACACCCGCGATCATTGCTGCTTCCACTTCGTACTCCTCTGCCCGGTCTGGGTTGTAGACGATGGTGCCCTCGTGGTCGGAGAACGACGAGCGGACGTGGAGCGTGACTCCCTGTCGGCGTGCGTACTCGACCGCGCGGATGTGAAGGACCTTCGCGCCCGAGGCGGCGAGCTCCAGCATCTCCTCGCTCGAGATGTAGCTCAGCTTGTGCGCCTTGGGCACGATGCGCGGGTCGGCGGAGAAGACCCCGTCGACGTCGGTGTAGATCTCGCAGACGTCGGCGCCGAGCGCCGCGGCGAGGGCGACGGCGGTCGTGTCCGATCCTCCGCGCCCGAGCGTGGTGATGTCCTTGGAGTCGCGGTTGAAGCCCTGGAAGCCGGCGACGATCGCGATGGCGCCCTCGTCGAGCGCCTCGCGCACGCGCACCGGGGTGACGTCGACGATGCGGGCATCGCCGTGCGTGGAGTCGGTGATCATGCCCGCCTGGCTGCCCGTGTAGCTCCTGGCGTCCATGCCGAGGTCCTTGATCGCCATCGCGAGGAGTGCCATCGAGACGCGCTCTCCGGTCGTGACGAGCATGTCGAACTCGCGCGCATCCGGGATCGTCGCGATCTGGTGGGCGAGGTCGATGAGGTCGTCCGTCGTGTCGCCCATGGCGGAGACAGCCACGACGACGTCGTTCCCTGCTCGGCGGGTCTCGACGACTCGACGGGCCACTCGCTTGATGCTCTCGGCATCGGCGACCGATGATCCGCCGTACTTCTGGACGATCAGACTCACGTGTCGTGTCTCCTCCGGTTCGGGATGCGCGTCGAGCCTCGCTCGCGCGCCACAAGCTCCCATCCTATCCGGCGGGGGCATGCGGTTCCTAGCGCGGGTGCCGTTCGTTTCCGTTGATTGCGGGGCGGTGACCGACCGACGACACTGCTCGCGCAATTCGCCGGCGCCGCGCGGTCGCGCCGACCTGCTCAGGGACCCACCGACCCGCCGACCCACTCACCCGCAGACCCGCAGACCCACTCGCCCGCCCGGGGACCCACTCATCCATTCACCCACTCGCCCGCTCATCCCGTCGAGAGAGTTGTGGGCGGATGCGGTCAACAACACGCGCAACCGCACCTACCCACAACTCTGCGCCGCGCGGCGTCGCACCGACCCGCTCAGGGCCCCACCGACCCGCAGACCCACTCGTCCGCTCACCCGCAGACCCACAGCCCCATTTACCCACCCGGAGACCCACTCATCCATTCACCCACTCGCCCACTCGCCCGCTCATCCCCTCGAGAGAGTTGTGGGCAGATGCGCTCGACAACGCGCGCAACCGCACCCACCCACAACTCTGCACCGCGCGGCGTCGCACCGCCCCACTCAGGGCCCCACCGACCCGCAGACCCAATCGCCCGGTCACCCGCAGACCCACTCACCCGCTCACCAACTCACCCACCCATCCCCTCGAGAGAGTTGTGGGCAGATGCGGTCAACAACACGCGCAACCGCACCTACCCACAACTCTGCGCCGCGCGGCGTCGCACCGACCCGCTCAGGGCCCCACCGACCCGCAGACCCACTCGTCCGCTCACCCGCAGACCCACAGCCCCATTTACCCACCCGGAGACCCACTCATCCATTCACCCACTCGCCCACTCGCCCGCTCATCCCCTCGAGAGAGTTGTGGGCAGATGCGCTCGACAACGCGCGCAACCGCACCCACCCACAACTCTGCACCGCGCGGCGTCGCACCGCCCCACTCAGGGCCCCACCGACCCGCAGACCCAATCGCCCGGTCACCCGCAGACCCACTCACCCGCTCACCAACTCACCCACCCATCCCCTCGAGAGAGTTGTGGGCAGATGCGGTCAACAACACGCGCAACCGCACCTACCCACAACTCTGCGCCGCGCGGCGTCGCACCGACCCGCTCAGGGCCCCACCGACCCGCAGACCCACTCGTCCGCTCACCCGCAGACCCGCAGACCCACTCACCCGCTCATCCCCTCGACAGAGTTGTGGGCAGATGCGCTCGACAACGCGCGCAACCGCACCAGCCCACAACTCTGCGCCACCCGGGTGGAGGTGGCAGGTTCAGGGGCGGCAGAAGTGAGGCCAGCAGGGCGAAGCGGAGGGGCGCGGCGGAGCGGGGTGGCAATCAGCGGCGGAGCAGGCGGCGCGGCCGGCGCTGACGCGACTGACGGCGGGACCGGCGGAACTCGCCAGTCCGCCGCGCGACGGTCAGTCGATGGCGCGGCGGCCGGAGAAGGCGCGACCGAGGGTGATCTCGTCGGCGTACTCGAGGTCTCCTCCGACGGGGAGGCCGGAGGCGAGCCGGGAGACGGGCACGCCGATGCTCGTGAGGAGCCGGCTCAGGTACGACGCCGTGGCGTCTCCCTCGAGGTTCGGGTCGGTCGCGACGATGACCTCCTTGACCTCCCCCGATTCGAGCCTGGCCAGGAGGGTGCGGATGTTCAGGTCGTCCGGACCGATGCCCTCCATCGGATTGATGGCGCCGCCCAGCACGTGGAAGAGGCCGCTGAACTCGCGGGTGCGCTCGATGGCGGCCACGTCCTTCGGCTCCTCGACGACGCAGATGACGGTGCGGTCGCGACGCGGGTCGCGGCACACGTTGCACTCGGGCCCCTCGCTGACGTTGCCGCAGACGGTGCAGAACTGCACTCGCTCACGGACGGTGGCGAGGATCTGCGCGAGCCGCGACACGTCGAAGGACTGCGTCTGCACGATGTGGAACGCGATGCGCTGCGCGGACTTGGGACCAACGCCGGGCAGGCGCCCGAGCTCGTCGATGAGGTCCTGGATGATGCCTTCATACATGGCTCAGTTGCTCCGACCTTCGGATGATGGTGCACGCACGGCTCAATAGCCCCCGTCTTCAGGTGGTGGTGGTGCGGAGAAGTCGTCCTCAGGCGGCAGCTCGGCGGCCTCCGGTTCGGGCACGATGATGTCCTCGCCGATGAAGCGTGCGCCGAGGCGCTCGCGAACGATGGCCTCACCGTAGCGCTCGACGCCGGGAATCACGGGTGCGCTCGCGACGCGCTGGGTGCGCTTCAGGGCTGGCGCTGCCACGGGAGCTGACACCTCGTCGTCCACAGGTGCCGCCTGCACCGCGGGTGCTGCGCTCGTGGTCGCCACCGCACCCGGGGCGGATGCTGCGGGCACGCGAGGCGTCGAGCTCGCGCCCGAGGCAGGGCCAGACCCGGGGATGGCCGCGGTCGCCCATCCGGAACCGGGGCCGTCGTCGGGAACCGACTCCTGCCCGGGGATCTTCGCGACGGTCCAGTTGAGGCCGCTCGGCGAGGACGAGGCCTTCGCCGGAGGGGGCGTGGATGAGCGCTCGGAGGTCGTTGCGGTCGCTGTCGCGGTCGGTGCAGCCGTGGACTGCTCTCGCGAGGTGCCGGCGGTGCGAGTGTCCGCCGCTCGAGCTTTGGCTGGAGCTGCAGCCGGTGCCGGGTCGGGCTCCGCTGGTGCCGGCGCCGGCTCGTCGCCGCGGCTGGGAGCCTGGCCTCCTTCTGGCGCGCCGGCGCCGCCCGCTCCGCCCGGTCGCTGCGGCTGGAACTTGACGGTGATGCCGAACATCTCCTGGATGGCGGTGCGCAGCACGGCGCTCGGCGCGTCGGCGGCGCCTCGTTCGCCGCGGAACTGATCGAGCACGGCGCGCGACGGCACCTCGAAGACCAGCAGGTCGCCGACGAGATCGCGCGGATGCACCGACTGGGCGACGCTCCAGGCGTGTGTGCCACCGAGGTCGCGCATGCGCTCGAGCAGCGTCGGCCAGGCGTCACGCAGCTGCGCGAACACGGGAGGCTCAGCGGATGCTCGCGCGGCCGTGGCGTGCGGGACCGGAGCCGGCTCGCGGGCCTCGCCGGGTGCGGGTTCCTGCGCGGCGGTGAGGCCCGGCGCGGAGACGGGGGCCGGCGTGGACTCGGCTTCGGGTTCAGGCGCAGACTCGGGTTCAGGCGCAGACTCCGCGACGGGCGGAGCGGGTGGCTCGTCCTCGGCAGGGGCGTCGGCGTCCGCCGGCGCTTGGCCGTCGAAGGGCGCTTCGGCCTCGGCCGTGCGACCCGCGTCGGGCTCGGGCTCGGAGTCCTTGCTCGCTTCACCGACGGGGGCCGGCGTGGTCTGCTCCTCGCTGGGCGCGGAGGGAGGCCCCGCGTCCACGGCCGGTTCGGCCGAGGGCTCGGTCGGCGGCAGCACCACCGGAGCCGGAGCCGGAGCCGATGCAGGTGTAGGTGCGGACGCCGCTGGAGCCGGCGAGGCCAAAGCTTCCGCCGGAGTCGTTGCCGAGGCTGCGGGAGCGCCGGAGCTCGAGGTCGCCCCAGACCCTGGGGTCGCGGCGGCCCAGGACGCGGCGGCGAGACGCGCCGCAGACGCCGTGTCGGGCTCCCCGGCGGCAGGCGCGGCAGCGGGAACCGGTGGCACCACGGCCTCGTTCGGCGCACGGTCGGCAAGCGACTGCGACTGCGACGGCTGCGTCGCGTGGGCTGCGGCTGGTTCGGACCTTGAGGCAGGCGCGCCCGCCTGCGGAGCTGCGGCAGGCGCATCCGCTGGCGCCGACGCGGCGGAACCAGCGGCCGGCGCGGTGGCACCCGAGGCGGCAGGGGCGGCGAGACGCTTCGGCGACGTGCCCGGCGCATCCGCGACGGCGAGCAACGTGCCGCTGTCGATGAAGTCGGCCCGCGACGCGACGAGGATCCGCGCGACGAGCAGCTCCAGGTGCAGCTTCGGCGAGGTCACCCCGCTCATGTCGGTGAGGGTCTCGTTGACGAGGTCGGCGATGCCCGTGAGTGCGGCAGGCGAGAATCGACCGGCCTGGACGCGAAGCGCCTCGACCTCGTCCGCTCCGAGCCCGCGAAGCACTGCGCCGGCACCGGGACCCGTGGCCTTGGCGACGATGAGGTCACGCAAGCGCTCGAGCAGGTCCTCGACGTAGCGGCGAGGGTCTTGGCCGGACTGGATGACGCGGTCGACCGCCGTGTAGGCAGCGGCAGGGTCGGCGTCGGCGAAGGCATCGATCGACTCGTCGAGCAGCTCCTGGCCGGTGAAGCCGAGGAGGGCAGCGGCGCGCTGGTAGCCGAGGAGACCCGTCTCGGAGCCCGCGATGATCTGGTCGAGCAGCGAGAGCGTGTCTCGGGCAGAACCGCCCCCGGCACGCACGACGAGGGGCAGCACGCCGGGCTCGGCGGTGACGCCCTCGCTGGTGCGGAGCTCTTCGACGTACTCGAGCATGAGGGCCGGCGGGATGAGCCGGAACGGGTAGTGGTGCGTGCGCGAGCGGATCGTGCCGATGACCTTCTCGGGCTCGGTCGTCGCGAACACGAAGCGCACGTGCTCCGGCGGCTCCTCGACGACCTTGAGCAGGGCGTTGAAGCCGGCCGAGGTCACCATGTGCGCCTCGTCGATGATGAAGATCTTGTAGCGGTCGCGGCTCGGCGCGAGGATGGCGCGCTCCCGCAGCTCGCGAGCGTCTTCCACGCCACCGTGACTGGCGGCGTCGATCTCGAACACGTCGAGCGAGCCTCCGCCGTCGCGCGCGAGCTCGACGCACGACTGGCAGACACCGCATGGCGTGTCGGTCGGCCCCTCCGCGCAGTTCAGGCAGCGGGCGAGGATGCGCGCGGAGCTCGTCTTCCCGCACCCTCGCGGGCCGGAGAACAGGTAGGCGTGATTGACACGACCGGTGCGCAGCGCGGTCATGAGGGGTTCGGTGACCTGCGACTGCCCGATCATCTCGGCGAAGTTCTCAGGCCGATAGCGGCGGTACAGGGCTGTGGCCATGCGCACCATCGTAGACGCCACCACCGACATCGGGCGCGCCGCGGACCGTCCCTATCCGCACCGTGGGGCTCACAGCGCGCGCAGACTCTCTCCCTCCCAGCCAAGTGGCCCCGAAGCAGCGCCCCTGCCGAAATCGCTGCCAGCCAAATGACCCTTCAGAGGCACCCTTCAGCGGCAAATCGGCGGGCAGCGATCACTCTCCGACGACGCGGGGGCGTGGGAGGCAGGGCGCGAAATGCGGATGCGGATGCGGATGCGGAAAGCCGTGATCGGCCGAGGCAAGGGCAAGCTGGTCTGGTTCAGACTCCGCCGGGCCGAACCGAGCCGAGCCGAGCCGGGTCAGGCCGCGCCAGGCCCGCGCCAAGGTCAGGCGATCGCGGCCAGGCTCTGCCGCGCGATCTCGAGCTCCTCGTTCGTCGGCACGACCAGCACCTCGATGCGCGAGTCGTCTGCTGAGATGCGGCGAGCATCCCGCGACGACGACTCGTTGCGCTCGGGCGAGAGCTTCACGCCGAGCCATTCGAGGCCCTCGAGCACGTCGGCGCGCAGCTGGGCGTCGTTCTCGCCGATGCCGGCGGTGAAGACGATCGCGTCGACTCCTCCGAGCAGCAGCATGTAGGCGCCCAGGTAGTGGCGGATGCGGTGCGCGTAGACGGCGAGGCCGAGCTGAGCGCGCTCGTCGCCCGCGTTCGCCTTCTGCCGGACATCGCGCATGTCGCCGGACCCCGTGAGCCCGAGCAGCCCGGACTTGCGGTTCAGGAGGTCGTCGAGCTGGTCGATCGTGTAGCCGCCTCGACGCGACAGGTGCACGAGCACGGCCGGGTCCAGGTCGCCGGTGCGAGTGCCCATGACCAGGCCCTCGAGTGGGGTCATTCCCATGCTCGTCTCGACGGAACGGCCACCGTCGACGGCGCACATGCTGGCGCCGTTGCCGATGTGCAGCACGATCGTCTTGAGCTCCCCCAGGTCACGCCCGAGGAAGCCTGCGGTCTCCTCGGAGACGAACTTGTGGCTCGTGCCGTGCGCGCCGTACTTGCGCACCCTGTGCTCCTTGGCGACGGCCGCGTCCAGTGCGTACAGCGACGAGGCCTCGCTCATCGTCGTGTGGAAGGCCGTGTCGAAGACCGCGACGTGCGGCGTCTCTGCGAAGACGTCACGCGCGCCGACGATGCCCTCGAGGTTGGCGGGGTTGTGCAGCGGCGCGAGCGGGATGAGGTCCTCGATGTCCTGCAGCACCTTGCCGTCGATGACGGCCGCGTCGAAGAAGCGGCGCCCGCCGTGCACGACGCGGTGCCCCACGACGACCGGCGGGAACTCGGCGAGGCTCGGGCCGTGCTCCTCGAAGCCCTCCAGCATGGCCTCGAACCCGCGCGTGTGGTTGGGGATGTCCGCTTCGCGCGCGAAGGTCGCTCCCCCGGTCTTGTGCGTGACGCTGGCGACGCTCTCGCCGATGCGCTCCACGAGGCCGGACGCGAGCGTCTCCTCGCGCTCCATGTCGATCAGCTGGTACTTGAAGGACGACGAGCCGGAGTTGACGACCAGGACGATGCTCATGAGCACCCTTTCTCGAGACCCGCGAGAGGCGGGCGGGACGTGAGGCGGATGCTCCTAGGAGCGCTGCGCCTGGATCGCCGTGATGGCGACGGTGTTGATGATGTCGGAGACGAGCGCGCCTCTGGAGAGGTCGTTGATGGGCTTGTTCAGGCCCTGCAGGATCGGCCCGATCGCGACAGCTCCGGCGGAGCGCTGCACCGCCTTGTACGTGTTGTTGCCCGTGTTGAGGTCGGGGAAGATGAACACCGTGGCGCGGCCGGCTACCTGGCTGCCTGGCATCTTCTTGCTCGCGACCGCCGCATCCGTCGCCGCGTCGTACTGGATCGGCCCTTCGACGGGCAGGTCCGGCATGCGCTCGCGCACGATGCCGGTCGCGGTGCGGACCTTGTCGACGTCGGCGCCGGACCCCGACTCCCCCGTCGAGTAGGAGAGCATCGCGACGCGCACGGCGATGTCGAACTGCGTGGCCGTCTCGGCGGAGGAGATGGCGATGTCGGCGAGCTGCTCTGCCGTCGGGTCGGGGTTGACGGCGCAGTCGCCGTAGACGAGGACGCGGTCGGCGAGGGCCATGAGGAAGACGCTCGAGACGACGGAGACGCCCGGCTTGGTCTTGACGATCTCGAAGCCGGGGCGGATGGTGTGGGCCGTGGTGTGCGCGGCCCCTGAGACCATTCCGTCGGCGAGGCCGAGGTGCACCATGAGCGTGCCGAAGTAGCTGACGTCGCGCACGCGCTCGGTCGCGGCCTCGATCGTGACGCCCTTGTGTGCGCGGAGCCGCGCGTACTCCTCCGCGAAGCGGGCGACGTAGTCGGGGTTGCTCGTGCTCAGCACGTGAGCTGCCGAGATGTCGACGCCGAGGGCGGATGCACGGCCGCGCACCTCGGACTCCTCGCCGAGGATCGTGATCTCGGCGACCTCGCGTGCCAGCAGCGAGCCCGCCGCCACGAGGATGCGGTCGTCGCTCCCCTCCGGCAGGACGATGTGCTTGCGGTCGGAGCGGGCCCGGTCGAGGAGCGTGTTCTCGAACATGAGCGGCGTCACGACGAGCGACGGCTTGACGTTGAGGAGCGCGACGACCTCGATGGCCGGGATGTGCTGCTCGAACTTGGCGAGTGCGAGGTCGATCTTGCGGCGTGAGATGCCCGCCGCGGCGAGGCGTCCGCGGGTCTGCATGATGCGCTGGGCTGTGTCGTAGGTGCCGAAGTTGGTGCGGATGATGGGCACCTCGACGTTGAGGCCCTTGATGAGGCGCTCGATCGCCGGCGGGAACTCGAACGGGCCGTTGACGACGATGCCCGTCAGCGACGGGAACGTCTCGGCTCGCTGCGCGAGGAGCACGGCGAGGAGCACTTCGGTGCGGTCGGCCGCGATGACGACGACGGCACCCTCCTTAAGCCGCTCGAGGACGTTCTGCATGGACATGCCCGCGAGCACGACGCCGAGGACCTCGCGACCGAGGAGCTCGCGGTCGCCGTAGACGAGCTCGCCGCCGACCGCATCCAGAAGCTGCGACAGGGACGGAGCCATGAGGAGCGGCGTCTCGGGGATCGCCCACACGGGCACCTTGTGGCCGAGCTCGCGGAGCGCGCGCTCTGCGACGGCGGCACGCACCTCTTCCGTCGCGTGCTCGTCGGCGCGGTTGATGGCGATGGCGAGCAGGGTCGCGTGCGCAGCGTCGAGCTCGGGGAGGGTGACCTCGAGCGCCTGCGCCAGCTGCTCTGGCGTGCGCGGCTGCCCCTTGTCGGCATCGAGGCCGGTCAGGACGAGCAGGACCGGCGCGCCGAGGTTCGCGGCGACTCGAGCGTTGAAGCCCAATTCGGCGGGGTTGCCGATGTCGGTGAAGTCGCTGCCGACGATGACCACGGTGTCGCAGCGCCGCTCGAGGGCCCGGTAGCGGGTGACGATGCGGGACAGCGCCTCGTCGGGATCGGCGTGCACGTCGTCGTAGGTGACCCCGAAGCCCGACTCGTACTCGAAGCCGCGGTTCTGCGGGTCGAGCTGCGAGAGCAGGAGCTCGAGGATGTCGTCTCGCGCCTCAGCGCTCTGCACGATGGGTCGGAACACGCCGACCCGGCCGATCGACCGGCTCAGGGCACTCACCACGCCGAGCGCGATAGCTGACTTGCCAGAGTGACCCTCTGATGACGTGATGTAGATGCTTGTCCCCACGTCAGGCAATGGTAGTCGGGTGCCGAGTCAGCGGGCTGTCGTGATCCTGCCAATTCGAATCGCCCCCGATTCGCGTCTCGCTCACGTCGCGCTATGATGGTCGACGGCTCCTCGCGTGGCGCCATCCAGGCCAACTCCCCCAGGGCGGAAACGCAGCAAGGGTAACCGGGCTCTGGCGGGTGCGCGGGGGGTCTTTTCTTTTCCTGCGACTCATCCCCGCCACTCAGGCCGCAGCTGCCCGTTCGATCGCCGGCCCCGCGGCCGCTCGCAGATCGCCCGCCGCGAACGCTGGCCGTGAACTCAGGCTGACCAGCTTGACTGCAGGCATGAGAATTGCAGTCATCGGTGGAAATGGTCAGATCGCACGCCTCCTGACAACCCAGCTCATCGAGCGCGGTCACCGCGTCACGAGCGTCATCCGCAACCCGGACTACGTGGACTCCCTCAAGGAGCTCGGCGCGGATCCAGTCATCGCCGACCTCGAGCAGAGCACGGCGACCGACCTCGCCAAGCAGCTCGGCCATGTGGATGCAGTCGTCTTCGCCGCGGGTGCTGGCCCCGGCAGCTCCGCGGAGCGCAAGCTCACGCTCGACCGCGACGGCGCGATCCTCTCGGCGGATGCTGCAGAGATCGCGAACGTGCGCAGGTTCGTCGTCGTCTCCGCCATCGGCACGGATACGTTCGACCGCGACTCCGACGACGTCTACCAGGTGTACCTGCGGGCGAAGAGCGAGGCCGACGCCGACATCCGCGCCCGCAGCGCGAAGCTCGATTGGACGATCGTGCGCCCCGGCGGCCTCACCGACGACGAGCCGACTGGCCACGTCAAGGTGGGCGAGCAGGTCGAGCGCGGCAGCATTCCTCGTGCAGACGTGGCGGCGGTGATCGCGGCCCTGCTGGTTCGCCGCGTGGGCATCCACAAGCAGTTCGAGGTCGTGTCGGGCGACGACGAGGTGGGCGAGGCAGTCAAGAAGCTGTAGCCAGGGCGCGCCTCGCGGGCTCGCCGCGGGTCGATTTGGCGCTCGCGTTCACGAACGGTCGCCAGACCCGCTATGCTCTTTCGAGGTGAGCGCCTGGCGCTCCCGTGGAGGATTCGCCTAGTGGCCTATGGCGCACGCTTGGAAAGCGTGTTGGGTGAAAGCCCTCAGGGGTTCGAATCCCCTATCCTCCGCCATGTGCACGAAAGCCCCGACCAGGGATCCCAGGTCGGGGCTTTCGTCATGCTGCAGGCAGGGCGTGCGGACGGGCAGGCGCGTGTGCGGGAACGCGAAGAGGGCGCCACCCGAAGGTGACGCCCTCTTCACGAAGAGCTCGGTGAGCTACTAGGCCTTCTTGGTCGCCAGGCGGCGGGCGACGAGCACGCCGGCTCCCGTGGCGAGCGCGAGGAGACCGATGCCGGCTGCGCCGAATGCGTCTTCCGCACCCGTCGTGGCGAGCTCAGGCGACTTGTGGCCCGTGTTGGTGCCTCCGCCGTTGCCCACGGGGACCGTGGTGACCGTGGGTGCCGTGGTCGGCGCGGTCGTGGTGCCCGGCGTCGCCTCGGCGATGAGGAACGTGAACGTCGCCGAAAGACCGCTCGACTGCGAGAGCGTCACGGTGTACTCACCGAGGGGCAGCGGGGTGCCCGACTGGTTGATGAGGACGCCCGGGTAGCTGCCGTCTTCCCCGACCACGGAGTCGTCGGTCGGGTCGACCTGGACCGAGGAGCCGGACGGGGAGGTGACCGTGAGGTCGAGCGCGAGGCCCGGCGTGAAGTTCTGCGCCGTGTACGTGATGTCGTCCGTCGGGAGGAAGCTGTCTGCGTTCGCGTAGGCGAGCGGAGCCTCGACCGTGGGGGTCGGCGTCGCGGTCGGCGTGCTGGTCGCCGTCGGCGTGGCCGTGGGCGTTGCCGTCTCAGTCGGCGTTGCCGTCTCGGTCGGCGTGGCCGTCGCGGTCGGCGTCGCGGTCTCGGTCGGCTCCGGGCTCGACTCCTCAGCCACGGTGAAGCCGAACGTCACGACGTGCTGTGCGGGGCCGGATGCGTCGGTGTAGTTCTGCGTGATCCTGACGCCGTAGTCACCCACGTCGAAGCCCAGGGACGAGATGAGCTCGCCGCTGTAGTTGCCGTCGCTGTCGACATCCCACGCAGCGTCGCCGCTCGGCTCGACCGGGACGGTCGAACCGTCGGGCAGCGTGAGCGTGATGCTGGAGAGAGCGAGGTCAGGAGCGAACCCCGTGAGGGTGTAGGTGATGTTCTCGTCGGGCGTGAAGCTCGACTTCGTTGCCTGCCCCGTCGCCTCGGATGCGGCGGACGTCTCCGCCGGAGTCGTGCTCTCGACGGGAGGGGTGGTCGTTGCTGCGAACGCAGGGGCGGCAGTCAGCACGGCGCCGCCGGCGAACACGCCGAAGGCGATCGCGAACGCGGACGCGCGCTTGCGCGACGGAGAGAAGAATGAGGAAGCCATAACCAAATCTTGGCCCGACTCACAGGTGATGTCCAGAAGGTTAAGTCGGAACATAGCGAAATCGAGCTTGCTTCGGTTCGTGCCGAGGCGACTAAAGCCCTGGTCAAACGACATTTACGGGCACGGTTTTGGACCGGTATCCAGACTGGGGACTTCTCCCCAGTTGCGTGAAAACGCATGGAAATCGCCGCCGACAGAAAGAAAGCGGGGCTGGAGCCATTTGGCCCCAGCCCCGCTCATCGCAATCTTCGTTGCTGTCAGCTCTCGCGACGGCGGCTCAGAAAGCGCGCGCCAGTCACCGCGGCGGCACCGAGGCCGAGGACGAGCAGGCCGATGCCCGCCGCGCCGAAGGCGTCTTCCGCGCCGGTGGTCGCGAGCGACTTGCTCTGCGCCTTGCCCTTGGTGTCGCCGTTGCCAGTACCGTTGCCGCCACTTCCAGCCGGGGCAGAAGTCGCGCTCGGCGACGTGCCGCCGGTGGCTGGCGTCTCGCCGGTGACCGAGAAGGACGTCGTGGCCGTCTGCTCTGCCGCAGCCGCTCCGGCGTCGGGCTCGACCTCCACCGCCGAGGGCGACTCAGCAGACGCCGTCAGCTCGGACTCCTCCTGCACGATGAGCGGCACCGCACGGGCGGAGTCGGCAGCAGGAGCGTCGGTCTCCTCGCCAGCCGCAGGGCTGATGGTCGTGAGCGTGATGCCGTAGTCGCCGACAGCCCAGGCTGCGTCGTACGTGATGATGCCGGCGTAGTTGCCGTCCGCATCCGGAGTGATCGGCTCGGCGGACTCGAACTCCGCGGAGCTGCCATCCGGGAGCAGGAGCGTGAGGCCCAGCTCGGCGCCGGGTGCGAAGCCGGTCGCGACGTAGGTGATGCCCTCTGCGGCTTCCTCCTGCGTGTAGCTGGACTGCTCGGTTGCCACAGCGGGGGCCGCAACGGGAGCCTCGGTCTCGGTCGGGGAGGGCGTGACCGTCTCCGTCGCAGTCGGGGCGACGCTCGCGGTCTCCGTCGGCTCGAGCGTGGGCTCCTCGGTGAGCGTCGGCTCGGGGGTCTCTGTGGCCGTCTCGGTCGGCTCGGGAGTCGCTGTCTCGGTCTCCGTCGGCTCGGGCGTCGCCGTCTCGGTCGAGGTCTCGGTCGGCTCGGGAGCTGCCGTCTCCGTCGGAGCAGGCGTCTCCGTGCCCGCTGGCGCAACGGCCGCGAACGCCGTCGAGGCCTGCAGGCCCTCCGACTCGAAGATCACGACCGAGTAGTCGCCTTCGCTCCACGCCTCGTCGCTCTTCAGCTCAGCGCTGACGGCACCAGCTTCGTCGACCTTGTGCGACTCGGTTCCCCAGGACCAGTTGGTCTGCCCGTCGGGGCCGACAACCTGCACGTGGACGACGTTGCCCGGCGTGAAGCCAGAGCCCGTGACCGTGACGCCGGAAGCGTCCGCCGCGATCGCTTCCTCGGAGACCGAGGCCGATGCCGGGCCGCGGTCGACACTCGCGTCGACCTGGTCGCCGTTCGCTGCGAACGAAGGCGCGGCCGTGACGGCGACGCCACCGGCGACGACGCCGAAGGCGATGACGAGGGCCGTGGTGCGAGCGCGAGCGCTCTTGAAGGTGTCGGAAAGCATGAGGGGACGCTAACACGGCGGATTATTGTGCGTCGAGGCCGAAATGGGGTCAAGCGACACGCGGAAAGTTGCGGATTCTCGTCAACACACCAGTCACATTGGTCACACTGACCTCAGGAATCGCATCTTCAACAGGGATTTTCTCGCAAACAGGAACGAGGCACCGCATCCAGAAACTGGATGCGATGCCTCGTGAAAAAAGTTCCTTCGGCGTGTCGGAACACACCGCGCAGAACCGCTGCGGGATGACTACTTGACGGTCACCGAAGCGCCGGCAGCCTCGAGGGCGTCCTTTGCCTTGTCAGCAGCTTCCTTGTTGACGCCCTCAAGAACGGCCTTCGGAGCACCGTCGACGAGTGCCTTCGCCTCACCGAGGCCGAGGCTCGTGAGTGCGCGCACCTCCTTGATGACCTGGATCTTCTTGTCGCCAGCGCCCTCGAGGATGACGTCGAACTCCGTCTTCTCCTCCTCTTCGGGTGCGTCAGCTGCTGCAGCAGCAACGCCTGCAACTGCAACGGGAGCAGCAGCGGTGACCTCGAAGGTCTCCTCGAACGCCTTGACGAACTCGCTGAGCTCGATGAGCGTGAGCTCCTTGAATGCTGCGATGAGCTCTTCAGTCGTGAGCTTTGCCATGTTTTTTCTCCTTGTGTGTTGTTCTAGCCGCGAGATCCCGTAGGACTAGTTCGCGGACTCCTGCTTTTCGCGCAATGCCTCGACCGTGCGAACAGCCTTGGCTGCAGGCGCGGTGAACAGGTATGCGGCACCGAACAGCGAGGCCTTGAAGGCGCCGGCAAGCTTGCCGAGCAGAACTTCGCGGGACTCGAGGTCGGCGAGCTTGTTGACCTCTTCTGCACTGAGGGGGTTTCCGTCGAAGAAACCACCCTTCAGGACAAGCTGAGGGTTGTCCTTGGCGAAGGTACGAAGACTCTTCGCGACTGCGACGGGGTCGCCGTGCACGAACGCGATTGCGCTCGGGCCGGCCAGCTCGTCGTCGAACGCGGTGATTCCGGCGTTGTTCGCCGCAATCTTCGTCAGCGTGTTCTTCACCACGGCGTAGCTTGCGTGCTCACTGATCGAGCGACGCAGCGTCTTGAGCTGCGCAACAGTGAGACCGCGGTACTCAGTCAGCAGGACGGCGGTCGAGTTCTGGAACAAGTCCTGAAGCTCGGCAACAGTTGCTTCCTTGGTCGCCATGGCACTCCTCTCTCTCTTGCACGTGCATGACGTTTGTCATTCACGCACCGCAGGCGCATCTTCGATGCACAACACACAAAAAAGCTCCGGTCGCAGGTGGACCGGAGCTGAGAGGATGCGCTTGCGCGCAGAGCAGATCTGCTTCGTTCACCTGCGCGGGACGTTCTTGCGAACCTTCGTTCGTGTGCGTTCTCACGCACAACGAAGACCTGCGGTCTTGGGCTTCCGAAAGAATACATGCTCGCGCGGCGATCGTCAACGCGAGTCGCGAAGACTCTCGATGAGCAGGCTGGAGCTGGGATGAGAACGCTGGCCTTCGACGGCGTAGAGCTCGGTGCGGGGCGAGCCGAGCAGTGGGCGTGCGACAACCCCCGGCATGTGGAATCGGGCCACCGACGCCGGCAGGATCGAGGCGCCGACGCCCGCCGCGACGAGGCCGAGGACCGTCTCCTGATGCACGACGCTCTGCACGATGCGCGGCACGGCCTGGGCTCCCCTGAGCCACGACATGACGGCAGAGACGAAGCCCGGCATGAGCTCGAACGGGAAGAGCACCACCGGCTTCCCGTGGAAGCTCCCTGGTCCGACGATCGCCTCGGCGGCAAGCGGGTCACCAGCGGGGAGCACGGCCACCAGGTCCTCCCCCTCGAGCAGCGTGGCGCGGAGCCCGGGAACGGCGAGGGGGTCGCGGAGTATCCCGACGTCCAGCTCGCCTTCGAGCAGGAGCGTCACCTGCTCGGCGCTCGTGAGGGACTGCGGCTCGAGCTGGATGCGCGGCCTGAGCAGCTGGAACGCCTGCAGCCCCCTGGGCAGCACGCTGTAGCTCGCCGAGCTCACGAAGCCGATCCGGAGCCTTCCGGCCGTCCCTGCCGCCACGTCCCCGAGGTCCGAGACGGCCGCGTCCAGGTCGTCGAGGACCGCCCCGACTCGCTGTCGGAACATCCGGCCGGCCGCAGTGAGGGAGACGCTCCGCGTCGTCCGCTCGAACAACGGCACGCCGAGCTCGTCCTCGAGCTTGCGGACGGCGACGGTCAACGGTGGCTGCGTCATGTGCAGGCGTGCCGCAGCACGACCGAAGTGCAGCTCGTCGGCGACGGCGACGAAATACTTGAGCTGGCGCAGTTCCATGACTTCCATTCGCGATGCATATCAAATGCTCTGCAAATGATATTGGACACACGCGCACCTCGGTGGCCTACTGGAGGTCGAGCATCACTCGAGCACCACTCGATCAACCTCGCAGGGAGCGGATATGACCGACACGATCGTCATCGGCGCGGGACTCGCCGGCGCAGCGGCCGCTTGGCATCTGACCGAACGCGGACACCACGTGACCGTTCTCGAACGGACGACCCCGGCGAACGAGCACGGGAGCTCCCACGGTTCCGCTCGCATCTTCCGGTACGCCTACCCGGAGCAGATCTACACCGACCTCGTCGTGCGGTCGAAGGCGGGCTGGGACGAGCTGCAGCGTGTCAGCGGCACGCAGCTCATCCGCCCGACCGGCGCACTCGACCACGGGAACATCCGCGACCCCGCGGGCCTCGCGGCCGTGCTGGAAACGGCAGGTGTCGAGCACGAGCTCCTCAGCGCCGAGGCAGCCAAGCAGCGCTGGCCGCAGTTCCGATTCGAGACCGACGTGCTCTGGCATCCGGGGGCCGGAGTTCTCGACGCTGGCGGGACCGTCGACGCGCTCCTGGCCGCCGCATCCGCAACCGGGATGCTCGAGCTGCGCACCTCGTGGCCCGTCGCCCGCGTCGAACGCACCGGCAGCGGCTACCGCGTGCATTCGGCCGACGGGGCGACGGTCGACGCGGACAGCATCGTCGTCGCCGCCGGCGGCTGGCTCCCGGCGCTTCTCGGAGAGCTGTCGCTGCCGACCGCGTTCCTCGATCAGTTCCCGAAGCTGGAGGTGCGCCAGGAACAGGCGTACCACTTCCCCTACCTCGACGATGCGGACGCGGGCCCCGACGCCGCCCCCTGGCCGACCTTCATCAGCAAGTCGCGTCAGCTGCAGACCTACGGGCTCCCCGGCGGACGCGACGCCGACTGGCGAGGGCAGAAGGTCGCGCAGTTCAACGGCGGCAAGATCATCGACTCCGCACTCACGCAGGACGGCATCGTGGATGCGGCCAACCGCCGCGCGCTCATCGCGTACGCCGAGAGGTTCCTCCCCGGCGTGCGGCCAGAGCCGTTCGCCGAGACGACCTGCCTGTTCACGACGACACCGAGCGAGGACTTCGTGATCGACCGGGTCGACAACCTCGTGGTACTTTCGGCCTGCTCTGGCCACGGCGGGAAGTTCGCTCCGCTGCTCGGAGAGCTCGCCGCCGACCTGCTCACCGGAGCGGGCACCGTTCCCGATGAATTCCGCATCGCCGCAGCGACAGGAGCCGCAGCATGAGCACAACCACGACCGCGACCACAGCAAACGCCGCTCACTCGAGCTCCGTGTCGGCGCTCATGCGCGAGATCGAGCACCTCGGGCGCGACCGGACGCGGGGCGGCTACAGCAGGCCCGTGTACTCGCATCCCGAGCTCGAGCTCCGCGAATGGTTCCTCGCCGCCGCCGCGGCCCGCGGGCTCGACGTCGAGATCGACGCCAACGGCATCATCTGGGCCTGGTGGGACCGCCCCGACGGCAAGCGCTCCGGCGCCCTCATCACGGGCAGCCACCTCGACTCTGTTCCAGGGGGCGGCGCCTTCGACGGCCCCCTCGGGGTGACGGCAGCCCTCGCCGCCGTCGACCTCCTCCGCAGCGAGGGCCGCCAGCCCAGCGTCGCCATCGCCATCGCGGTGTTCCCGGAGGAGGAAGGCTCTCGCTTCGGCGTGGCCTGCCTCGGCTCGAGGCTCCTCACCGGTGCCATCGACCCGGACCGGGCCAGGTCGCTGCGGGACGCGGACGGCACGACCTTCGCGGAAGCGTCGGCCGCGGCCGGCTTCGACCCAAGGCATCTCGGCCCAGACCCCTCGAGAGTCGCTCAGTTCAGCGCCTTCATCGAGCTGCACGTCGAGCAGGGCCGCGGCCTCATCGACCTCGCCGGCCCCGTCGCGATCGGCTCATCGATCCTCGGCCACGGCCGCTGGCGAGTGACCTTCACGGGCCAGGGCAACCACGCCGGAACAACGCTCATGGCCGACCGGCGCGACCCCATGGTCGCCGCAGCTCGGCTGATCGTCGGCATCGAGGAGATCGCCCGCACCGTGCCGGGCGCCCGCGCAACCGTGGGTCGACTCGAGCCGGTCCCCGGCGGGACCAACGTCATCGCATCCCGGGTCGACGCGTGGCTCGACGTGCGCCACCCGGACGATGACGTGACCGCTGCACTCGTCGAGCGCATCCGTACTCGAGCGAGCGAGGTGGCTGCCCAGCAGGGCTGTGAAGCCGTGCTCGTCGAGGAGTCGCTCTCACCGACCGTGTCGTTCGACGCGAACCTCCGAGACACGCTCCAGCACGCGCTCCCCGAGGCGCCGGTGCTCGACACGGGAGCCGGCCACGATGCCGGAGTGCTCGCGGCGCACCTGCCCACCGCCATGCTCTTCATCCGCAACCCGAGCGGCATCTCGCACTCCCCCGAGGAATACGTCGAAGACGCCGACGCCGACCACGGCGCGCGGGCGCTCGCGACGGCGATCATGGCAGTCGAGGCAGCCCCGCACTGACGTGCCGTGGCGGCACGACCGTGACTGACGTGCGTGGCCGGCGGGCGCAACGCGCCGGGGACTTTCGCGGCAACGGCGCCTGGTACCGGATCTGCCGGTGGTGTGGGGAGGTGGAGCGACGTCTTTTCTTCCGACAGACGGCACTCCCTGCCGGATCTGTCGGTGGTGTAGGAAAGAATGAACAGATGGTCATGTTCCGCCCGAGCCACGACGTCGACGAGACGTCCTGGTTCGGCGAACCCAAGACCGAACCCAAGACAGCGCCGAAGTCGCGGCGGCGGGACCGCGAGCTCTACGGCCCGGCCGCGCTCGTCGACTACGCGGCGCCGCCCGCGCCGATCCGGCAGGAGCAACCACGCACGAGCGGTGGACTCACGGAGCTCCCCGCCGAGCCGCTGCCGCGCTTCTACACCTCAGAGACCCGGCCCGCGTCCGCAGCAGCACCGCTCTCGGCAAGCGAGGTGGGCGTCTGGCGCGCCCACGTCCCGGCCTCCGCCGAGACCGCCGCCATCGAGCTCCCGGCAACGCGCGAGGTCGAGGCGATGAGCGCCCACCTCCTTCGAGTGCTCGCCGACTCCAACGACCGCGCGGCCTGGCTCAAAGCCCGCTCCGACGGCGTCACCGCGACAGACGCGGCACGACTCGCGACCCCCTCCTCGGTCAAGCAGGTCGTCAAGGACAAGGTCATGGGCACCTCCTTCAACGGCAACGCGTACACCGATTTCGGCCGGCAGCGCGAGCCGGAGATCGCCAGGTGGGTCATGGAGCGCCACGGCATCCCAGCGAGCGGCCTCCTCTTCCACGCCGAAGCGTCGAAGAGCCACCTCGCGACCCCCGACGGGCTGCACTGCGACGAGGAAGGACGCATCCTCCTCGCCGAGATCAAGACCACCAACAAGGTCTGGAAGCGCATCCCCCGCTCGTACATGCGGCAGATCTGGTGGCAGCAGTACGTGCTCGGCGCCGAGCGCACCCTCATGGTCTGGGAGCGGCACCAGGACTTCATCGTCGTCGACCGCGAGCCGAAGTTCGTGTGGATCGACCGCGACGAGGCCGAGATCGCGAAACTCGTGACGCTCGCCAACGAGGTCCTCAAGGACGTCGAGAAGTACCGCGGTGAGTTCGCGCAGTACTCCACGGGCAACGCCGCGCCGTTCCAGGGATATGGCAACACGCACAGCAGCAGCGACTACACGCAGTCGTTCTACGACGCCGAGACCTACGCGTAGCCAGCCCCACGGGAGAGGCTCCCTTTCCGGGGGAGGCTCCCTTTCCGGAGGAGTCTCCCTTTCCGGAGGAGTCTCCCTTTCCGGGGGAGAATGGCGCGTATGACTGACGCCTCCGACCTCCAGCCCACCTCCGACACGATGCGCGCCGCCCTTGTCACGGGCATCGGCGGGCCCGAGAAGATGCAGCTCGGCGAGGCGCCTGTCCCGCTCACGCTCAACTCGGACACGCTCGTGCGCGTCAAGGCGGCGGGCGTCAACCCCATCGACGGCAAGACCCGCTCAGGTGCCGGCGCGTCGAAGGCGATCTCGAGCTTCCCCTCGACCCTCGGCGGCGAGTTCTCCGGGGTCGTCGTCCGCGCCCCTTACGAGCTCGCGCCGTTCCAGCCCGGCGATGAGGTCTACGGGATGCTCCTCTTCCCGCGCTACTCCGGCGCGTACGCCGAGTACGTCTCCGTCCCGTTCATGAGCCTCGCGAAGAAGCCCGAGAACCTGTCGTTCATCGAGGCCGGCGGCGTTCCGCTCGCGGTGCTCACCGCCTGGGCCGCAGTGGTGGAGGCCGGGGGCGTCTACACCGGACAGCGTGTCCTCATCCATGCCGGCGCGGGCGGCGTCGGCCACTTCGCCGTGCAGCTTGCGAAGTACTACGGAGCCCACGTCATCACCACGGCGTCCGAGCGCAATCACGACTGGCTGCGCGAGCTCGGCGCAGACCAGGTCATCGACTACCGCTCAGAGCGCTTCGAGGACGCCATCGCCGAGCCGGTCGACGTCGTCATCGACCTCATCGGCAACGTGAAGGATCAGACGGGGACCCGCTCGCTGCGGGTGCTGCGCGACGGCGGAACGCTCATCAACGTGCCGACTGGCAGCTACCCGGAGCTGTTCGAGGAGGCCGCCGCCGAGAACCGCGGCATCGTCGCGTCGACCCTCAAGCTCTCGCCAGAGGGCAGAATCCTGCAGACCATCACGCAGCTCTTCGAGCAGGGCGCCCTGCAGACCCACGTCGACCGCGTCTTCCCCCTCGCCGAGGCAGGCGCCGCCCAGGAGCTCATCGCAGAGGGCCACGTGCGCGGCAAGGTCGTCCTCGACATCGACGCGTAGGCCGCGAGCAACCGGCCGCCGTCAGGCCACGCTCGCTGCGAGCTCAAGCAGGTGGGCGCGCGTGAGCGCGGCCGCAGCTGGCGCGTCCTGCGCATCGATCGCGTCGAGGATGCGGGTGTGGACGAGGTGGTCAGCGTCGCTGCCGAACTCGCCACGAAGGCGCAGCATGCCGATCATGGCCTGCCTGCTGCGGGGCGCGAAGCCCCCGAAGAGCTCCGAGAGGATCTCGTTGTGTGCGGCGGCGACGATGCTGCGGTGCAGCGCGATGTCCGCATCCACATGCGCCTCGATGCTCGATCGTTGCGCGTCGCGAACATCGGCGGCTCGCCTCATCGCGAGCAGCTCCTCGCCCGTGCGGCGCTCCGCGGCGAGCGAGGAGGCCTCGACCTCCACCGCGATGCGCGCTTCGATCACCGTCTGGATATCTGCACGCAGCAGCACCGCGTCCAGGGCCTCCGGGGCGTCCAACGCAATCACGAAGACGCCCGCGCCCTGCCTGGTGGCGAGCACGCCGCTCCCCGCGAGTTGGCGGATGGCCTCGCGAATCGTCGAACGTCCGACGCCGAGTTGGGGCGCAAGCGTCGTCTCTCCCGGGAGCTTCTGGCCGAGTTCCCACTCGCCTGCCCGGATGCGCTCGAGCAGCAGCTTGG
Organism: Pseudoclavibacter sp. Z016; assembly: GCF_002931215.1. NCBI lineage: Bacteria > Bacillati > Actinomycetota > Actinomycetes > Micrococcales > Microbacteriaceae > Pseudoclavibacter > Pseudoclavibacter sp. Z016. The sequence continues at coordinate 208,016 of NZ_PSTU01000015.1, forward strand.
CCGCCTGCTCGGCGAGTGGTTCACGGTGGAGGGTGCTCATGCCCCCATCATCTCGCACTCCCGCAACTCGTCTACTTGTCTGAGGAGTTGTGGTAGCTTCTCTCGCATGCCGCGCACTCCGCTCACGCTTCTCTGCCACGGCGGGACCTCGCCTGACCGGTCCCCCGCCGTGGAGCTGAGACGCGCGCCGGTCGTCACGATCGCACGACAACCAAGGACACGACCATGCACAGCAGCGCATCCCGGATCTCTCCCCCAACCGGCCCGATCCCCGACAACGCACCGCACTGGAACCGCCAGCGCCACTCGCAGATGCCATCGCACCGATACCGCGACGTGTACTCGCGGGTCGAGGTGCCCCTGACGGAACGCGACTGGCCGTCACGCCGACTCACGGCAGCACCACTCTGGGTGCCAGTCGATCTCCGCGACGGCAATCAGGCCCTGTCGGAGCCGATGGACCCCGACCGCAAGCGCGTCTTCTTCGAGCTCATGATCCGCATGGGCTACAAGGAGATCGAAGTCGGCTACCCCTCCGCCTCGCAGACGGACTACGACTTCGTGCGGCGCATCGCGACCACCGACATCGCACCGGAAGACGTCACCATCGTGGTCTTCACGCCAGCGCGTCGCGACCTCATCCAGCGCACGGTCGACTCGATCCAGGGCATCAGGAACCCCGTCGTCATCCACCTCTACACCGCGACGGCGCCGGCCTGGCGCGATGTCGTCCTCGGGAAGAGCAAGCAGCAGCTGAAAGAACTGATCCTGGCCGGGGGAAGAGACGTCCTCGAGCTCGCCGGCCACCTGCCGAACGTCCGATTCGAATTCTCGCCAGAGGTGTTCAACCTCACCGAACCCGACTACGTGATCGACATCTGCGACGCCATGACAGCGCTCTGGAAGGCAACCCCGGATCGGCCGGTCATCCTGAATCTCCCCGCCACGGTCGAGGTCGCGACCCCGAACGTCTACGCGGATCAGATCGAGTACATGCACAAGCACCTCGCGAGGCGCGACTCCGTGATCCTCTCCGTGCACCCCCACAACGACCGAGGGACGGGGATCGCCTGCGCCGAGCTCGCAGTGCTCGCAGGTGCGCAGCGAGTGGAAGGCTGCATCTTCGGCAACGGCGAGCGCACCGGCAACGTCGACATCGCGGTCCTCGCATTGAACCTGCACGCGCAGGGCATCGACCCGATGATCGACTTCTCGGACATCGACGAGATTCGCCGAACCGTGGAGTACAGCAACCGCCTCGAGATCCACCCGAGACACCCGTACGCAGGAGACCTCGTCCACACCGCCTTCAGCGGGACGCACCAGGACGCCATCAAGAAGGGGCTCGCCGAGCATCGATCCCGCGCTGCGCTCGACATGCGGCCGGAACGCGAAACCGAGTGGCGCGTGCCCTACCTGCCGATCGACCCCGCCGACATCGGGCGCAGCTACGACGCCGTCATCAGAGTCAACTCGCAGTCAGGCAAAGGCGGCATCGCCTACCTCCTCGAGGCGGACTACGGCATCGAGCTCCCCAGACGCCTGCAGATCGACTTCGCCAGGCGCGTCCAGGAGCACACCGATACCAGCGGCCTGGAGATCGAGGCGGCACAGCTGCTCGAGCTCTTCGAGCGCAGCTACCTCCGCGTCGACACGTCCGGCGTGGAATTGCTCGACTTCAGCGTCGAAACCCGCGACGGCGTGGCATGCACGCGCATTCGCGTGAGCGTCGACGGCGTCGAGCACACCGGCATCTTCGACGAGCTCGGCCCCGCAGAGGCCGTCACCCAGCTCCTCGCCGACGCGGGCATCTCCGTCGACATACGCTCACTCCACCAGACATCGCTCGGCGCCGGCAACAGCAGCGATGCTCTGACGCTCCTGGAGTACAACGACTCGTCAGGCGCACACTGGGTCGCCGGCCGAGACCGGTCTGTGCTGTCGGCAACCGTGCAGGCGATCCTGAGCGCTGCGCGACGCCAGCTCACAGCGCTCGAACGCGCGTAGCGGCCACCGCGGAAACGCAAGAACGGCCCAGTCCGAAGACTGGGCCGTTCTCGCGTGGCGGATGCGGGGCATCCACCTGAGCTGTGCAGCTCGCGGCAGACTAGATCGCGTTGACGTCCAGCGGGATGCCGGGGCCGAAGGTCGTCGAGACGACAGCCTTCTGGATGTAGCGGCCCTTCGAGCTCGACGGCTTGAGGCGGACGACCTCGTCGAGAGCTGCGCGGAGGTTCTCGCCGAGCTGCTCCGACGTGAACGCCGACTTGCCGACGATGAAGTGCACGTTGGAGTGCTTGTCGACGCGGAACTCGATCTTTCCGCCCTTGATCTCGGTGACAGCCTTGGCCGGGTCGGTCGTGACCGTTCCGGTCTTCGGGTTCGGCATGAGGCCACGGGGTCCGAGGACCTTACCGAGGCGTCCGACCTTGCCCATGAGGTCAGGGGTGGCGACCGCGGAGTCGAAGTCGGTCCAGCCGTCTGCAACGCGAGCGATGAGCTCGTCGCCGCCGACCTCGTCAGCACCAGCAGCGATAGCCGCCTCTGCCTTGTCACCCGTCGCGAAGACGATGACCTTGGCCGTCTTGCCGGTGCCGTTTGGCAGGCTGACGGTGCCGCGAACCATCTGGTCAGCCTTGCGCGGGTCTACACCCAGGCGAAGAGCGACCTCGACGGTGCTGTTGAACTTGGACGAGCCGGTCTCGCGTGCGAGCTCGACGGCCTCGGCGAGACCGTAGAACTTGTCCTCGCCGATCTTCTCTGCCGCGGCACGGTATGCCTTGGACTTAGCCATGTTGTTCTCCTTCAAGAGTTGCGGTTGCGAGCCTGGCCGGCTCTCCCGCGATGTTCAGTACCGCGCCCGAAGCGCGACGTGTGGTGTTGGGAGCGGGAAGGCCTTAGCCCTCGACCGTGATTCCCATGGAGCGAGCCGTACCGGCGATGATGCGCGACGCCATGTCGATGTCGTTCGCGTTCAGGTCGGACTGCTTCTGCTCGGCGATCTCGCGGACCTGGGCGGCGGTGAGCTTGCCGACCTTGGCCGTGTGAGGCGTCGGGGAACCCTTCTTGACGCCGGCAGCCTTCTTGATGAGCTCGGCAGCAGGAGGGGTCTTCAGGATGAAGGTGAACGAACGGTCTTCGTACACGGTGATCTCGACGGGGATCACGTTGCCACGCTGCGACTCGGTAGCCGCGTTGTAGGCCTTGCAGAACTCCATGATGTTGACGCCGTGCTGACCGAGCGCGGGGCCGATAGGAGGAGCCGGGTTAGCGGCGCCAGCCTGGATCTGCAGCTTGATCAGACCCGAGACCTTCTTCTTGGGTGCCATGTCTTTTCCTTCTTTCGATTCGAACTCCGCGCTGATGCGCGGCGCTCTCCCGGTGGCCCGGCGGTTCCGGACTCCGGTGGTTTCTGAGGGCAGCAGCCCTATTGGAGCGAGATCTAGAGCTTCGTGACCTGGTCGAAGCTGAGCTCGACCGGGGTCTCGCGCTCGAAGAGCGACACGAGCACGGTGAGCTTGCCGCTCTCGGGCTTGATCTCGCTGATCGATCCGGTGAGCCCCTCGAAGGAGCCCTCCTTGATCGTGATGGTCTCGCCGATCTCGAAGTCGATCTCTGCGATGGGCTGGCGCTTCTGGAGGCCAGCCTGACCGGAAGCGTTCGCCTTCGCGGGTGCTTCAGCGACTTCGACCAGACTCTTCAGCATCTCAAATGCTTCGTTGAAGCGCAACGGGGTCGGGTTGTGGGCGTTGCCCACGAAGCCGGTCACACCCGGGGTGTGACGGACAACCGACCAGCTGTCCTCGTTGAGCATGAGGCGGACGAGCACGTATCCGGGGATGCGGACGCGCGTGACCATCTTGCGCTGGCCGTTCTTGATCTCGACCACGTCTTCCATGGGGACTTCCACCTGGTAGATGAAGTCGCTCATGTTCATGGACTCGGTGCGCTGGTGCAGGTTCTGCTTCACGCGACGCTCGAAACCGGCGTAGGTGTGGATGACGTACCACTTGCCCGGCTTGAGGCGCAGCTCGCGCTTGAAGGTCTCGTACGGGTCGACGTCCGGGTCTTCCTCGAGAGCCTCGACTTCTTCGTCCTCGGTCGCGGCAGCCGCGGCGGCCTCTTCCTCGCTCGTGTCGATCTCGAGGACATCGTTGACGATCGCGTCGACCTCGGGGTCGACGACGTCCGCGCCTTCTCCGTCGTCGAGGTCTTCCTCGGTCACGACTTCGTCGGACTCTTCGATCTCGTGGGCCGCGTCGAACTCTGCGTCGATGTCGCGGTCACCCTCCTGGGCCTCTACGACTTCGGAGTCCTGCTCCAGGGCGGTCTCGTAAAGACCGTTCGGGTCGGCGACGTTCGGGTCTGACACGATTCCTCATCTCGATTCTGTGATGCTGGGCTGCTCGCCCGTTGTCGGTGGAGGCCTGTGAGCCGGTGGAGAGCTTGACGCGCTCCGGCTATTCCGTCGGGACCGGCGTCGCGGCCGGCTCGCTCGGGAAGAACGAGCTTCCCTGACCGAAGACCCACGAAGCACCCCACCCGAAGAGCAGGTCGAGCACCGTGACGAGCGCCATCATGAAGATGACGAAGACGAGCACGACGCCCGTGAACTTGAAGAGCTCGGCCCGGGTCGGGGTGACGACCTTCTTGAGCTCGCCCATGACCTGACGGAAGAAGAGAGCGATACGGCCGATGATGCCGCGCTTCGGCTCGGAGCCTCGCTTTGACTCGGCGACGTCTGTCGCCTCATCTGACTTGCTTGGACTCACGCGCTCTCCCTTTCGATGGTTGAGACCTTCGATGGTGGGCCCCGTAGTGGGTGCGTTCAGCACCGAAATGCAGGGCGGACAGGACTCGAACCTGCAACCTGCGGTTTTGGAGACCGCTGCTCTACCAATTGAGCCACCGCCCTTTGCGTGAACACCGGATGCGTGCATCCGTTCACCCTGATACCGTCTGCAGCCGTTCCATAGGGAACAGTTTCAGGCGCGGTTCAGTATGTCGCTTTCGGCAACCAGGAAAGCATACGACAGGTGCCACACGGAAGTCCAACGCGGGCGCAACTCGCTGACGAGGCGTGGCCACCGGACCTAGACTCAGGGCCATGGTTTCCGACTCACGTCTCTCTCCTCGCATCGCCGCGATCGCCGAATCCGCAACCCTCAAGGTCGACGCGAAGGCCAAGGCCCTCAAGGCCGCCGGCCGGCCCGTCATCAGCTACGCGGCGGGCGAGCCCGACTTCCCGACTCCGCAGCACGTGGTCGACGCCGCCCTCGTCGCCGTGAGCGACCCCAAGAACCACCGGTACACGCCGGCGCCTGGCCTGCCGGAACTCCGCGAAGCCATCGCCGAGAAGACGAAGCGCGACTCGGGCTGGGATGTCCCCGCCTCGCAGGTCATCGTCACGAACGGCGGCAAGCAGGCCGTCTACCAGGCCATCAACACCGTCGTCGGCGCAGGCGACGAGGTCCTCCTCCCCGCCCCGTACTGGACCACGTACCCCGAGGTCATCCAGCTCGCGGGCGGCACCACCGTTCCCGTGTTCGCCGGCGCAGACCAGGAGTACAAGGTCACCGTCGACCAGCTCGAAGCCGCACGCACCCCCGCCACGAAGGCGATGCTCTTCGTCTCGCCGTCGAACCCGACCGGCGCCGTCTACTCCGAGGCCGAGACCCGCGCCATCGGCGAGTGGGCCGCCGAGCACGGCATCTGGGTCATCGCCGACGAGATCTACCAGAACCTCACGTACGACGGCGTCCGCGCAGTGTCCATCGTCGAGGCCGCCCCGGCGGTCGCCGACCGCACGATCCTGGTCAACGGCGTTGCGAAGTCGTTCGCGATGACCGGCTGGCGCGTCGGATGGATGGTCGGGCCCGTCGACGCAATCAAGGGGGCGGGCAACCTGCAGTCGCACCTCACGAGCAACGTCAACAACATCGCGCAGCGTGCCGCGCTCGCCGCGCTCACGGGGCCCACCGAGCCCGTCGAGCAGATGCGCCTCGCCTTCGACCGCCGCCGCACGACGATGGTCGAGGAGCTGAGCAAGGTCAACGGCTTCCGCGTGCCGACGCCGGAGGGCGCCTTCTACGTGTACGCCGACGTGCAGAGGCTCATCGGGAAGGAGATCGAGGGGCGCCAGATCAACTCCTCGCTCGACCTCGCCGACCTCATCCTCGACGTCGCGGAGGTCGCGGTCGTGCCAGGTGAGGCGTTCGGCCCATCCGGGTACCTGCGCCTCAGCTACGCGCTCGGCGACGACGCGCTCCTCGAGGGCGTGCAGCGCCTGCAGAAGCTCTTCGCGGGCGTCGAGCTCTAGCCCGCGCCGCGCGGCCCCGCGTTCGCAGCCGCGCCCGCGCGCCGCGCATCCGCTCCCCCGATTAGGCCAGTTTCACCCCATCCTGACGCTCAGGATGGGGTGAAACTGGCCTATTCGAGGTTCGTGGGGGCGGCGGGCGACGCGCAGGCCTGCGAGCAGGCGTGGATCAGCGGGCGAGCGGGCGTGGGCCAGCGAGCAGGCGTGGGCCAGCGAGCGGGCGCGACTAGGGCGTCGTGAAGGAGATCTCCGCGACCTTCTGCGAGATGCGCGAGTTCGGGTCGTCCAGCTCCCCGCCCCACGCGTTCGCCAGGATCGTGATCTTGGTGCCGGTCGAAGGCATGTAGCGGGACGCCATCATTCCCTCGGAGCCGTCCGACCAGCGCAGGCGCTGCGCCAGGAGCTCCAGCTCGTAGCCGCCTGCCCCCTTCAGGACGAGCGGAACGGGGTCGCCAACCGGCTCCGGCTTGGCGGTGAACTGCAGCGACGCCGAGTTCAGCTCCGACCTCGTCATGTCCTCGTCCCGGTACTCGCTCTTGTGCAGGTTCTCCTGGGCGATCGAGAAGTAGGCACCGGATGCGGGGTCGCTCAGGATGTAGAGGTTCGGCTGCCGTTCGGAGATGTCCTGCTCCCATCCGCCGAGGGGCGGGTTCACGACGGTGATGCCGTTCGGGAACACGACGTCGGTCGTGATCGGGATGAACCCGGGTGCGGCGTCCTGGGGCGCGGCCGGCATGAGCGTGCTCGTCGGCACGGGGGTCGAGGTCGCCGCGTTCGGGTCGGCGCCGCCGACGGGGATGGTGGGATCGTTCGGCGAGCTGAACGCCATGAAGAGGCCCACGACGAGGGCGATGATCGCGACGCCGCTGATGCCGACGCCGAGGAGCAGGCCGACGGGGCGCCTGCGCTGCTTCTGCAGCTCAGGGTCTTCGCCGAGCTCTCGACGCCGTGGTTGCGGTGTCGCCTGCTGCTGCGGGGCGTAGCGAGGCGGCGGGGCACCAGCCGGCAGATGCGACGGTGGGGCCTGAACGAACGGCGCCTGCCCGGGGATGCCGGTCTGCGGCTGGCCTGGGAACTGCCCGGGATGCTGTGGCTGGCCTGGCGCGGGAGGTCGCCCGGGAGCGGGGAACTGACCCGGCGCGCCGAAGCCGCCAGGAGCCTGGTCAGGTCCGGCACCAGGGTGCGGGAACTGACCGGGAGCCGGCGGCTGCCCGTTCGACGGCGCTCCCCACGGAGGCTGCTGACCGGGGCCCTGCTGCCCCGGACCCTGCCGACCGAGACCTTGCTGACCGGGGCCCTGCTGCCGCGGCCGCTGCTGATCAGAGCCCTGCTGACCGGGCCCCTGCTGACCAGAGCCCTGGGCTGGCGGTCCGCCCCACGCGCCCTGGCCACCCTGAGGAGCGGCACCCGGCTGCTGCCGGCGGGGGTCGAACCCGCCGTTCTGACCCGGCGGTGGCGTGAGGGGCGGTTGCGTCATGCCTGCGAGAGTACCGCCCGCGCCAGGCAGCTGCCTTGAGAGCTGCCTTGGCGCGGGCGGTACATGCGGCTGGGCGACGGTCAGTCGAAGATGCGTCGCAGCAGGTTCGTGTCGGCGAGGTCGACGAGCTCGTCTCCGCGCCCGGAGAGCACTGTTCGCAGCGCGTAGAGGGTGAAGCCCTTGACTTGCTCAGCCGTGATGGTCGGCGGGATGGACAGCTCCTGCCGTGCGGTCACGACGTCGATGAGCGCGGGCCCGTCGTGGGCGAAGGCTTCGCGGAGGGCAGCCTCGAGGTCGTTCGGGTTCTCGACGCGCTGCCCGTGGATGCCGACCGCCTTGGCGACTTCGGCGAAGTCGGGGTTGTCGAGGTCGGTGCCGTAGTTCACGAATCCGGCGGCCTTCATCTCGACCTCGACGAAGTTCAGCGACGAGTTGTTGAACACGACGATCTTCACGGGCAGCTTGCTCTGCTTGAGCGTGAGCAGCTCCCCCAGGAGCATCGCGAGTCCGCCGTCTCCCGCGAGCGCCACCACCTGGCGCCCAGGGAAGGCGGTCTGCGCGCCGACCGCCTGCGAAAGGGCGTTGGCCATGGAGCCGTGACTGAACGAGCCGATGAGCCTCCTCTGGCCGTTCATCTCGAGGTAGCGGGCCGCCCAGACGACCGGGGAACCGACATCCGGGATGAAGACGGCGTCGTGGCTCGCGAGCTCGCTCACGAGCCGTGCCACGTACTGCGGGTGGATGGGGGCGCGCCCCCGGTCGTTGTCGGCAAGCGCGTCGAGGTCCTTTCGGGCCTTCCGGTAGTGCTTCACCGAGACTTCGAGGTGCTTGCCGCTCTTGTTGCCCTCGAGGAGCGGGATGAGGGCGTCGAGGGTGTCGCCGACGTCGCCGACGAGCCCAAGGTCGAGGGGCGTGCGCTTGCCGAGCTGCTCGCCGCGGATGTCGACCTGGATGATCTTCGCCTGTGACGGGAAGAACTGCTGGTACGGGAAGTCGGTGCCGAGCATGAGGAGCGCGTCGCAGTCTTCGATGGCCCGGTAGCCGGAGGAGAAGCCGAGCAGCCCCGTCATGCCGACGTCGTAGGGGTTGTCGTACTCGATGAACTCCTTCCCGCGGAGCGCGTGCACGATGGGTGCCTGCAGCGCCTCAGCGGCGGCAAGCAGCTGCGCGTGTGCGCCCTGTGTGCCAGCGCCACCGAGAATGGTGACCTTCTTCGCCGAGTTGAGGATGTCGGCGGCCTGCGCCAGTTCGTCGTCGGCAGGTCGCACGACGGGCTTCGCAGGCAGGATGGGTGCCGACTTGCGTCGTCCTGCGCTCTCCTGCAGGAAGATCTCGCCGGGAATCACGACGACGGCGACGCCTCGCTTCTCGACCGCGGCGCGCATGGCGATCTCCAGGATCCGAGGCAGCTGCTCCGGCACCCCCACCATCTCGCAGTACACGCTGCTCTCCCGGAAGAGCTCCTGCGGGTGCGTCTCCTGGAAGTAGCCGCTGCCGATCTCCGCGGACGGGATGTGGGCGGCGATCGCGAGCACGGGAACGCGGCTTCGGTTCGCGTCGTACAGCCCGTTGATGAGGTGCAGGTTGCCCGGGCCACAGCTGCCGGCGCACACAGCGAGCTCGCCCGTGAGTGCGGCGTCTGCGGAGGCGGCGAAGGCCGCGGCCTCCTCGTGTCGCACGTGCGACCAGGCGACCGCGTCGTTTCGTCGGATGGCGTCAGTGAATCCGTTGAGCGAGTCTCCGGGTAGCCCGTAGACGCGCTCGACTCCGGCATCGTGGAGGATATCGACGATCGTGTCAGCGACTGTAGTCATGGCGTGATCCTCTGCCTTCAAACGGGGAGCCAGCCGAGCGCTGGACTGGCGACGGATCGATGTGGGTGATATGTCGTCGGCTAGGCCTGACTGACCCGCACCATGTTGCCGGATGGGTCGCGGAATGCGGCATCTCTGACGCCCCAGAACTGATCGGTGGGCTCTTGCAGCACCTCGACTCCGCCCGTCGCCAGCACCCTCTCGAACAGCGCGTCGAGGTCGCTCGTTCGGAACAGGAGGCCGGGCAGCTCCCCCTTCGCCAGCAGCTCTGCGAGCGTGTCGCCGTCTTCCTCCGAACGCCCCGCCTTCGGGTGCGAGAGCACGATCTCGAGCTCCGGCTGCCCGGGGGCGGAGAGCGTGACCCAGCGGAACCCCTCATTCGGAACCTCGCTGCGCACCTCCAGGCCGAGGGCGTCTCGGTAGAACACGAGCGCCGCATCCGGGTCGTCGGTGAACACGTGCACGTGGCTGAGTGAGAGCGTCATGTGTCCGATGCTAGGACCGGCCGCCGACATTCACTTCTTCGAAACTGCTCAGAGACGTGCCTGCCCGTCGCCGGCTTCCCGTTGCGCCATTCCTGGTCGGTCGCGCACGCGGCGGGGACGCCCCCAGATCTGCGAGGTGCAGCTCGGGATGACGACGCTGCCGCTGTGATCACGCGCCCGATAGGCGCTCGGAGACTCTCCGACGATCTCCGCGAAGCGGCTGCTGAACGACCCGAGACTCGTGGCCCCGACCGCCGTGCACGCATCCGTGACGCTCACCTCGCCGCTGCGCAGCAGCGCCTTGGCACGCTCGATGCGCCGTGTCATGAGATGGGCATATGGGGTCTCGCCGTACGCCTCTCGGAAGCGTCGACTGAAGTGAGCCGCCGACATGTGGGCTGCCTTCGCCATGGTCGGCACATCGAGCGGGCTCGCGAACTCCCTGTCGATGAAGTCGCGCGCACGACGAAGACGGCGAAGCTCCTCGAGATCGGGTGAGGCCATGGCACCAGTATGTGCGGGTGTGTCCGCCCAGGTCTGATCAACTTGAGTGCAAAAACTCGCGAACGGGCCCCGCTGCGGCCCAGTGCAGGGGATATTGCACGGAAGCTGGTCAGCGGCGGCGCGGCCCGCACCTCCCCCGAACGGTGGATGCGTATCCGCCGGTCGGACCCTGTCGCGTACGCCCCGTTCGGCGTTTGATTGCACCATGAGCACACAAGCAGCCATCGAGGTCACCGACCTCGTCAAGCGCTACGGCGACCGCGACGTCGTCGACGGCCTCTCCTTCGAGGTCCGACACGGCGAGACCTTCGCCTTCCTCGGCCCCAACGGCGCTGGCAAGAGCACCACGATCGAGATCCTCGAGGGCTTCCGCACGGCGACCTCCGGTACCGCGCGCGTGCTCGAGCAGGACCCGGCCCGCGGCAACGCCGAGTGGCGAGGTCGAATCGGCGTCGTCAGCCAGTCGAGCGCCGACATCGAGCGCTACTCGGCCCGCGAGGTGCTGCGCCACTTCGCAAGCCTCTACCGAAACCCTCGCGCCGTGGACGACACCATCGAGCGGTGCGGCATCGCCCCATTCGCGTCGCAGCGAGTCGGTCGCCTCTCCGGTGGCCAGAAGCGGCGAGTGGATGTCGCGCTCGGCATCATCGGCAACCCGGAGGTGCTGTTCCTCGACGAGCCGACAACCGGGTTCGATCCCAACGCGCGCCGCGAGTTCTGGGGCCTCATCCAGCAGCTCAAGGGCGAGGGCATGACCATGGTGCTCACGACGCACTATCTCGACGAGGCGGAGCAGCTCAGCGACCGCGCCGGGATCATCGCCGCCGGGAAGCTCGTCGAGATCGGCGACATCGCGACGATCGGCGGGCCGAAGTCGCGCACACCGCGGGTTCGCTGGCAGGAGCAGGACGGCAGGTGGCGCGAGGAGACGACGGATGCGCCCGCACAGCTCGTCGGCGCGCTCGTCGAGCGCCTCGGCCCGGAACCCGCCGGACTCACCGTGACCCGCCCGTCCCTGGAGGACGTCTACCTGGAGATCATCGGCGAGCACCCGGCCGCCTCCCCCGGAACGCCCGCGACTGCCTCACCCGCCGCGGAACTCGCGGCGACCGACGATGCAGCCCGCGCTGCCGCACCCGCAGGAGGAACACGATGAGCCAGACCGCGGTCTCGGGCGACGCGAAGGCGCAGCCGAGCATCCAATCGCCCACACGCACACCGTCGCAGCCCAGGTCCATGATCGGCAACGGTCTTCGGCGCATCGCCTTCGAGCTGCGCGGCTACTTCCGGCAGACCGACCAGGTGTTCTTCGTCTTCCTGTTCCCGCTCGTCATGTTCGCGCTCTTCGCCTCGATCTTCAGCGGCGAGACGGTCGTCGACGACCCACGCTTCGCCGACGTGACGATGTCGCAGTACTACCTGACCGGGATGCTCGCGATGGCGATCCTCCTCTCCGGCATGCAGTTCCTCGGCATCGACATCGCCACGGAGAAGCACGAGGGCGGCCTCGCCCGACTCGGCGCGACACCGCTCAGCCCGGTGTCGTTCTTCATCGGGAAGATCGGGCTGGTGCTCATCACATGCACGCTGCAGCTGGCGATGCTGATGGGGCTCGCGGTCACCGCCTTCGACATCTCGCTGCCGGAAGATGGCGAGCTGTGGGCGCGCTTCGCCTGGCTCGCTGCCCTCGGCATCCTCTGCTTCGCCTCCCTCGGAATCGCGATCTCGGCGCTCCCGCGCTCTGCACGGTCCGCATCCGCCATCGTGCTGCCGCTTGTGCTCGTGCCGCAGTTCCTCTCTGGCATCTACGTGCAGTTCTCGGTCCTGCCCGAGTGGATGCAGCAGGTGTCGAACCTCTTCCCCCTCGCCGGTCTCGTGCGCGGGATGCGCAGCGTGTTCCTGCCGGATGCCTTCGCGGCCGCCGAGGTCGGAGGCACGTGGGGGCTGGGGGCCGCGGCGATCACGCTCGGCGTCTGGACCGTCATCGGGCTCGTCGCGAGCCTGCTCACCTTCCGCTGGAGTCGAGGGCGGAGTTGACGCTCCTGACCCGACCGTGCAGCAATGTCGGTGGGGTGCGGGAGGATGAGCGCATGGTCGACTTCTGGTTTCGGGACGGGCGCTGGTGGCACCTGCTGATCGTGGGCACGGCGCTCGCGAACACCGTCGTCGCGGGCTCGGTGGCGGCCTTTGCGGCCACCGAGTCCGAACGCTCCGAGGCGCTCGTGGCGACGGGGGCGCTCCTGCTCATCCCCGTCGTGTGGCTCGCTTTCGGCGTCAGGTCGCTCACCGACCCGCGCCGCGGCGCGGCGCTGATCCTGCTCGTCACTCTGCTCGTGACGGTCTCGATGGTGCTCGTGCCCTGGACGGGCTTCGTGCAGACCCTCATCTATCCGCTCGTCTGGCTGGTGTGCGTGAGCGCGAGGCGGAGCATCCTCGTCTCGATCGGCATCGCGTTCGGCATCGGCGCGGTGTCGGCGCTGTACAACGGGGTCGAGGAGATCCCGGACATCCTGCCGGGCCAGCTCTTCAGCGTCGCGGCGACCTGCGGCATCGGGCTGTCGATCAGCTACGCCTGGCGAGTGGCCGACGAGCGACGTGAGCTGCTCGAGCAGCTCACGGCCTCCCAGGAGCACGTGCAGGAGCTCTCTCGGCTGAGCGGCGCCTCCGTCGAGCGGGAGCGCATCTCCCGCGACCTGCACGACACGCTGGCTCAGACGTTGGCCGGCCTCGCGATGCTGGCTGACCGCAGCGCGAAGGAGATCGGGCGGATGCGCGATGACGAGAGCTCCGCGGGGGCTCACCTGCGCGAGGAGCTCTCCGCGCAGGAGGAACGGGCCGACCTCATCGCGTCGCTCGCCCGCGACGCTCTCGCCGAGGCGCGGGGCCTCATCGCCGAGAACGCGCCGGTGCGGTCGACCGACCCCGCGGAAGCGACCTTCGCAGATGCCCTGAGGCGCCTCGTCGATCGGTTCCGCCGCGAGACGGGCGTGCTCGCCGAGGCGCGAATCGAGCTGGAGGCCGGCGCGCTGGAGCGGGAGAGCGAAGTGGTCCTGCTGCGATGCGCGCAGGAGGCCCTGTCGAATGCGAGGCGGCACGCTCATGCCACGAGCGTGCAGCTCTCAGTGGAGCACGGGGCCGCGAACGTCGTGCTGAACGTCACCGACGACGGCCGAGGATTCGAGCTGGAGGCGGAGCCGAGCGGATTCGGGTTGGACAGCCTCCGCGACCGCGCCAACGCGATCGGGGGCGGCGTGGACATCGCCAGCGCACCAGGGCGTGGCACGATCGTGACCGTGACGATTCCGGCGAAAGCGAGTGCCGAGCGATGATCCGCATCCTGGTCGCCGACGACCACCCCATCGTGCGCGCCGGACTCGTGGGCATCTTCGAGGACGAGCCCGACATCGAGGTCGTCGCTGAGGCCGCCAACGGGGCCGACGCGGTTGCTCGCGCGACCGCGACGACGCCCGCCGTCGTCGTCATGGACCTGCGCATGCCGGGCACCGACGGTGTGAGCGCGACGAGGCAGATCCTGGCGGCGCTCCCCGAGACACGCATCCTCGTCGTCACGACCTACGACAGCGACGACGCGATCATCGGTGCCATCGAAGCCGGGGCAAGCGGCTACCTGCTCAAGACGGCCAGCGGGGCGGAGCTCGTGGAGGCCGTTCGTCGTGTGGCCGCGGGCGAGCTGGCCCTCGCACCATCGGTGACCGCGAAGCTCGTAGCCCAGACGCGAGCTGCCGGGGCAGCGGCATCCGCCGGTTCCAGCACCGCGCATCCGCCTGCCGGTTCGCCCGGTTCAGCCCCCGCGCTCAGCGAACGCGAGCTGCAGGTGCTGCAGCTCGTCGCCGACGGCATGTCCAACCCTGAGATCGCCGTGCGCCTCCACATCGGTGAGGCGACCGTGAAGACGCACCTCGGCAAGGTCTTCGCGAAGCTCGAGGTCAACTCCAGGGTGCGCGCCGTGACGAGGGGCCTCGATCTCGGCCTGCTCCGCCGGAGCTAGGGCGTCGGCGAACCCAGAGGCCCGCATGGGACCAAGGCGCATGAGCGCGAAAGCGTACCTCCCTGCTGCGGATCCAGGCCAGGGGTCTCTCCGCCCGAAGTCGTAGGCTTGACGCATGAAGTCTGCACGCGTCGCCCTGCTTGCACTCCCGACGATCGCTCTCACCGCGCTCGGTTTGAGCGGATGCGCTCCCGCAGCCACGCCGACGAGCGTCGCGAGCGACAACTACGGCGGCCTGCCGAAGGGATTCGGCGAAGATGTCGGAGCCGGCGACATGGAAGGGCCGCTCGTCATGTGGCTCGACGAGGGTTCCTCGATCTCCGTCACGACGTGGGGCAGCTCGGGATGCCCGGCGATCCTCACCGAAGTCAACGCGGTGGACGCGCAGACCCTCGACCTGCAGTACCTCGAGGCCACGGCCTACCCCGACCAGGCGTGCACAGCGGACTATGCCCCGCACACGAGCGAGATCGACCTCCCCGACGACGCCACGGGCACGCCGCTGACGGTCACGGTGAGCTTCGACGGCGAGGAGCCCCGCGCCTCCGTGGTCCTCGACTGACCCGAGCATCCGGGGGCTGCGTGGCATCCACCAGAGTGCCCTGCCCTGCCAAAAGGTTGACGGGTATTCGCAGAGTCGATAGGGTCGCAGCACGCGCCTAGACAGAGAGGAGTCCCGATAATGCGTACGTTCACATTTTGCATTCAGCAGTCGGCGACTCGTTCCCTGGGCGCCCACATCTCCTGAGCTCCGTGTCGTGGGTGAAGTCTGCCCCCACACCCGACGGATACGCAGCGGCATAGCAGCCGCCGCATTCGTCGACTGCACGGCAGTCACGTCTCTCGTGCCGCGTTAACGCGGCCCCGCTCGAGTGAGCGCCTTCTTCTTGCATGCCTTCTGTCGGAGAGACCACTCTCATGAATCACGTCCTGACCACCGTCCACACCTCAAACCCGAGCACCGTGCACGTCACGATCACGCCCACATCCGCGTCCACGCCCACCTCCGCGGTGCAGCCTTCGCTGCTCCACCGCATCGAGCTGCGCGTCGCACTGTGGCTGCTCATGCGCAGCGCGCGGCGTCAAGAACCCGAACTGGACCACG
This sequence comes from Pseudoclavibacter sp. Z016, assembly GCF_002931215.1. Taxonomy (NCBI): domain Bacteria; kingdom Bacillati; phylum Actinomycetota; class Actinomycetes; order Micrococcales; family Microbacteriaceae; genus Pseudoclavibacter; species Pseudoclavibacter sp. Z016. The sequence goes on from NZ_PSTU01000015.1 coordinate 223,726, forward strand.
CCGAGCAGCATCGTCGGCGCCGCAACAGTTCGGAGCGCGCCCGCCGCGAGCAGGACGCACTCCGCGCCTGGTGCGCGCAGTGCATGCACCACTGACACGCGTCCCGAGCGGACGCTGGGTGCACCGAGAGGGAAGCCCCGAAGCGCGTGCAGCGCTTCGGGGCTTCCGGCTCACCCGGCTGCTCTCGCCCGGCTGTGCCTAGATCGTCAGGTCGACGAGGACAGGCTCGTTGACGAGCCGCACGCCGCATTCCGCTTCGACGCGCGCACGGACGAAGCGGGCGAGCTCCACGATCTGCTCGGCAGTCGCACCGCCGCGGTTCGTGATCGCGAGCGTGTGCTTCGATGAGATGGCGGCGTTCGAGCCCGGCAGCGAGAAGCCCTTCTGCACACCGGCGTGGTCGATGAGCCACGCAGCGCTGAGCTTCACGAGCGGGGAGCCGTCTTCGTCCTTGCCCGCGTCGAACTTCGGCATCTCGGGCAGCTCGCTCGCGAACGAGGAGCGGACGATCGGGTTCATGAAGAAGGAACCGGACGAGACGGAGTCGCGGTCGTGCGCATCCAGCACCATGCCCTTCGAGGCGCGCAGGCGGATGACAGCGTCGCGGACGACGTGCACGGGCATCCGCTCGCCGAGGGGCACGTCGAGCGCGCGCGCGAGCTGGTCGTACCGGACCGGTTCGCTCTGGCCCTCCGGCATCTCGACGAGGTCGAGTTCGACGCGAGTCACGACGCCTCGCAACTCGCCGCGCTTGATCGCGGAGGTGCGGTAGCCGAGACCGAGGTCGGCGGCGTTGATCCAGCGCACCGTGTCTGCGTCGGCGTCGTAGAACTCGATGCGAGCGAGCACATCGGAGAGCTCCTGCCCGTACGCCCCGATGTTCTGCACGGGGGTCGCGCCGACGGAGCCGGGAATGCCGGCGAGCGCCTCGATGCCGCTCCAGTTGCGAGCGACGGCGTAGTCGACGAGGGCGCTCCACGACTCGCCGGCGTCGATGCGCACGCGAGCCTGGCCCACCTTGTCGACGGGCCCGTCCAGCTGGTGGATGCCCTTCGTCACGACGTGCAGCACGGGTTCGTCGATGCGGTCGTCGGTGGCGATGGTGTTGGAACCACCGCCGAGGATCAGCGGCTGCTCGTGGTTCGCGAACAGCTCCTCGGCCGCGGCGATCAGCTCAGGGCGCGTCGCGGGGGCGACGAGCTGCGTCGCCTCCCCACCGACCTGCGTGGTCGTGAGCTCGGAGAGCCTCGTCACGCGGTGGCCTCTGCGGGCAGCACGGCGGGAACCTCGCCGCGGAAGTCGGCGCGCACCTGCGACTTCGCGAGCACCGTCTGCCCGCCGAAGGACACGACGAGGTCGATGCGACCGACGCCGTCCTCGCCGGCGAGCTGACCGATCTTCGCGACGATCGACACCTCCGCGCCGGTCTGCGGGTCGACGACGACGGGCCGCGTGAAGCGCACCTGGTAGTCGACGACGCGGCCAGGGTCGCCGAGGGCGTCGACGACGGGCTGCAACGCGACACCCATGGTGAGCATCCCGTGCGCGAGCACACCGGGCAGCCCGACCGCTTCGGCCACGTCGTCGCGGTAGTGGATGGGGTTGAAGTCGCCAGACGCGCCCGCGTAGCGCACGAGGGTGTCGCGGGTGAGCGTGACGGTGCGCTCCGCGATGACGGTTCCGACTTCGAGGCTCGTGAAGTCGGGGCGCGGAAGCTGCGCGACGGAGATCCTGTCAGTCATGCGGTCACTCGCTCTCGGTGGGCGTTGCGCGGACGACGAGGGTTGCCGATGCGGTGACGACCTGCTCGCCCGCCGCATCCGTCAGCACCGTCTGAGCGCTGATCATGGAGTTGCCGCCGAGCGACTTGACGCTCTTCACCTCGAGAGCGGCGCGCAGCTCGTCGCCCGCGACGATCGGGCGCTCGTAGGTGAAGCGCTCGTCGCCGTGCACGATGTGCGACAGCTCGATCTGCGCCTCGGGGTCGGAGAGCAGGAGCTGCAGCCCCGCATCCTGCAGCACGGCAGGGAACGTGGCGGGTGCGACGAGGTCGGCGTACCCGGCAGCACGGGCTGCGTCGACGTCGAAGTGCGTCGGGTGCGAGGCCAGCACGGCCTTCGCGAACGAGCGGATGTGCTCTCGGCCCACGAGGTACGGCTCGGGGAGCTCGTACCGGCGGCCGGCAAGTTCAGGGTTCACAGACACGCCAGCCAGTGTACGCGCGGGGAGACCCACGCCCCAGAGAGGCGGCCGGCGGAGGCGGTGGGGCGCGGGCCTAGACGGCGACGAGACGCGGGGGTGTGGGAGCGGCGACGCCAGCAGCACGACCCGCTGCTCCGCGTGCTTCCGCGGCGCTCGAGAAGAGCGCGCGCTGCGTGAAGTCGAGCGACGAGAGGTCGATGCGGGAGATCGTGTCCTCGGGCACCGAGGTCCAGCCGGCCGTGTCGATGCCGGTCGACGAGAAGACGGTGGTTCCGTCGGCGGCGCGGAGCATGCTCAACCGGTAGTACTCGTCGGTGTGCCCGTTGGGGAGGGTGGATGCGTCGATGCCGTAGCGCGCGAACGTCGCTTCCGTGACGTGTGCAGTGCTCGAGGCGTGGACGACCACGAGCTCGTCTGCGGAGAGGATGGTCGCGTTGAGGCTCGACTCGGGGAACTCGTCGCGCAGCACGCGGACGGCGGCGGTGGCCGCCTCCTCGAGGGAGAGGCCGTCGCGCACGTTCTGCCGGACGAGGCCGAAGTACAGCTCGCTGTCGGTGTCGCCGGCCACCGTGGCGCGGATCTCGGGGCGGAGCAGGTCGTCGAAGCGCCAGGTGGGGACGATCGAGCCGTTGTGCGCGAAGGCGAGGCCCTCGGCGACGAACGGGTGCGTGTTCACCTTGGTCCGTTTGAAGTCGTCGGTCGCGAGGCGCAGGTGCACGATGCGGGCGTTGGAGGGGGCGTCCGAGAGGAGCGTCGACAGCAGCGGGTCGTTCTGGCCGGGCGTGGAGATGCGCAGGGATTCGATCTCGCGCTGCGTCTCGCCGAAGCCGGCGGCGAGCCAGGCGGTGCCCCAGCCGTCGTTGTGCACGCTGGTCATGCGCTGGAAGGCGTCGCTGTTCATGTCTCCGATCACCTTCGTGACGGTGGTGTCACGTGGGGCTGCGTAAGCGAGCAGACGGCACATGTGCGAACTCCTTCCAGGTTGTCGAGCTTGCTGTCGGGTGTTGTTCGGAGCCGAGCGGCTCACGAGCATCTGACTATCCTGTGACAGCCCTCACGTGCGGTCCACCTTCGCGACGCTGTGTGACGGACGGTTGCGCTGCCCGACGCGGGTGTATCGGCGGCGGCTGTCCGCGATGAGTGCGATCTGCGGCCAGATCGGGCCCGCGACGCCGAAACAGGCTGATCCTGCACTGATGCTGGTCAGCCCGACGCGCGCCGCCTCTCAGCGTGGCGTCGCATCCGCTCGCTACGTTTGGCCGCATGTCAGAACGCGGAATCCTCGTCGAGAATGTCAGGCGCTCTTTCGGCGCAGCGCACGCGGTCCGCGATGTGAGCTTCACGGCGCGCGCTGGAGCGGTCACGGGGCTCGTCGGCCCGAACGGCTCCGGCAAGACGACGCTGCTGCTGATGCTGGCCTCGCTGCTGCGACCGGATGCGGGGACGATCCGCATCAACGGCCTCGACCCGTCGACGGCGACAGCCGAGGTGCGGGCGCAGCTCGGCTGGATGCCGGACGCGCTCGGCGCCTGGCCGTCGCTGTCGGTGCACGACACGCTCGTGACGACGGCACGCCTCTACGACCTGCCGCGCGCCGCGGCGGATGCCCGCGCCACCGAGCTCCTCGCCCGGGTCGGCCTCAGCGACCTCGCGAAGGTGCAGGCTCGCGTGCTGTCCCGCGGGCAGAAGCAGCTCCTCGGGCTTGCGCGCTCGCTGGTGCACGCCCCGAGCGTGCTGCTCCTCGACGAGCCCGCTTCCGGCCTGGATGCGCGAGCGAGGGTCGGCCTGCGCGAGCACCTGCGGGAGCTTGCGGCGGCCGGTTCCACGATCCTCATCTCGAGCCATGTGCTGTCCGAGCTCGACGAGATCGTCGACGATGCCGTCTTCATCGAGGCGGGCGTGACGGTGCGGGCCGACCGGCTCGCGCAGGCGTCGGCGCGGGAGCGACAGTGGCGGGTGCGCGTGCTGACGGAGGGCGTCGGGCCTGATCAGCTGGCGGCGGTGCTGGGGACCGGAGCTCCGGGCATCCGCGCCGAACGGACCGGGTTCCTCGTCCCGTTCTCCTCTGACGCCGCGGCCGCGGCCGGCCTGCGCGCGATCCTCACCGCCGGCATCGACGTCGCGGAGTTCGCCCCGGCGCTTGGCGACATCGAGCACACCTACCTCGACCTCGGAGAACAGTCATGAGCCCCGCCCGCGTCACGACGCTTGTCACCCTCGAACTGCGCCAGCGCCTCCGCAACGTCGCCTGGTACGTGCTGCTCGGCATCTTCGCCGTGCTGCTCCTCGGCATGACCGCGCTCTCGGTGGTGGTCTTCGGCGACCTGCAGGAGTCGGGGTCGTGGATGTACTCGATCGTCGTGTACTTCGTGCTGCTGCTCGCTCTGCTGGTCTCGCCGACGCTCAGCGGCAACGCGATCAACGGCGATCGGGACGCGGCGACGCTCGCGCCCATCCAGGTGACGCTCGCGACGACAGCCGAGATCGTGGCGGCGAAGTTCCTGGCCGCCTGGGTGACCGGGCTCGCGTTCCTGGCGGTCGCGGCGCCGTTCCTGATCTTCGCCGGGCTCGTGGGGGCCGTCGCTCCCGTGCAGGTGGTCGTCTCGCTGCTGGTGCTGCTCGTCGAGGTGGGCGTCGTGGCCGCTATCGGCGTCGGCTTCAGCGGCATCCTGGCCAGGCCGCTCTTCTCTGTGGCGGCGAGCTATCTGACGATCGCCGCGCTCACGGTGGGCACGGGCATCGCGTTCGGCCTGGGTGGTGCTGCGGTGACGGCGGAGGTGACGAACACCTCCCGGTACCCCGTCTATGCGGAGTTCGGCGAGGAGCAGCCCTTCGACGAGAACAGCTTCACGTGCGGCGACTGGGAGACGTACACCTACGAGGCTCCGCGCTACGACCTCGTCTGGGGCGTGCTGGCCGCGAATCCGTTCGCGGTGCTGACGGACGCGACGCCGGTCTCATTCGGCGCGAGCGATCAGCCAGACGATTTCTTCTCCGGCGCGAAGCTGCTGCTGCGTCAGTCGCAGATTCCCCCGGAGATGGGCGAGCAGCGCTACGACGGCTGCGCTGACCCGACTGGCTCGAACTTCGAGCCCGGCCCGACGTCGCAGGAGGTGCTCGATTCGACGGTCCCCACCTGGTTCGTCGGTCTGGCGCTCCAGCTGGTGCTCGCCGGGGGCCTGCTCTTCGGCGCCTGGGCGCGCACACGGACACCCGCGAAGCGGCTGCCGCCGGGCACCCGCGTCGCCTGATCGCGCCCGCTCCGCCCGGACGCGTCAGCGCGAGACGGCGCGCGTGAACGCGCGTCGCAGGGCGCTCGCCTTGAGCTCGACCTCGAGGGTCTCGGATTCCGGGTCGCTCGCGAGCACGATCGCGCCTCCCGCGCCGATCGACCAGCCGCGCGCATCCCGGACGGCGGTGCGGATGACGATGCTCAGCTCGGTCGATCCGTCGGCGCCCAGCACGCCGAGCGCACCGGAGTAGACGCCACGGTCGCGGCCTTCGATGTCGCGCAGCAGCTCGACGCTGCGCAGCTTCGGCGCCCCGGTCATGGATCCGCCCGGGAATAGCGCCCGCACGACGTCGAGCGGCGGCACGCCGGGGGCCGAACCGCGAACGGTCGTGACCAGCTGGTGCACGGTCGTATACGACTCGACGGCCATGAGGCTCGGCACATGCACCGAGCCGGGGGTGCAGACGCGGCCCAGGTCGTTGCGCAGCAAGTCGACGATCATGAGGTTCTCGGCGAAGACCTTCGGGTCGTTGGCCAGGTCTCTGGCCGCGGCGGCGTCGGCGAGGGGGTCTGAGGCGCGAGCCGCGGTGCCCTTGATGGGCTTCGTCTCGTACTCCCCGTCCGGGGTGCCGCGCAGGAACCGCTCGGGGGACGCGCTCACGACCGCGCCGCCGTCGAACTCGAGCAGTGCGGCGTAGGGCGCCGGGTCGGCGGCGCGCACCTCCAGGAACAGGCTGAGCGGGTCGGGGTCGTCGTGCGGCCGGAACTCGTTGGTCAGGCACAGTTCGTACGAGTCCCCCGCGAGGAGATGCTCGCGGCAGCGTTCGATGTCGGCGGCGTACTGCTCTCTCGACGTATGCCAGGCGCCGGCGGCGAGGGCGTCGGGGCCCAGGGACATCGCCGGGGCGCGTCCCGCGTCGGGGAGAGCCTGCCGCCGCTCGCCGCCTGACGCCTCGAGGGCCTCGCCGACTTCGGCGCTGAAGCGCTCGGCGCCGGCCTCCGCGAGCGCGCCGCTCGACGCGGTCGCGACGACGGTGACTGCGCCAGTTGCGCGGTCGACGAGCACCGCGCGCCGCGGGTCGAGCCACCACGCGTCGGGGAGGGGGGACGCGGTCTCCTCCGCCTCCCGGGGCAGCACGCCGAGCATCCGCACCCCGAGCTCGTACCCGAAGTAGCCGAGCAGCCCGCCGCGAAACGCGAGCCCGTCGCCCCCGACGGCGCGCATGGCCTCGAGCTCCCGCTGCACGGTCTCGAAGCTCCCGTCGCCGTCCAAGCGCAGCACTCGAGCGGGCTCGCACGTCTCGCAGCCCGGCTCGGTCTCGTGCGCTGCCTCATCTGAGCCGTCGAGGCGAGCGGCGTGCGCGGGGCAGGTCCCGATACCGATTGGGGCGTCGTCGGCGAGGATGCTGAACCGCGCCTGCCTGCCTGTGTCGTCGGGCACATCCACCCAGACGCTGGCAGAGCCTCGGCGGAGCACCTCGCGGTAGATGACCGCGGCGGCGGCCTCGGCTGCGGCCGTGCCCTCCGGCTGCGGGCCGCGCACGACACGGCTCGCGACGAACAGCTCGCGAGCTGCGGGCCGCGGGAACGCCCCGATCTCCGCGGGGCGACGGCTCGCGTCGCGCTGACCGCGAGCGCGACGAGCGCCGCGAGCCCCGCGAGGGGGCGCGCCGAGCCCCGCCGCATCCACGGCGTCGACGAAGTTCGCGACCATCTGCCGGCCATGCTCGCTCGCGATCGACTCCGGGTGGAACTGCACACCCCAGACCGGCCGGCCCTCGACCTCGAGGCCCTGCACGACGCCGTCCTCGCTGCGCGCCGTGACGCGCAGCCCTGACGGCAGGGGCTCGCTGACGACCAGGGAGTGGTACCTCGTGACGAGGGAGCCCTGGGGCACGCCGGCGAACGGGCCAGACCCGTCGTGTGAGAGGGGGCTGCGCCACCCGTGCTTCGCCTCGGGGGCCGGCACGACCTCCCCGCCGTACCGCACGGCGATGCCCTCGTGGCCGAGGCACACCCCGAGAACGGGCAGGCGCTCCTCGGCGAGTGCGGCGTCGAGCACGACGGCCGAGCCCGCGAAGTCGGCCGGTTCGGCAGGATGCCCGGGGCCGGGCGAGATGACGACCCCGGCGACGAGCCCCTCGGAGACCCAGCCGCGGCACGCATCCACCGCCTGCATGTCACCGGCGTCGACGACCCGCACCTCCTGATCGCTGAGCTCCAGGAGCAGCTGGACGAGGTTGTAGGTGTACGAATCGCGGTTGTCGACGACGACGATCACGCCGAGCGCCCATCCTGCCGGGGCACGGCGCTCGTCTCGTGCAGGCGAGGCCGCCACCTGCGCACGCGGGCGACGTCGAGGCCGAGGCGTGTGCCGTCGAGCATGGACACGGGGCTGATGCCGTGGAGCGTGTTGAGGTACCAGAGCTCATCCCAGCCGCGCTCAGCGGATGAGGCGAGCGGGTCGGCGAGCAGCTCCCCCTCGACGCGCGTGACGCCCGCTGTGGCGAGGAGTCTCTCGAGCACGCCGAGGGTCGTCCCCGCCACTCGGCGGCTCGCGGCGGGGACCACGAGGGTCTCGCCGAGCCAGCCGACGACAGTGCCGTAGGCGGCCTCGGTGATCGCGCCGCGTTCGTCGACGAGCAGGGCATCGGCCGCACCCTCCTCGTGCACGCTCGCCCTGAGCTCTGCGAGGGACGGGAAGTCGGGGCCCTTGAGCGTCGGCCAGCGCCGCTCGTCGAGGCGGGTGCTGAGCTTCGTGAGGGGCCGCGCCTCCGGGGCCGGCCGCAGGGTGAGCTCGACGAGCAGGCGGCCGTCGTCGAGGCGGGCGGAGAGTCGCGGGAACCAGGCGTCGGTGAGGGGCGTGCTCTCGAAGACGTCGGCCCAGATTCGAGGCCAGTCAGCCTCGACCGGGGTGAGCCCAGCGGGGCTGCCGGCCCAGAGCGGGGGACGCTCTGCTGCCGCCTCCCCGAAGAGCTCGGCGACGGAGCGCTCGAAACGCTGCCGGTGCGCGGCGGCGGCGATGACGCGCCCCGACTCGACCCGCCACGACTCGACGACGCACACCGCCGCGCTCGTGTCGCCCGCGGGACCTTCGTCGCGTCCCGGTGCACCGTGATCCTGCATCGCCCCATTCTGCCTCAAGGGACGAGCGGGGTGAGCGGGGCGCCCGTGGCCCTCGGACGGCGTTCATCCGTATCGTCGACGATGAGCTGCATGGCCACCCTCGACGAACGGATCAGCATGAGCCCCACTCCCACGAGCGTCGTCTTCGTCTGCAAGAAGAACGGCGGCAAGTCGCAGCTCGCGGCTGCCCTCCTGCGGGCGATCGCCGACGAGACGGTCGAGGTCTCCTCGGCCGGCACCTCCCCAGGCGGGGCGCTCAACGTCGAGTCGGTCGAGTCGCTTGCCGAGCTCGGGATCGACGTCGGCGACGAGCATCCGAAGCCGCTCACACCGGCGATGCTCGCCGGCGCCGACCTCGTGGTGATCCTCGGCGACGAGGCGCAGCTGCCCGAGGACACGAGCGTGCCGGTCGAGCGGTGGATCACGGACGAGCCATCCACGCGCGGGATCGTCGGCATGGAGCGGATGCGCCTCGTGCGAGACGACATCCGCGCCCGCGTCGCGGAGCTGCACGAGCGGCTCCGCGACGCCTGAGGGGGCGCACCATCCCGGCTCGGAGACGGGACTACGCCGCCCAACATCGGGATTCCGGGTTCCCTCAGCCCTGGCGCGCACCCTCGAGCTCGCCAACGGCCACGGTGACAAGCGCAGCTTGCCCTGTCGTGAGCGAGGCGCTCACCGAACCCCCTCCGAGGAGAACGAGGTGCGATGCCACGTGCTGCCCATCGTTCGCGAACACCTCGAGAAGCGGCCCGTCGAGACAGATGAGGAGGCGCAGAGGCGCCGAGGCATCAAGGGGCATGCAGATCGAGGACGGGAAGTCCGGATGCACAGCCTCTGACGATCGCCCACCTCGAGCGATGATGAGCTCACCCGAGTCGACATCGTGCGCCATCTCGACGAAGTCATCCTCGCCGTGCAGCACAAGCTTCGCGTTGCCGGTACGACACGGTTCCCAAGCGAGGTCGATCACTGAGTGGGCGCCCATAGTCCACGAAGTGCTCTTAGCGGGGGCAAGCCCACTGACCTGGTCCGACCGCAACAGCGCCTCATCAAGCCCCAGCGGGCGCTGGACCAGCTGCGCATGTCCGCGCAGTTCGCGAAGCGAAAGCTCTCGAGGCAACGACATGGCTCCTCGCCAAGGCGCTGACGGGAACTGATCGGCGTATCGCCAGTTGCTCATCCAACCGAGCATGATCGGCCCGTCGCTCGGCGCATCGGCGAAGGTGACGCCGGCATAGAAATCGCGCCCGTGGTCGAGGCGGCGGAGCCCTGGGGCCTCCGCCGTGAACGTGTGCCCGTCGAAGTCACCGACGACGTAGCTCATCGACGACCCAGTCCTGTCGGGCTGGTCACCGACGGGATTGGTGCTCAGAGTCAGTACCCAGCGAGCACGTTCCGGGTCGCCGTCGAGCGGAAGCTGAACAAGATCCGGACACTCCCACACCACGCCGGTCGGCCCGATAGGCCCGAACGAACTCAGGTAGTCCCAGGTCTCCAGGTCGTCGGAGCGGTAGAACAGCACTTGCCGGTCCTCTGCTTCGACGGCGAGGAGCACCCATCGTTCTCGACCTTCGGCATCGGCGTACCTGATGACCTTCGGATCACGAAAGTTCGATGTGCCTCGATCGAGAATCGGGTTCTGCGGATTCTGCGTCCACGTCAACCCTCCGTCTGTGCTCGTGGCCTCGGACTGGGCTTGCTTGCCGTTGGAGTAGGCGCTCGTGTAGATCGCTCGCAGTCGGTTGTCATCGCTGCTGGGGTCGCGCACGATCGACCCTGAGTAGATCTGCTCGGTTGGGCTGTGACGAAGGGCAAGAGGATGCTCGGTCCAGGAGAGCAGATCGCTGCTGCTGGCGTGGCCCCAGCTCATGTTTCCCCAGTCGTTGCCTTCCGGGTTGCACTGGAAGTACACGTGCCAGAGGCCACCGTGGTGGATGAGCCCATTCGGATCGTTCATCCAGTGACGCTCAGGGGCGAAGTGGACGATCGGGCGCGGCACGGTGGGGTCTGCTGCACGGCGAGAGCTGCCAGCCATCAGACGGAGCTCCGCGCGATCGGTGGGCAGTCGATGAGCTGCGGAGAATCCGGAGTGGAGCTCTCGAGTCCGAGCAGCAGCCGAACGCCTTGCGCTCCAAGCTCGTAGTGCGGGAGCGCAACCGTCGAGAGGGGCGGCCTGAGGTGGGCAGCGATCACGTCCTGATTGTCGAAGCCCATGACGGCGATGTCCTCGGGGATGCGCAGGCCACGTTCGCGGAGTCCGTCGTAGAGGCCCATCGCGACGCGGTCGTTGTGGCAGAACACTCCGGTGGCACCGGTTCTCAGCACGCCATCGGTACTCGCATAACCACCTTCCTGCTGCGGTGACGCGGGAAAGACCAGCGAGTCGTCGAATGGGACCCCGGAAGCCTCGAGCGCTGCCCGGTACCCCGCGAGGCGACCGGACTGGGCGGGCGATTCGGTCGTCGTGTTGATGAACGCGATGCGTTGATGCCCTGCTGCCAGCAGCGCTGCAGTTGCGGCTCGTCCGCCCTGGTACTCGTCGGGAACGACCGCGGGGTAGCCGCCATCGAGGGCGTAGCAGTTCACCAGCACGGTCTCGGTCTTCTCGAGGCCCTCCGGGGGCGTGATTCCTCGGTGATACCAGGTGGAGTAGAGGATGCCGTGCACCTGATGCTCCAGCATCATGGCGATCGCCTCACTCTCCGCCGCCGCGTTGCTCTCCGTGTTGGCGACGAGCAGGATGTAGCCGTGTTTCCATGCTTCGTCCTGGGCTCCGTGGATGATCTGGCCGGCGAACGGGGTCGTCGCGATGGCATCGGCGACCAGCCCGATGAAGCGAGACGTCCCCTGTGAGAGGGTTTTGGCCAGCGCATTCGGACGGTATCCGAGTTCAGCGACAACGTGCTGCACTCGGCGGCGCGCATCCTCGCCGATGCGCGCGCCCTTCTTGTTGTTGACGACATGGGAGACCGTGGCGACGGACACTCCCGCCGCCTTGGCAACCTCGCGCATGGTCACGGGGGGCCCGTTCTTAGGGTGCTCGGACAAGTTCATCCCTTGGTCGCTCCACTCTCAAGGCCGCTGATCATGGCCTTGTTCAGCACAAGGAAGACGAGAAGCAGCGGCGTCACGGTGACGCAGACGGCAGCGAACGTTGCCGTCCAGTCGGTGTTGCCCATCGCGCCAATATAGTTCTGCAGTCCGAGTGGGATCGTCTTGAGCCCATCCGACAGCACGAAGGTGTTCGCGAAGATGAAGTCGTTCCAGATGAAGATGCTGTTGACGAGGACAACCGTGATGATCGTGTTCACGGAAAGCGGGAACGTGATCTGGGTGAAGATACGGTACGGTCCAGCCCCGTCGAGGGATGCGGCCTCGTACATCTCGCGTGGAATGTACTCGTAGAACGAGGAGAACAGGTAGACCGCCATCGGCATCGCGAATGCGGCGAGAGGGATGATCATCGACATGTGCGTGTCGAGCAGCCCGATCTGCGAGTAGTCGATGAACAGCGGCACAAGCGCAATCTGCACGGGCACGATGATGCCCAGCAGGAAGAGCCCTCGAACAAGTCCGCTGAGTCGGAACCCGAGCACCTGGAGAGCGAACGCAGCCATCATTCCCGCGATCACGATGAGCGCACTCGAACCGAGCGTGACGATGAAGCTATTCGCGATGTTGAGCCAGAGGTTGCCGGTGGCGAACGCTCGCGAGTAGTTCTCGAGCGTGAACTCCGCCGGAAGCGCGAAGGGATTTCCGCCGGCGAAATCCGCAGCCGTGCGGAAGCTCGTGACGAAGAGCCACGCCAGGGGATACACCTGCGCCAGCACGATAAGCACGACGGTCACGGTGAGGAGCGTTCGCTGGACCCGCACTCGCGGCGGTCGGGGTGAACGCGAGCGACGCGGCCCTGGTATTGGCGCTGGCTGGGGTTCCACTGGCGACGTGGCGGGGGTGAGAACACGTGTCGCGGTCATGAGGCGTCCCTTCTACGGAGAAGCAGGAAGATGAGACCAACAGCGACGAGGCACTCGACAACGATGAACACGGAGATCGCGCTGGCGTAGCCGTAGTCGGTGTGCACGAAAGCTGTCTTGTACATGTAGGTGGTCAGGAGCTCCGACGACTGTCCTGGCCCACCGTTGGTCAGGAGGTACGGGATATCGAAACCACGCAGCGCGAAGGTGGTCGCCATGATCGTGGTTGTGATCCAGACGGGCCGAATGTAGGGGAATCGGATTCGCCAGAAGACCTGCCACCAGGACGCCCCATCGAGACGAGCAGCCTCTTCGAGCTCTTTCGGAACCGCGATGAGGGCTGCATAGATGATGAGCATGTACAGGCCCGTGAACCTCCACCCCTCTGGAATCGAGACCGCAAGAAGCACTGTCTGCACGTTGGAAAGCCAGGCAGTCTGCCATGCCCCGAGACCAAACCATTCGAGGAGCTGGTTGATCAGACCGATTGGCTCCAGCGAGTAGATGCGCTGGAAGAGGAACGCGATCGCCACCGTTGAGATGACGGCAGGCAGGAGGTAGAGCGTCTTCACGAGCTCCCGTGCTCTCGGCATCGCAGTGAGAAGCCCCGCGACCGCGAGTGCGCCGCCGAGCTGCAGCACAAGACAGATGACCAGATACCCGAGGGCGTTCACGAACGACGTCCAGAAGACATCATCGCGCGTGAACATCTTCACGTAGTTGTCGAGACCCACGAAGACCATGTTCGTGATGCCGTCCCAGCGGTAGAAGCTCAGGATCAGTGACTGCACGATCGGCAGCAGGACCGCAGCACTGTAGAGGAGCAGCGGCGGGAGGAGGAAGACCAGCACCGAGAGACGAGATCGGAGTGGGAGCATCGAGGCGAACGGCTTCTTCTGACGACGCGGGCGAGGACCGTGATTCTCTGCGGGGGCTGCGTTACTCAACGCGGTTCTCCGAGATCGCGGCGTCCATGGTCTCCACGAACTGGTCCGGAGTGATGTCCCCCTGCACCAGCAAGGTCAACTCCTGCTGAAGCCGCGTGTTGGTGGCTGGGTCGAGCTGGGTGTCCCACGGCATGGCGATCGCGCCTCCGGTGTCGTCGGCCTGGGAGACTGCCTGCTCATAGAGCGGGGTGGCGCCTCCCGGGACAACCGTCTCTGCGGAGACCGTCGGGGAGATCGCACCTGTCGCGGCGTAGAGCGTCGGGTATCGCTCGAGTGCGAACGCGAGGAAGTCGCGAACCAGTGGATCATAGGTCTTGGTGTTCACGGCCATCCCGATTCCCGATGGCGTGACGTACTCGTTGTCGGCGGTGACGGCTCCGTCGATGGTGGGGAGAGTGAAGTAGTCGACGTCGTCCCGCACGCCGGAATCCAGCGATTCGGTGGCCAGGTTGCCGAGCTCCCAGGTGCCGGTGTTGTAAATGGCCGCTTTGCCCGAGGTGAACAATGCTTGCGCATCGGCGTACCCCGTGGACGAGAAGCCTTCCTGGAAGCAGCCGGCCTGCCCAAGCGAGGAGAGCCATTCTGCAGCTGCGCGTCCCGCCGGGTCAGAGAAGTTCGCGTCTCCGTTCTTCAGGTCCTGGACGTATTCGGGACCAACCATGCGGAACGGGTAGTAGGCCATGTAACGTTCAAGCGGCCATTGGTCCTGTCCGTTGAGGGCGATCGGGGTGATCCCTGCCGCCCGCAGACCCTCGCACACCTTTGGGAAGTCATCGAGCGTCGCGGGCAGCTGCACGCCTGCTTGGTCGAGAAGAGCCTGGTTGTACCAGAAGAACTCGAGCTGGAACTCGAACGGCACCATGCGGAGCGTCCCGTCATCGAACCGTTGGTAGTTGAGCGCCGTCTCGCGGTAGTCGTCGGCAAGCCCGAGATCTTCCAGGAGCGCATCGATATCGAGCATCCGCCCCTGACCGGCGAGCTTCTGGGCGAACGGAGTCGCGTCCGTGTCGAAGAGCTCAGGAAGCTGGTTGGCCGCGGCCAGCGTCTCGTACTTTTGAATGTAGGAGGGACGATCGGGGGTCGTGATGAGGTTGAGCGCAAAGCCGGGATGTTCAGCGGCGTACTCTTCGGCGATCTGCTGCATTGCCGTGATGACACCCCCGTCAGCCGGCCTGGACAGGAGCCACGAGATCTCCCTGGGGACGATCTCGCCCTCCGGATTTACGTTGCTCGGGTCGACGCTCTGAGCGCCACCGGCGCAGGCCGTGAGTGCGAGCGCCGCGGCCGCGACGGTCGCGACGATGGCGGTCTTCCTGGATGTTCTGAACATGATCGAGATCTCCGTTGATTGATCGGGACAGTGGATGAAGGTCAGCTCGCCGTAGTGACGAGGTGCTGATGGCGCGGGGAAGGCGAATGGGGCGCTGAGTCGCGGCTCTGGATGATGAAGCTGTCGACGGTGACGGTGCCCTCAGCGACGAAGACGCCCAGACGGCCGGCGGGCAGGTCGTAGAGCCGAGTGCTCAGGACCACGGCATTGTCGACGGTCGCGACGCAGAGTTCACCGTCGAGGATGACCTCGATCTCGTGCACGCCCGCGTCGAGGGAGCAGGGTCGTTCGAGTTCCACGATGTGGGGAACATCCCCGGAGATGTGCCACTGCTCGGTGCCGGTCGATGCCCGCGGCCAGCGATCGAAGACGAGGCGATTCCTCTTCGGTTCGAGGCGCAGTCGGTATCCCGTGTCGCCGTCTGCGCTTGCCCGCAGCAGGACGCCGCATTCAGTGGTGTCCTGCGTGATGTCGAATCGCGCGCGCACGCGGGCAGAGCTCGGCGCGTCTCGGTCGGTCAGCACCTCGGCGTAGCCGTCCGACGCGGCAAGCACCGTCCCTGGTGTGATGCCGCCTGAACCGGCAAGCGTGTCGAACGTCTCTCGGAGCTCGGCCGCCGGATGGAACGCGAGTGTCCCATCGGACGCTTGTTCCGCTTCGAGCACGGACAGGGTGCCCGCCCACTGCCAGGGGCCGTCGTCGCGTGACCCCTCCCGCGTTGCGATCCAACCGAAGAAGAAGCGTCGGCCTTCTCGTTCTGCAGATTTCGCCGCGTAGTAGGCCCGCCCGTCAAGGGTGTCATGTTCCGGGACCTGCCAGGGACCTTCGAGGCTGCGCGACATCCGGTAGCGGGTGGCGAAAGCATCGCTGAACTCCGAGTACACGAGGTACCACCAGTCGCCCCACTGAAACACCTCTGGGCACTCGTGCGCGACGTACTGCCGCGGGTCCCAGAACGGCGCAGCAGCATGCCAAGTCGTGAGGTCCTTCGAGGTGCACTGCGCGATGACACCGCGGCGTCGATCGGGACCGTGCTCGTGGCGAGCAGTGATGAGCATCCGCCAGAGCTGCTGATCGGCATCCCACAACACGAACGGATCGCGCCAGTCACCGGTTTCGTAGCCGGGTGTAGCGCCGAATGTGTGTGCGGGGTGACGCTCCCAGGTGCGCATACCGTCCGAGCTTGTTGCGTGCATGACCACCTGAAGCGCCCGACCATCCTGGCCGGTGATGGCTGGGTTCTGCCCCGTGTAGAACAGGTGGTGGTGGCCGTTCTGGTCGAGCACGACGCTGCCCGTGTAGACGTTGAAGTCGGCGGCCTCTGGACCACCCGATGCGAGCGCGACCCCGGTCTCGGAGAAGTCGACGACGTTGTCCGACTCGATGCGGTGCCAGGGCATGCCAGCCTTCGGGGCTTCACGGGTCTCGTGGAGGTAGAAGAGGTGGAAGCGTCCACCTTCCTGCCACGGGATCACGTCGCCTACCCAAGCTCCGTCCGGCTTGTAGAACCCTCGTTGGTCCATGTCACCTCATTGTTCGTGGTTAATCGGTTACGCAGACTATAACCACACGTCGCGGCCTTGATCAAGCGGTTAATCAAGATCGAGGTGGTCCGCTGAGATTCGCTGAGCTGCATGGTGCCGGTTTCCCGCCGGGCAGACGGAGCGAAGAGCTCGCCCCGCCTGCCCCTCGCTCACGCCTGGTGACTCGCGAGCCGCGCCACGTGGCGCGCGAGGATGTCGGTCTCGACGTTCACCCGGTCCCCGACGCCAAGGTCGCCGAGGGTCGTCGCGGCGAGCGTCTCGGGGATGAGCGACACCTCGAACCAGGGCGAGCCATCTGCGCCGGCTCGCCCGACGCCGTTGACGGCACTGACCGCGCTGACCGCGCTGACCGTCAGCGAGACACCCGACACGGCGACCGATCCCTTGTCGACGAGCAGCCTCGCGTGCGCTGGGTCGATGGCGAAGCGGATGCGCCGCCACGCGTCGAAGCGCTCCACCTCCAGCACCTCGCTGGTCGTGTCGATGTGCCCCTGCACGATGTGGCCACCGAGGCGATCCCCGAGGCGCATGGCGCGTTCGAGGTTCACCGGATCGCCCTCGGCCCGGTCGCCGAGCGCGGAGGCGCGCAGCGTCTCCCCCATGACGTCCGCGGTGAAGCCGTCGTGGAGCAGCTCGGCGACGGTGAGGCAGACGCCGTCGACCGAGATGGAGTCGCCGATCCTCGCGTCGCTGACGCTGAGAGGGGCGCGCAGCGTGAGGCGCGCGTCCGTGTCATGCCGTTCGATGCTCGAGATCCGACCGAGCTCTTCGATGATGCCCGTGAACACGATCAGCCCCGTCCGCTCGTGGGCAGGCCTGCCGGCTGGCTCGCGGGCCATTCCCGGAGCGCGCTCGCGGTGGCGATGGCGGCGAGTGCCGCATCCGCCCCCTTGTCCTCGAAGCTCCCCGGCAGGCCGATGCGGGCCTGCACCTGGGCTTCGTCGTCGCACGTGAGCACCCCGAAGCCGACCGGGATGCCCGTGCGCACGGCCACGTCGGTGAGGCCGTTGGTCGCGGCCGTGCACACGTAGTCGAAGTGCGGGGTGCCGCCACGGATGACCACGCCGAGCGCGACGATCGCGTCCGGCCTGCTCATGGCGATGCGGCTCGCCGCGACGGGCAGCTCGAACGAGCCGGGAACCCGCACGACCTGGACGTCGGTGACGCCGGCATCGGCGAGTGCGCGCTGGGCGCCGTCGAGCAGCGCGTCCATCGCCGTCTCGTGCCACTCGGCCGCGACGACGACGACTCGCATGCCGCGCCCGTCTGCCTGCACTGTCGGTGCTCCGTGTCCGCTCATCGTCGTTCTCCTCTTCCGTGCGCCTTGGCGGCGCGCTGCTGGCTGTGGTCCTGAGGTTCTTCCTGCGTGGGCATTGCGGGGAAGCCCGGATGCTCCCTGCGGTGGCGCACGAGGTCGTCGACGTGCAGCAGCACCAGGTCGGTGGCTGCCGCGAGCTCGAGGGCCTCGCCGAACGACAGCATCTCGCCGTCGTCCCGCACGAGCTCGGCGATGACGCCCACCTGGCCGGTTCCAGCGAGGCGCACCAGGTCGACGGCCGCCTCGGTGTGCCCCGGACGCTCGAGCACGCCGCCATCCACGGCGCGCAGGGGCAGCACGTGGCCCGGGCGGATGAGATCGCTCGCGCGTGCATCCGCTGCGGCGAGGGCGCGGACCGTCGCGGCCCGGTCGGTTGCCGAGATGCCCGTCGTCACCCCCTCGGCCGCGTCGACCGTGACCGTGTAGGCGGTGCCGCGCGCGTCCTCGCTGCGTTCCACCATGATGGGCAGGCTGAGCCGGTCGGCGAGCGCCGCCGGGAGGGGCGCGCAGAGGAGCCCGGAGGAATGGCGGATGATCCAGCCCATCCACTCGGGGGTGGCGGTGTTCGCCGCGAGGATCGCGTCGACCTCGTTCTCGCGTGAGGAGGCGTCGGCGACGAGCACGGGGCGTCCCGCCCGCAGCGCCTCGAGTGCCCTGAGCAGTTCAGCGTTCATGCTGCGACTCCCACGGGTGCAGCGCCGGGGACGTGAACGGCGGGTGATTCGGGGCCCCGGACGAGCCGGATGAGCGTGTCGACGCCCAGCGGATGCACGGAGTCGGTGGTCCACCTGTTCGCGTCCCGGAGGCTCCCGATGTCGAGCGACGCGACGGAGCTCGCCCCGTCGCCCAGCAGGATGGGCGCGACGTAGGCGTCGATCTCGTCGACGAGTCCGGCGCGCAGGAAGGCCGCCGCGATGGTCGGGCCGCCTTCGACGATGACGTGGCGGACGCCCCTCGCGTGCAGGGCCTCGAGGGCGTCGACCGGGTCGTGCGTGCGGAGGTGCACGAACAGCTCCGGCTCCGCGCGCACGGCGGCGCCCTCCTCGACCTCGCGCAGCCCCATCACGACGCGCAGGGGCTGAGACGCGTCAGTCGCGGCGATTCCCCGCACCGACAGCGATGGGTCGTCGGCGCGCTGCGTTCCGGTGCCGACGAGGATCGCGCAGGCCTCGGCCCGCCGACCGTGCGCGTGCGCCCTGGCGGCCTCGGAGGTGATCCACTGGCTCGACCCGTCGGCGGCGGCGACCCTCCCGTCGAGCGTGGATGCGAGCTTGAGCGTCACGAACGGCCGCCGCTCGGTGACATTGACGAGCCAGACCCGCAGGAGTGACTCGGCCTCGACCTGCCGGGTGCCCATCGACACGCTCACCCCGTGCGCGCGAAGGCGCGCCGCTCCCCCGGATGCGATCGGGTTCGGGTCCGCGACCGCGTAGACGACCTCCGCGACACCTGCGTGCAGGAGGGCGTCGGCGCACGACGGCGTCCTGCCGCTGTGGGCGCAGGGCTCGAGGGTCACGACGGCGGTCGCACCCCGCACATCCGCCCCGGCCGCGCGCGCGGCGTCGAGCGCGGCGGCCTCCGCGTGCGGCGTGCCCGCTCCGCGGTGGTGGCCGCTTCCCAGGATGCGGCGCGGGCCGCCCGCGCCGGAGGGCGGCGCGAGCAGGACGCACCCGACCTGTGGGTTCGGATCTCGGGCTGGCCCTCGGGCCGCCAGGGAGAGCGCCAATTGCATGGCGGCGTCGACAGTGTCGACGCGTGTGGGTTCTTGGATCGGCATGGCCGGACCTCCGCGTTTCGCGTACCACGGGGCCATGTCCCGGTGCCGGCGCAGCCGGAGAGTCCGGCAGCCGACGCCTCGGAGGCCCTCGCCGAAACGAGCGCCTCCCATGCACCTACCATCCGGACTTTAACCGTCGGTCCCGGAATTCCACCAGGTCAACCGCTCGCGGACGAGCGGGTCGCGGACTCTCACCGCCGGTTCGGACTTTCACCGACCCCGGAGCATGTTGCACGGCGAGCATAAGCCCGCAAGCTTGGCGTGTGACGTCGTGGGACAGCTCGCACCCAGGTGGGTGCCCGCGCGGACGGCCTCGCTACGCCACCACTTCGCGCAGACCGATCGCGAGGTGCACGTCCTGCCGCTGCCCGCCCGAGTGCACGAGCGACGCGCCCTCGTCGTCGACCGTGAGCTGGGTGCGGTGGCTGCGGAGGGCGGCGAGGACCGCGGCCCGGTGCTGCTCGAGGTCGAACCACTCGAGGTCGCCGATCTCGGCCGCGAGGGCACGCTCGCTCTGCTCGACGAGCTCCGCGAATCGCACACCGGCTGCCCGCGATGCGGCGAGGCTCGCTTCCCGCGCCCGAACATGGTCGGGGTGCCCGTACCCGCCGGTCGCGTCGTAGCTGATGACGAGGTCCGGCCCGTCATGGGCGATCGCGGCGGCGAGATCAGCGGTGACCTCCTCGAGCGGGGCGACGCTCAGCGACCGCAGGTCAGTCTCGTCGGCGGGGCCCGCGAGGCCCGGCCGCAGCCAGCGCATCCCCGAATCACGGTAGTCGCGGGGTGCGAGGCCCTCGGCGCGTGCGGGGGCGGTGCCGAGCCAGCGGTGCTCGTCGATGCCGAGGGCGTCGAGCGAGCCGCGCAGCTCCCGCTCCCGCACGGCCGCGAGCTCCCCGACGGAGGTGGCATCTGGCAGCGCGCCGTCGACGATCTCGCCGAGCTCGCCGCGCGTGCACGTCACGAGCGTGACTCGTGCGCCGCGTTCGTGGAGCTCGCGGAGCAGGGCGCCGCCGGCAAGCACCTCGTCGTCGGGATGCGCGTGCACGACCAGCGCGTGGCGCACCGAGTCGAGCAGGCTGTGGCCGGCCTCAGGCACGCGCGGAACCCGGCCGGGCCTGTGCGACGAGGTCGCGGAACACCGAGAGGAGGCCTTCCGCGCTGAGGTCCCACGAGTGGGTGAGCGCGTGCTCGCGTGCGGCGCGGCTCATGCGCTCGGCGACCTCGGACTGTCGGAGGATGCCCGCGATGGCGGCCGCCCAGTCGGCGGGGTCGCGCGTCTCGAGCAGGATGCCGGTGACGCCGTCGACGACAGCCTCGCGGAGTCCGCCGGCTGCGGAGGCGACGACGGGCACCCCGGATGCCGCGGCCTCGAGCGCGACGAGACCGTACGTTTCGGAGTGGGAGGGGATCAGCACGAGGTCCACGAGGCGCAGCTGGGCTGCGAGCGCGTGCCGGCTGAGCGAGCCGATGTACTGCACATGGTCGGCGAGCTCGTGCTGCTCGACGGCGTCATGCAGGCGAGCCTCGTATTCGCGGCCGTCGGCATCCGGCGGTGCGGCGCCCACGAGCACGTAGTCGGGGCGGACGTCGGCGTCGACCTCGGCGATCGCGTCGAGGGCCAGGTCGAACCCCTTGAGCGGATGCAGGCGCCCGGCAGACAGGGCACGCCTGGGTCGCTGCTCGTGCGCGGCCGGCTCGGCCCGCGCATCCCAGGCGGGGAAGAAGAGGTCGGCGTCGACGCCAGGCGGCACGATGTGCGTGATCGCGGGGTCGCCGCCGAGCCTCGAGAGGACGGTGTCGCGTTCGGCCCTGCTGACGACGACGATCGCGTCGACGGACTTCGCGAGCATCGCCTCGCCGGCGAGCCGTCCCGGCGATTCTGCGCGTTCCCCGTCGGCGAGCGGCGTGGAGCTGTCCGCGGCGATGGAGTGGAAGCTCTGCGCGATCGGGATCCCGAGCTCGCGGGCGACGGGCAGGGCGGCGACGCCCGAGAACCAGTGCTGGGCGTGCAGCACATCGACGGGCAGTTCTCCGAGGAGCGTGGCGAGCGCATCCTGGAATTCGCGGATGACGTGCTCGTGCTCCCCCTTCGCGATGAGGCGGGCCGGCCCGGCGTCGAGGTTGTGGAGGCGCAGGTTCTCGCCGAGCTGCACGGTGGGCGCCGAGTCTGGATCGCTTCGTCGCGTGATGAGCTCGACCTGGTGGCCGCGGGCGGCGAGCGCCTCGGCCTGGGCGAGCACGACGACGTTCATGCCACCTGCATCCTTGGTGCCCGGCTCGTCGAGCGGGGAGGTGTGGAGCACGACAAACGCGATACGGAGTGGGCGCTCATCGGAGAGGACGTCAGGCATGCCTCCGACCGTAGGCCCCGCGGCCCCACTTTTCCATTCGGGATGCCCTCGGTTACGCACCGGGGTGGCGTCCGGCCGTTCCGATGGGGCCGCCGTCATCCGTCAGCCCGTCGCCGAGATCTGCGGTCGTGCAGGGCCAGCGGTGCGCAGATGAGGATGAGCGTGCAGATTGCGGAGATCGCGAGGGCGGGGCCCGGGCCGACGCGGTCGGTGAGCGCCCCGAATGCTGCCGCGCCGAGCGCTGCGCCGAGGTTGACGGCGGTGTTGATCCAGCTGCTCGCCTCGGTTCGCGCTCGCGGGTCGGTGCGAGCGTCCGCGGCGAGGTAGCCGACGATGAGGGTCGGCGCCAGGAAGAGGCCGCTGAGCGCGAAGCCGACGATCGCGACGCCGACGCCCCCGAGGAGCCCGGTCACAGTGATGATCGCAAGAAGGGCCAGGGTGAGCGCGAGCAGCTGACGCTCCGGCCTCGCGCGGAGGTCCCATCGGCCGTAGAGCAAGCCGCCGATCGCGCTGGTGCCCGCGAACACCGCGAGCAGCGCACCTGCCAGTACCGTGCTGGATGCGGCGGCGGCCACTGCGGGGGCTGCGACTTCGACGCAGCCGAGCATCACTCCCGGGGCCGTCATCGCCAGCACGATGGGCAGGAAGCCCTTGGAGCACAGCGGACGCAGCGCCGGCCGGGCGCCGGGGACCTCCACCTGACGTGATCCGCGCTGCGCTCGTGACCGTGGGCTCGTCACGAAGAGTGCCGTCCCGAGGGCGACGCAGCCTGCCGAGACGACCAGCGACGAGAGGGGATCTGCGACGACGGCGAGGACGGCAGCCGCCAAGGGGCCGACGGCGAACGTCGCCTCCTCTGCGACGGCGTCGAGACTGAATCCGCGAGTGCGCTGGGGGCCAGCCGGGAGCGCTGCGGCCCAGAGCACGCGCATGACCGCGCCGAATGGTGGGGCGCTCACCCCGGCGAGCGCGCTGAGGAACAGCAGTGTCGGCAGGCCTGCGCTCGACAACACCCCGACGGCGAGCAGGGACGCGGCGTGGACGAGCCCGAGGGACGTCACCACGAGACACTGTCCGTGTAGATCGATGAGTCGCGCACGCCACGGTGTCGCGACGACGTTGGCGACGCCGAGCGTCGCGGTTGCGATGCCGGCCACCGCGAACGAGCCCGTCGACTGTTCCAGGAGGAGGATCAGCGCGAGCCCGGAGGTTGCCAGCGAGAGGCGGCCGATGATGCTGGCGACGAAGGAGCGTGTGAGGTGCGGCGTTCGCAGCACAGAAGCGTATGAGGGTCGTTCAGGGGACAACGGAGGCTCCGATGAGATCTCGCTCAGCACTCATCCCCAGAGATGAGCGAAGCGGCCTGCGTCAGGAAAGCACGCGGAAGAAGGCGCGCTGAAACCCACCCGGGTCGGTGCTGGGAACTGCGAGGGGCGGGTCGCAGGACCGTCAGGCGAAGGCGACGATGAAGCCGATCATCCACGCAGACTACCCACCCTGTCGACGCGGCGCAGAGTTCGCTCGTCGGCGTCGCGTCGCGCTGCCGACCCCATCGCTGCAGCGTCGCCCCGCTCGAGGGCACGGCGACGCGCGGTCAGAGTCGCTTGATCGGAACGGTGAGGCCGTGCAGGGCAGGCGGGTGCGTTCCGCCCGCGACCTCCGGCAGTTCTTGTCCGCCTGCCTGGGCGGGGCCGTCGGTGCGCTTCCGGGAGCTGCCGCCGTCGTCGACTCGGGACGCTCGTCGCCGGCTGACCGAGTCCAGGACTCGCTCACGCGTGAGCTCCGACTCCATCCGCTCGAGCCCCGCCATGACCGTGAACATCATCGACCCCGTGGGCGTCGACGTGTCCACCTCTGCCCCGTCGAGGTCGAGCACCCGCAGCGAGACGCCCTCCGCGCGCAGTTCGGCGGCCAGCCGCAGCAGGTCGCCGGTGGACCGCCCGAGCCGGTCGAGCGTCGGCACGACCAAGGTGTCGCCGCCGCTCAGCGCGCACAGGGCGGCGTCGAGGGCCGAGGAGGTGTCGCGAGCGGTGGCCTCTGCACGGTCCACGTAGAGGTCGTCCGTTCGGACGCCGACAGCTCGAAGGTCCGCCTCCTGCCGGTCGGCGCCCTGTTGTCGGGTCGAGACTCGGGCGTAGCCGATGAGTTTGGGCACGCTTCTCCTGTCGCCGAACCAACGTCGAAGACGCGACTTTACCGATCGACCCGAGACGCCGGGGCATGACGACGGCGAGCCATGAACTTCCACCGCGCTGGGGACTCGCCTGCGGCTCCACTCCCGAGCCCGTGACCGTCGATTGCAGCCGCGGAAGCGAGAAGCGGCAGCTGCCCCGAAGGGACGGCTGCCGCTTCTCGCGCTGGTGAGCTCTACTTCTTGAAGGCGTCCTTGACGTCTTCGCCCGCCTGCTTCACGTTGGCCTTGGCCTGGTCGGCCTGGCCCTCGGCGACGAGCTTGTCGTTGTCGGTGGCCTTGCCGAGGGCTTCCTTGGCCTTGCCGCCGAACTCTTCTGCTGCGTTCTTGATCTTGTCTCCTGCGCTCATGGCAGTTCCTTTCTCGTTGTGCGGCTCTGGAAGAGCCGCGGTTCTGTTCTTTCGGTGGGTGTGGGGCCTTCGGGCCGTGCCGTGCGGGCCGCGGCGTCTACTGGAGGCGCGTCGATTGCTGCACCTTGGCGCGGAATCCGCCGCTCAGCTGCAGCAGGACCGGCACCTCCTGGCCCAGGAGCGCATCCAGCGCCTCGAGGTTCTGCTCGACGATCGCCGTCGCGTCCCTGGGCGAGACACCACGTCGGCAGGTCGCCGAGACCTTGAGCATGGGGGCCCGCTTCACCGAGTACGCCGAGACGCTTGTCGAGAGGAACTCATCACGTTCGCCGAGTGCGTCAGCGAGGGCATCGCGTGCGACGGACACGTCGACGACGGTGCGTCCCGTGTCGGAGCTGCGGTCGTGGATGAGGGTTCCCGTCCGCCCCTGCCCCTGTCGGAGGCTGAAGGCGAGGAGCAGGATGATGCCCACCACGAGGACGGCGACGACTGCGATCATCAGCCAGCTGAAGTCCGTGCCGGGGAAGGGCGTCTGCTGGAGCCAGCTCCCGACCTGCGTGTTCACGCTCTCGGAGATCGGGGTCCAGGTGTCCTTCGCCCCGGGCAGCCAGGCGCCGATCGTGGCGGCTGCGCCCACGATCAGCAGAAGGAGCCCCGTGGCGACGATGAGGAGCCGGTTCAGGCCTCGATTCGTGCTGTTCATGCGCCGACCTTCCCGTTCTCCGCGACGCGCACCTTGGCGGTGACGCGCGGGGTGAGCGCGTACTGCTCGAGCTGCCGAGTGACGGCCGCTTCGATGGAGGCGGCGTCGACGGGCACCCCGGAGGCGGGCACGAGGTGGACGTCGGCGCGACGGTGCGACACCGAGACGGTGACGTTGTCCGGGCTGACACTGCCAGCGAGAGCCGCGTGCCGGGCGAGCGCCGAGGCGATCACCGCGTTGTCCGCGACGGTCGCGGTCCGCGACGAGCGCAGGACGTGACGAGAACGGCGACCGGGGGCGAGCCCTGCGATGAGCAGGATCAGCCCGATGATGGCCACGACGACGCCGGCTGGGCCGACGTACTGGGCGGGCTGCTCGAGCACCCCGAGGGTCGACGTGAACATGTCAGCCGGCGCGACGAGCAGCGCGGGGAGCGCCAGGAGCGCCAGGACGATCTCCGTGCCGACCCAGGCCGCCACGATGATCAGCAGCACGGCCAGGACGATCGCGAGCGCCGACCGAGGCGAATGCGTCTCGCGTCGAGTGACGCGGGAGTAGAGCGACGTGTGGCTGCTCATCTGACTCGCTCCTCTGGTTTGATCTCGAGTCCGGTCAGGCGGATGGTGACCGCGCTGATGCTCGAACCGCTGAGGCTCTGCACGCGGTCACGGATGGTGGTCTTCGCAGTCTCGACCCGCTCGAGGAGCGGGCCGCCGCTGCGGGAGATGGAGCTCGGCTGTTCGCGGATGCGACCCAGCGAGGGCACGCGGATGGGGGTGCTGAGTCGCAGTGCGAGCTTGCCGTTGTGGTCGTCGAGGTCGACGCTGACGCTGCCAGCGTCGACCCCGAGCGCGTCACCGACGACAGCTGACACGAGCCTGTTCAGCGCCTTCGCGGTGAGCCGTGTCGTGCCTCGCTGCGCCGCGCCGCCCGGAGCCGTCGCGGCGATGCTCATGAGGACGTGTTCCGTCCGCGAAGGACGTCGACAAGTGCACTGGCGTTGAGCTTGCCGTCGAGGATCCGACCGATCAGTCCGCCGATCAGCATCGCGATGACGACGAAGAAGAACGCCCAGAAGCCGAGGATGATCCAGGTGAGCGCGAGGACCGCGCCGATGAGGATGCCGGTTCGGGTGAGGGATGCGGTGCTCACTGGACTCGCGCCTCTTCCTTCTCATCCTTCTCCTCGTTCTTGTCGTCGGAGGGGAGGTGCACGTCGTTGACGGTGACGTTGACCTCGGTGACCTCGAGGCCGACAATCGTCTCGACGGCGCGGATCACGTCGGCGCGGACGCCGTCCGCGACGTCCTGCAGCGCGACGGGGTACTCGGCGACGATGGTCACGTCGACGGCGACCTGCTTCTCGCCGACCTCGACGCTGATGCCCTGGCCCTGGTCGGTGGCGTTCAGGGCGTTGCGGATGGCGCCGAGTGCGCGGGCCGCGCCGCCGCCGAGGTCGTAAACGCCGTGTGCTTCACGGGCGGCGATGCCGGCGACCTTCGCGACGACGCCGTCATCGATCGTGGTCTTGCCGTGTCCGTCGACCTGTGCGGACTGGAGGTCCTTGCGGCTGGTGGCCGGGGTTCCGGTGGCGGGGGTGGTGTTCGACATGAGGTTCTCCTTGTGATCTCTGGCCGGTGCTGGCGCATCGGCCTGGCTGTATGGGTATGACGCATCAGGTCCGTGATTCGTCACGAAATTGTTCGAACTCGTCTCGGCAGGAAGTGAAGCGGTCGACGCGAGCAGGATCATAGGAAGCCCCGCTGGGCGCGCAACTGAACAAGGCACCCCCGCCGCGACGCGAGCCACGCGTCAAAGAATGACTTGATCGGGCATTTTCATCTGATCGAGCTTGCTCATATCCGCGTTGGACCAGTTTGATTCCGGCCGTCGACGGAAATGTCTCCGAAGCCGCAGATCCGATATTCAGAACCACGATTCCCCGGTTCTCGAAATGGATCACCCGGGGAATTCTCAAGCGGCCAGCGCTCGGAGGTCGACCGCGGACTCCCGCCAGCAGGCCCGTACACATGCCGTTCGCATTGGCGGCGCATCATGGCGCCGCATCCGCTCCCAGCTGCAGGCGGACGCCGGCGGACGCGCCGCACCTGACCCCGGAGGAACGCATGGCTATCGACCAACCCCAGGACCTGCGCGAGTACATCGAGCACCTGCGCTCGCTCGGCTACTCGGTGCGCGACGGCCACACCAACGACCCCGACCTCATAGACCCGCAGGGCAACCCCGTCTACACGTGGCAGGAGGGGTACCCCTACGAGGAGCGCCTCAGCCGCGACGAGTACGAGAGCGAGAAGTACCGCCTCCAGGTGGAGCTGCTGAAGTGCCAGTACTGGATGGAGGACAACGACAAGCGCGCCGTGATCCTCTTCGAGGGGCGCGACGCGGCAGGCAAGGGCGGCACCATCAAGCGCTTCACGGAGCACCTCAACCCGCGCAAGGCGCGCGTCGTCGCCCTTGCGAAGCCCAGCGACCGCGAGCGCGGGCAGTGGTTCTTCCAGCGCTACATCCAGCACCTCCCCACCGACGGCGAGCTCGTGATGTTCGACCGCTCCTGGTACAACCGCTCCGGTGTGGAACGGGTCATGGGGTTCTGCAGCGATGACGAGCACACGCAGTTCATGCAGCAGGCGCCGGCGTTCGAGAAGATGCTCGTCGACTCCGGCATCCACGTGACGAAGTTCTGGTTCTCGGTGTCGCGCACCGAGCAGCGCACGCGCTTCGCCATCCGCCAGCTCGACCCCGTGCGTCGGTGGAAGCTCTCCCCCATGGACCTCGCCTCGCTCGACCGATGGGAGGACTACACGGCGGCGAAGGAGGAGACGTTCCGCCTCACCGACAAGAAGCACGCGCCGTGGACGATCATCCGCTCCAACGACAAGAAGCGTGCGCGCCTGAATGCGATGCGCTTCTGGCTCGGCCAGTTCGACTACGAGGGCAAGGACCACGACGTGGTCACGAAGCCGGACCCGCTGCTCGTGATGCGCGGCAAGCAGGAGACGGCCGACGAGTAGGGCCGGCGTCGCGCGGCTTGGCCGGGCCGGGTCAGTTCGAGAGCTGGCCTCGCATGAGCTCGCGAAACACGGGCACGAGCGGGTTGTCGCTCGAGCGCAGCGTGCACATCATCACGGTGACGGGCTCGATGTCATCGATCGGCACGAACACGACGTCGTCGCGCTGGTAGTGGTGGGCGGCGGAGCTCCCGGCGATATTCACGCCAGCCCCCGCGGCGACGAGCTCGAGCAGGCCCTCCATGCTGTCGGCGGATGCGCCCGGCACGATCCTCGTCCCGTCGACCCGCGGGCTCACCACCCACCAGTCGAGGATCTCCTGCGGTCCGGCAGAGGCCGCGACGAACACCTCGTCGTTCGTCTCCAGGATCGAGACCGACGAGCGGGCCGCCAGACGGTGCCCCGCCGGAACCACGAGCATGCGTCCCTCCGACCAGAGGGGCTCACAGGTGACCTCGTCGGACGCGCTGACGGGTGACGGCGCCAGCACGACGTCGACCCGGTCGCTGACGAGGTCGTCGACGACCTCGAAGAAGCCGGTGCGGCGCATCTCGAGCCGCGCATCCGGAACCCGCTGCAGCATCGAGGCGATCGCCGACGCCGCAAGGGAGCCTGTGGCGGAGGCTACGACGCCGAGCCGAAGCTGCGGCACCGCCTGCTCGCTCGCGAGGCGCTGGGCCCATTCGAGGATCTCCCGGTGGTCGTCGCGGAGCCGCCTGGCGAGCGGCAGGAACTCGACCCCGAACGAGGTGAACGTCAGCGGGCGCGATTCGCGGTCGAACAGTCTGACCCCCAATTGCCGCTCGAGGCGGCCGATCTGCTGGCTCAGGGAGGGGGTGGCGATGCGGATCCGCTCGGCGGCTCGACCGAAATGCAGCTCCTCGGCGAGCACGCAGAAGTACTGCACGGCGTGGATCGGGATGTCCATGCTCAGAGACTAGACGGGCGCGCGTCGCCGGATGCGGCGGCGGCAGAGGGCCCCCCGGGAGGCCCTGTCAGCTCGCGCTCTCCGGCGGCCCCGCGTGCAGTGCCAGGAACCGCAGGGCCGGAGCCACGACGGTCTCGAGGTCGTCGAGTCCACGCCACATGTGGTCGGCTCCTGCCACGAGCTGCAGTTCGACGTGCGCGCCGACCGAGTGGAGTGCATCCCGCAGCAGCAGGCTCTGCTCGCTCGGCACCATGATGTCGTCGGTTCCGTGCGCCAGGAGGAAGGGCGGCACCCCGGCGTGCACGGCGCGCACCGGGCTCGCCGCTGCAGTGAGCTCGCGGTGCTCCGCGAGGGGCCCGCCGATGAGCAGCTCCTCGCGGCTCGGCTGGACTGGCGCACCGGGCGCGCCGATGGGCTTCGGGATCGCCGCGAGCTCGCTCGGTCCATACCAGTCGACGACCGCACGCACGGGCGTGCCAGGTACAGCGGCTGCGAGCGCTGCGAGTTGCCCGCCGGCAGATTCGCCCCAGAGCGCGACGCGCGTGGCGTCCAGGCCGAACGTCGCGGCGCCCTCGTCGAGCACCCAGCCGATCGCTGCTTCGACATCGGCGAGCTGCGCCGGGAACCTCGCCTCGCCGCTCAGCCGGTAGTCGACCGACGCGACGGCCCACCCCGCACGGGTCAGACGCCCGAACGTCTCCGCCTCGGCGCGCCCCGGGCAGAACACGCGGCGACTCCCCCGGAACCACCCGCCGCCATGCACGAACACGATGACGGGTGGGCGTTCCGCCTCCGGCAGGTGCAGGTCGAGGGTGAGCGGCCGGAACCCGGGAGGCTCGGAGAAGATGATGTCGCGCACGACGCGAGCGTGCGCCGGTGTCCGCTGCTCGCCGGACTCTGCCGCCGTGATCAATCGAACAGCTCGTATCCCTGCACGAAGTGCACGTCGTGCTTCGCACCCTGCGTGCCGAACACGGCGGGCTCCGGGATGTGGAATTCCGCTTCCTCCGGAATGCCGGGCTTCGACGTGGGCCGCGCCACGGCCCGGAAGAAGTCCGTGAATCCCGCGCTCGTGACGCCGAAGATCTTCCCCGTCCGCTCGATGCGGTACGAGTGGATGGTGTCCTTCGGCACGAATCCGAAGCCCCCGGCCTCGAGGACGCGCGTCTCGCGGTTGCCCTGCCGGTCGTCGATCCACAGCCGGATGGCCCCCTCGAGCACGAAGAACGTCTCGTGCGTCTCAGCGTGGAAGTGCGGCGGGACGGGCCTGCCTGGGCGCCCCTCCGTGACGAACGCGTCGAACTGGCCCGTGGTCTGCGGCGAGGTCGTGAGCAGCGTGAAGAGCTGGTCGAAGAGCACGAGCTTGTCGCCTTCGGCGGCGTCCATCAGATACGGCAGCGGAGCCGCGGGGAGCTGGCTCTCGATCGGGGCGAATCCTGACATCGGCAACCTCCTTGTTGCGGGCCGGTCGGCCCTCGTCGTCAACCCTCGCAAGTCCTGGCGCCTTGCGCGACGGGGTCCTGCCTAACGGACGTGAGCCAGCTCCTAACGGGCACGTGCCCATCTGGGGCGGAACGCGCCGGCGTAGGCAACTACCATCGGCTTCCATGAGTCGCGAAAGAGCAGCATGACGGGGCCGACCGCACCTGCCCCAGGCGTCGGCGACCCCGACGGGCAGGGGCCGAACGGGTCGCCCGCCTCGCCGCCGCCCTCCATTCACGTGCGCGCCGTGCTCACGTGGCTGGCGATCTTCCCGCTCGTCGCCATCACGTCGATGCTCGCGGAGCCCCTCGTCGGGTCCTGGCACCCCATCGCCCGGGCCTGCGTCGTGACGCTCGTCGTCGTCCCGCTGGCGGTGTACCTCGTCGTGCCGTCCTTCGTGAAGCTCTACGGGCGCATCCGCCGCCGGTGACCGGTCGAGCCACCGGCGCGGGAGGTCGACTCTTTAGGATCTGAGCATGCGCCACGCACAGTTCATCGACGTGACCGCGGATGCGGCAAGCGCGTTCGCGGCGCTCCTCGCCTCGGCAGACCTCGCGACCCCCGTCCCCTCCTGCCCTGGCTGGTCGCTCGCCGAGCTGACCGAGCACCTCGGTGGCGTGCACCGGTGGGCGCGCGCGCAGCTGCTCGGCGGTGGCCAGCAGGTCGAACGGCTGACCCCAAAGGCGCCGATGGATGACCGGGGCGCGCTGGTCGCCTGGTTCCGCGAGGGCGCCGCGGAGCTCGTGGCAACGCTGCGCGAGCTGCCGGAGGACGCGCCCTGCTGGGCCCTCTACCCGCCGGCCCGCGCATCCACCTGGGCGAGGCGGCAGGCCCTCGAGACGACCCTGCACCTCTGGGACGCGACCGACAGCCTCGACATCGCGGCACCCATTCCGGCCACGATCGCGGCGGCCGGCGTCGCCGAGGTCGCGCACGACATGTACCCGAGGCAGGTGTCGCTCGGGCGGATGCCGTCGCTCGACGAGCGCGTCGAGCTCGTGCTGCGGGGCCTCGGCGCGAGCGCACCTTTGCGGGTCCGGCTCGGCCCGATCGGCGAGGTGGTGGCCGGTGAGTCCCGGCCCACCGAGACCACCACCCCAGCAGATGCGACGCTCGAGCTCACCGCGGAGGACGCGCTGCTGCTCCTCTGGAAGCGACGCGAGCTCACGACGGTGGACGCCCGGCTCACGGGCTCGGCCGCGGCACTCGAGCGGGTGCTCGCGCACCCGCTCGCCCCGTGAGACCCGCGAGCGCCGCGACAGCGTCAGGCGCTCGCTAGCTGCTGAGCGTCGCCGCGAACGGGTCTCGCTGGTGATCGACGAGCGGAACCCGCTCGAGCGTGCTCTCGATGACGACGACCTCGCCGGCCGCCGCCGACTCCGCGATGGCGAGCATGGTGTCGAGCACGTGCAGGGCGAGCTCGCCGGTCGCGACGTGCGGAAGCCCCTCGCGGATGCCGCGGGCCATGTCGAGCGTGCCGTACCCGCGCCCAGTGACCGTGCCCTCATCCGGGTACTCCTCCCAGCTCGGCTCGAGCGTCTCCGAGTACTCCTGCGGATGGCGCGCCACTCGCGTGCCCCCGTCGGCGTGGTTCGGGTCGGGGGTGATGAGCATGCCGCCCGGGCCGATGATCTCGACGGTGCCCATCTCGGCGAGCGGGGAGTCGTTGCTGAAGGTGAGCTGCGCGCTGGCGCCGCTCTCGAAGGTGACGAGCGCATCCACGTGCGTGAGCACCTCGACGGGGAACGACTGGCCCGCGTTCGGGCCGAGCTTCACGGTGCGGGCCTCCTTGGCCGTCGAGCCCGTCGCGTACACCTTCCTGACGGGGCCGAACGCGCTCACGAGCGTCGTCACGTAGTACGGCCCCATGTCGAGCAGTGGGCCGCCGCCGCGGGCGAACAGGAACGCCGGGTTGGGGTGGAACAGGTCGGGCCCCGAGTAGCGCATCATGGTGCGGGCCGTGAGCGGGGTGCCGATGATGCCGCTCGCGAGGTGTCGGAGGGCGGTCTGGATGCCCGGGTTCAGCACCGTGTCGGGTGCGACTCCCACGCGCAGGCCGGCCGCGTCGGCCGCCTCGAGCAGGGCCTTGGCCTCCTGGCGGTCGATGCCGATGGGCTTCTCAATCCACACGTGCTTGCCCGCCGCGATGGCGTCGAGCGCGACCGGGACGTGGGCGGCCGGGATGGTCAGGTTGATGACGATCTCGACGTCGTCGTTCGCCAGCACCGAGGCGGGCGAGCCGGAGAACGGCACGCCGTAGCTCGCGGCCTTCTCCGCGGCGAGGGCCTCGTTGAGGTCGCCAAGCGCCACGACTCGCACGTCGGGGAAGCGCGTCAGGTTGTCGAGGTAGGCGTTGCTGATCATGCCGGTGCCGATGATGCCGACGCCGACGGGGCCTCGCCTGACCGACTCGCGGCGCACGTGCTCGCTGCCGAGCTGCTCGCTGCTCATGCGCGGTTCTCCAGGTAGTCGAAGCTGGCGGCGATCGCGGCGAAGATGTCGCCGTCGAAGTGGTCGAACTCGATGACGGCGAACTCCGCCGACGGGGTGGCCGCGAGGGCAGCCTCGAGCGGGATGGCACCTTGACCGGCCGGGACCTGGCCGAGCCCCGACGGGTCGAAGGGAGCATCCGCGACGAACGGGTTCTCGACCTGCGGGCCGTCCTTGATGTGGAGGGCCCTCACGCGGTCGCCGAGGCGTTCGAGCAGGGCTGGCGCGTCCACTCCCCCGATGTGCGCCCAGTACACGTCGACCTCGAGCACCACCTCGTCGTCGAGGAGCCCCGCGAAGTACTCGAGTGCGGGGACGCCCTCGATGAGGGTGCTGAGCTCCCACGCGTGATTGTGGTACCCGACGCGGAGGCCGTGCTCGGCCGCTGACCTGGCTGCCTCGTTGAGGGCGGACGCCGTCGCCTCGACGGCTTCGCGGGCCGACCAGTCGAAGACTGCAGGGTCGATGACGAGCTCGATGCCGAGCTTCTTCGCCGCCTCGAAGGTGGCGGCGTGGCTCGGCACCGGCGTCGTCACGCCCTCGCGAGTGACCTCCTTGGCGACGAGCATCGCGTGCCCCGTCGGGGCCGCGATGCCGTGTCTGGCGAAGGCCGCCGCGAGCTCGTCGGCGCGGTCGACGAAGGCGAAGGCTTCGACGTTGCGCAGGCCGATCTCGCCGAGGCGCGCGAGCGTGCCGTCGAGGTCGGCTTCGAGGTGCGAGTTGACGCTGTACAGCTGCAGCGAGGTCGCTGGCCGCTGCGCTCCCGTTCGAGTGGGGGACGCTTCTGGTCGAGTGGTGGGCACGGTGACTCCTGTGTCGGTGGGCGTCCGCCCCGTCGCGGTTCGCTCTCCTGGAGACGCTACTAGAAAATTGCCAGTTGGCAACTTTGAGTCTGCCTGGCCAGTCTCAGCGGTCCTGACCGAGACGCTCGAGCAGCCCGAGCGTGGCCGCGACGTCAACGTCGGGCTCGAGGAGCCACCGCACCTGGAGCCCGTCGGAGGCCGCCATGATCAGGTCGACGAGCATGGACGCCTCTGCGCGGCGCCCCTCGGGAAGGGCAGCGAGCTGACCGTCGATCTCGCCCGCCAAGCGGGTCCTCGCCCGCGCGAACCGCTCCGTGAAGAAGACCTTCGCAGGCCCATCCCCCGGTTCGACCGACTTGGCGAGCATCTCCGTGAAGAGCGAGACCATTCCGGGGAACTGCACGTTGAACTCGGCGCTGAGCCGCATCCGCTGCACGAGCGACACCGAGGCGGGCATGCGCCCCTCGTTGACGTGGTCATGCTCGCGGATCACCGCGACGAGCAGCCCCTCACGAGAACCGAAGTAGTGGGTCAGCATGCCGTGAGAGACGCCGATGGACTCGCCGATCGCGCGCAGGGAAGCGCCGCTCGCTCCGGTCACGCGGAGGGTCTCGTAGGCCTGCGCCAGGATCTCGCGCTTCCGCTCGACACCCTTCGCGTACTGCCCCCGCGCTCCATCTGCTGCCACGCCAAGCATCGTAGCCGGGGCCGGGGCCGGGGCCGTCGCGGACCCTCTGCGAACCCCTTCACTAGGCTCCGCCGCTTGGCCTCGCCTCGTGGTGGCGCGCCCCGTGCGTCCGGCGGTCCTCCTTCATCGCCGCTTCCGCCAGGTGCCGCCTGCCAGCCACGAGCTGCTCGCGGGTGGCCCGCTCGGCTGCTCGGAACGGCTCCCAGTAGGTGTCGTCGTAATCCTCGACGATCTGGAACGTCCATCGCCCCTCGATCACATTCCGGCCCACCAGCTCGGCTTCGAGGCGATCCGCGACCCCCGCGTGTCCGGCGTCGCGCAACGCGTCGGACGCCTCACCGAGGGCGAGGTCGGCGGCGCCGGTCAGCCGGTGGAACCCGTAGAGAAGCCCACGCGCCTGGTCGACCATCTCGAGGGCCTCGGTGAGCTTCCCGACGGCCGCGATCGTCGCCTCATCGACGCCCTCGGGCGGAAGGTGCTCAGCACCTCGACGCCCCCTCGGGTCAGCATCGGTTCCTGGAACGCTCTGGTCATCGCTCATGCTGTGATTCTGTCGACCGCGCCTGGACGGCACGTGGGTTCCCTCGGGGCTCGTGGATCGCAAGTCCAGCGAGGCCGGATTGGCACGAGCGCTCCGAGTGGACCCGTCGTACGGTTGCGGCACACGCACCTTCCTCGCTCCTCCCTCACCCGTCGTGGCACCTCTTCCGTGCCACCTCAACCCCGAAAGGCCCACCTCGTGCCCACCTCGCGCCCCTTCGCCCAAGTCGACGTCTTCTCGGAGTCCCCGTACCTCGGCAACCCGGTCGCCGTCATCCTCGATGGCGCAGGCCTCACGGACGACGAGATGCGGCACATCGCACGGTGGACGAACCTCTCCGAGACCACGTTCGTGCTGCCGACGACCGACCCAGGAGCCGACTACCGACTACGCATCTTCACCCCTGGCGGGGAGCTCCCCTTCGCCGGCCATCCGACCCTCGGTTCGGCACACGCATGGCTCGAGCGGGGCGGCACTCCGAAGAACGCGGGGCGTGTGGTCCAGGAGTGCGGCGCCGGCCTCGTCGAGGTGCGCATCGACGAGGGACGCCTGGCGTTCGCCGCTCCGCCCACGCTGCGGAGCGGCCCGTTGGAGCCCGAGCTCCTGGCTCGCATCGTCACGGCGTACGGCATCAGCGCAGACCAGGTCACCGCCCACCAGTGGATCGACAACGGACCGGGGTGGGCCATCGTTCAGCTCGCATCCGCGCAAGAGGTACTCGACCTCGACCCCGACCTCTCCCTCCTGACTGAGGCCATGGTCGGAGCCGTCGGCGCCTACCCTCCGGGGGCACCGCACGCCTTCGAGCTGCGCAGCTTCGCACCCGCCATCGGCGTGGACGAGGACCCTGTCTGCGGCAGCATGAACGCGTCGACGGCCCAGTGGATGCACCGCACGGGCACCGCTCCGGGTTCGAGCTGGCGAGTCTCCCAGGGCACGCGCCTCGGCCGTGCCGGTGACATCACCGTGACCGTCGACGACTCCGGGGCCGTCTGGGTCGGTGGCGCCACGACGACGCTCTTCTCGGGCACGGCACTCGCCTAGCAGCGGCTCGCGCCGACCCAGCCGGCAGACGCGGCCCCTACCCCCAGTGGCGGGGTCGCGTGAGCGACTCGGGCAGCTGCGTGGCATCGTCGCCGAAGGCGGCCGCGAGCTGCGGCTGCGTCAGGTGCAGCACGTGGCGCAGGTCGGCCCCGTGCAGCTCGGCATCCCTCAGATCGGCGCCGAGGAGGTCAGCCCAACGGAGGTCGGCGCCCCGGAGCTTCGCCGCGATGAGCAGGGCACCCCGCAGCTCGACCGCCCGCAGGTCGCTGCCCGAGAAGTCCGTGCCGAGGTACACGCCGCGGGGTTCGATCCGTGACCAGGCGCCGGATGCCCGGCGCCGCGGGACGTGCATCCGTCGCACCTCGCGACTCACCGCGCCGAGCAGCTCGCCGGCGGCCGGCCGGCTCGTCTCGACGGCGGCGCGCAGCGAGGCCAGGTCGGGCGAGGCGGCCTGCGCGTCGACCTGATCGAAGAGCGTGTCGATGCGTCGCAGCAGCGCGCGATCGGCAGTGCGACGCCTTGCCTCGGCCAGCAGCCACAGCACTTCGTGCAGCTGGCGCACGAGGGGGAATACGGCGAACATGGCTTCCCGCAGGCCCTCGCCCTCCCGCCAGTCGCCGCCGCCGAACGTCTCCTGCGTGACCCGTTGCCCGGCGCCGTGGCACTCGAAGACGGTGCAGCCGCGGTATCCGCGCTCGAGGAGCGCCGAGTGGATGCCGCAGCCGAGGTTCTCGTCGAGGTTCCGGCACGGCTTTCCGGCGGGCTTCTCGTGCGCGAAGTCGTCACCGCGCGAGAAGGCGAGCGCCGAGCAGCAGAGGGCGACGCAGTTGGCGCAGTCGCTCCGGAATCGCGCGGTGTCGGCGCTCGCGCCGCGCCCGTTGCGCGCCGTTCCACCGGGCATCGGCACCGTGGGCCGGTGCCGCAGCGGTTCGCTGAATTCACCTGGAGACATCGTGGCGTCAGCCTACGTTTCCGTGCACGCGTGCAGCTGTGCACGGCCGGGTCACGACTCCCCGATCGCCGAGCGTCGCTGGTTCGAGCAGCGGATCGTCCGCGAGCAGCAGCCAAATGTTCGGCGCACCGAACATTGATCTTCTGGCCACCGTAGCGCTATGCTCTGGTCATGCTGACCCCCGCGCTGCGCGCAGCCCGACGGAAGGCCGGCCGCATCGTCGCGGCGGGCCTCGCCCTCGTCACGCTCGCGTCCCTCACCGCCTGCGCCCCCTCCACTGAGGGCGAGGACAACCGGCCCGTCGTCCTCACGACCTTCACTGTGCTCGCCGACATCGCGAGGCAGGTCGCCGGCGACGAGCTCCGCGTCGAGTCGATCACGAAGGTCGGTGCCGAGATCCACGGCTACGAGCCGACCCCCCTCGACATCGCGAAGGCGTCGGAAGCCGACCTGATCCTCGACAACGGCATGAACCTCGAGGCATGGTTCGAGCAGTTCGTCTCCGGCATGGAGGTCCCCCACGCCGTGGTCAGCGAGGGTGTCGAGGAAGTGCCCATCGCGGGCGACGCCTACGCCGGCCTCCCGAACCCCCACGCGTGGATGTCGCCCCTCAACGTGCAGCTGTACGTCGACAACATGGTCACCGCCTTCTCCGACCTCGCCCCCGCGAGCGCGAGCGTCTTCGAAGAGAACGGCGCCGCCTACAAGGCAGAGCTGCAGGCCGTGCACGACGAGCTCGTCGCGGCGATCGACCCTCTCCCCGCATCGCAACGGGCCCTCGTCACCTGCGAGGGGGCCTTCTCGTACCTCACGAGAGACGCCGGGCTCGAGGAGGTCTACATCTGGCCCGTCAATGCCGAGCAGCAGGCCACCCCGCAGCAGATCGCCGGGGTCATCGATCATGTGCGCGACAACGACGTTCCAGCCGTGTTCTGCGAGTCGACCGTGTCGGATGCGCCGATGCGGCAGGTCGTCGACGCCACGGATGCGGAGTTCGGCGGCACCCTCTACGTCGACTCGCTGAGCGAGGAAGACGGCCCCGTGCCGAGCTATCTCGACCTCATCCGGCACGACGTCGACACCATCGTGGCCGGACTGACCAGCAAGACGGGAAGCGAATCGTGAGCGCAGCATCCAGCCCAGCATCCACTCCTCGGGCCGACGCGGGGCCATCAGCGGGCGGGGCCGCGCCCGCCATCGAGGTCGACGCCCTCACCGTGCACTACGGGGAGGTGCTCGCCCTCGACCGGGCGAGCCTCTCCATCGCCCCAGGCAGGGTCTGCGGGCTCATCGGCATGAACGGCTCTGGCAAGTCCACGCTGTTCAAGTCGATCATGGGCGTCGTGCGCCCCGATTCGGGCACCGTCCGTATCCTCGGGGGCTCCTCGGCGGATGCGCGCAAGCGGGGCAGCGTCAGCTACGTTCCCCAGAGCGAGCAGGTCGACTGGGACTTCCCCCTCTCGGTGCGCGATGTCGTGATGACGGGGCGCTACGGGCACCTCGGCATCACCCGGAGGCCGCGGGCGCGCGACCATTCGGCTGTCGATGCCGCCCTCGAGCGCGTCGAGCTCTCCGAGCTGGCGGGTCGGCAGATCGGCCAGCTCTCGGGCGGTCAGCGCAAGCGCGCCTTCGTGGCCCGCGGCATCGCCCAGGAGGCCGAGGTGCTGCTCCTCGACGAGCCCTTCGCGGGCGTCGACACCCGCTCCCAGGCCACCATGACGAGTCTCCTTCGGGAGCTGGCAGGGCAGGGGGTGTGCATCCTCATCGCCACCCACGACCTGGGCTCCCTCCCAGAGCTGGCCGACGAGGCTGTGCTCTTCAACCGGCGGGTGCTGCTGCACGCGAGCCCCGAGGAGATCATCCGTCCCGAGAACCTCGCCCTCGCCTTCGGCATCGAGACCGGAACGGGGGCGGCAGCATGAACCTCGTCGAGCTCCTCCTCGAACCCCTCGGCTACGAGTTCATGGTGCGGGCCCTCATCACGACCGTCATCACGGCCGTCGTCTGCGCCCTCCTCAGCTGCTGGCTCGTGCTCATCGGGTGGTCGCTCATGGGAGACGCCGTCTCACACGCCGTCCTTCCCGGGGTGGTGCTCGCCTACATCGTCGGGGCTCCCTTCGCGCTCGGGGCGCTCGCCTTCGGGCTGCTCGCCGTCGGCCTCATCGGCGTAATCCGCGACACCAGCAGGGTGAAAGAGGACGCGGCGATCGGCATCGTCTTCACTACCCTCTTCGCGTTCGGCCTCGTACTCATCTCGGTGACGCCGAGCCAGACCGACCTCAGCCACATCCTCTTCGGCAACCTCCTCGGCGTCAGCCCCACCGACCTCGTGCAGATCGGCATCCTCGCCGCGATCGTCGCCGTCGTGCTCCTCGTGAAGCGGCGAGACTTCACCCTCGTCGCGTTCGACGCCACCCACGCCCACGCGATCGGCCTCAACCCGCGCGTCCTCCGCGGCGCCCTCCTCGGGCTGCTCGCACTCACCGCCGTTGTCGCCCTGCAGACGGTCGGCGTGATCCTCGTCGTGGCGATGCTCATCATCCCCGGGGCGACCGCGACGATGCTCACGCGCAGCTTCGCGCGGATGCTCGTCATCGCCCCCATCGTCTCCGTCGTCTGCTCGGCGGCGGGCCTCTACGCCAGCTACTACCTCGACGCCGCCTCCGGCGGGATGATCGTGCTCGCGCAGGGCCTCGCCTTCCTGCTCGCCTACCTGCTCTCCCCCACGCAGGGCCTCGTCACGTCGCGGATCCTCGCGAGGCGTCGCTCGAGGGTCAAGAGCGCCGAGGCGAGGGGTGCCACAGGGACGGATATCGAAGGGGCGGCTGCCGAGACGAAGACCGCCTGGCGTCCCGACGCTCTAGCTTCCCGACGTTCCAGATCTCCGAAGCTCTAGATCTCCGAAGCTCTAGGCTTCCGTCACCCAGACGGCTCGAGCGGCGACGGGCCCGAGGGCGAACGGAGCCGCGACGCGCCCCGCCGAATCGGCAGCGCCAGCAGCACCTGCGGCGGTGTCGCCTTCGCCGTGATCAGCGACCGAGTCCACGTCCGCCACCGTGAGCAGCATCGACTCGGAGTACGGGTCGCTCTCGCCGATCTCGAGGCGCGCCCCGACCGTGAGGCCCTTCGCCGCGAAGTACTTGAGGAGTTCGGCGTCCGAGTCCGAGATGCGCTCGACGACAACCCGCTTCCCTGCCTCAAGGCTGCTGAGCAGAACGGCCTGCGGGATGCTCACCTCGCCAGCGGCGGACGGGATCGGGTCGCCGTGCGGGTCGCGTTCGGGATGCCCGAGCATCGCGTCGATGCGCTCGACCATGAGGTCGGAGACGGAGTGCTCGAGGTTCTCCGCCTCGTCGTGCACCTCATCCCAGCCGTACTGGAGCACCTCCACGAGGAACGTCTCGAGGAGCCGATGCCTGCGGATCATGGTCAGCGCGTGGGCGCGACCCTCGGTCGTGAGGGAGATGCTGCCGTAGCGGGCATGCTCGAGGAGCCCCTGATCGGCGAGCTTGCGGATGCCCTCCGACACCGTCGAGAGCCGCAGCTGCAGGCGCTCGGCGACGATCGTCGCCGTGACGGGCGCATCCGACCACTCCTGGAGGCTCCAGACCACCTTGAGGTAGTTCTGCGCGCTCACCGAGAGTTCTGACACCGACATGCCCACAAGCCTACGGGCAGGGGAAGCTCCGGAGCCGCCGACCGAACCTGCAGCAACGGGCAGAGCCTCGGCGCACGGCATCCAGGCCCAGCGCCCAGCGCCCAGGCCCAGGCCCAGGCCCAGGCCCAGCAGCCTCAGACGGTTCGGGCGTTCCAGCGGTCGCCGAAGCGGCTCCTTCCGGCGAGCATGGTCCACACGGTGGGCCCGAGCGGCGGGTACTCGGTCGCGATGCGACGCATGAGCTGCGCGTCATGCTCACCGCTGGAGGGGGCTTCGTCTCCGCCCCGCTCGAGGGCTTCCGCGCGCATGAGCAGCACGACGAGCTCGTCGACCGTCGGCAGCTCCTGCATGAAGCGCCACGGGTCCTCGCCGCGGCGAGCGCGAGCGTAGATCATGGTCTCGCGCTCGTCCTGCGCTTCGGCGCGCAGGACCTCGAGGCTTGCTCGCCTGGTCAGTTCGTAGCGCTCGGTTTCCACTCGACGAGCCTACGCGCCATGCCACCTTCCCGCTGGGGCTTGTGGAGCGGGACCGGGCGGACGAGTGGGGGCCGCACGGGGGCACGGCTGCGTGAGAGTCTTCTCACCTGCCAGGCTCTGGACTCGTGCGCCCCAGATAATCAGTGGATGCAGGTGACCACGGCGGGCGAGGGGCGGCGGGAGGTGCGGCCCCGCGCTTCGGTGCGGGTTCGCATCCTCGCGTCGATCCTGCTCGTCACGATGCTCGGCATGATCGTCGCCGGCGCGACGAGCTACTTCGCGGCCCGCGAACGCGACCTGAGCGGAGTCGATGAACGCCTCGTCGCCCTCGCGGAGAACGTCAGCGGCCTCGTGAGCGGCACAGACGCCGCCGCGCCCACGACGTCGGACCCGGCGGCCCCGGCCGCCCCTGCCCCCGATCCGGCCCGTTCCTTCTCGAGCAGCACCGAAGCCCTCGAGCTGGTCATGCAGCGCTTCGTCCCGGAACGCAACGAGGGCGCCCTCGGGCTGGTCGACGGCGTGCCGACGTTCATCCCGGCGACGCCGACGCCGTTCTCCCTCGCCGAGGTGCCCGGCCTCGTCGAACGAGCCGTGGCGGAGACCGCCGACGGTTCGGTGCGCATGGGCACCTTCGTCGACGGCGCTCTCGCCCTCCGCTACATCGCCGTCCCCTTCACGGTCGGCGACGGCTCGAGCGACGCGCTGTACCTCGCGGCGTACGACCTCCGGGCCGAGCTCGCCGACACCAACAGCACCTTCCAGACGTACACGATCGTCGCTGTCGCCGCCCTCGCCGCCGTCGGCCTCGTTGGCTGGTTCGTCGCCGGCCGCCTCCTCAGGCCGCTCCGGGAGCTGCGGGAGACGGCGGCGTCGATCACGGGCAGCAACAGGTCTGCGCGCATCCCGGTCGTCGGCAACGACGACGTCTCAGCTCTGACCGCGACGATCAACGGCATGCTCGACCGCCTCGACGGCTCGCTCACCTCCCAGCGGCAGCTGCTCGACGACGTCCGTCACGAGCTGAAGACCCCCATCACGATCGTGCGTGGGCACTTCGAGCTCCTCGACCCGAACGACCCTGCCGACACCACGGCGACTGTGGCGCTGGCCCTCGACGAGCTCGACCGCATGAGCGAGCTCATCGACGACATCGAAGCGCTCGCCGTCAGCGAGCAGCAGGGACTCCTGAGCATCGCCCCCTGCGACGTGCTCGAGCTGACGGAGCAGGTCCAGGCGAAGGCGAGCGCCCTCTCGAGTCACGAGTGGGTGCTCGGTCAGACGGCGCCGGTGGTCGTCGACGTCGACGCCCGCCGCTTGACGCAGGCCTGGCTGCAGCTCGCCGACAACGCCGCCAAGTATTCGCCGCCGGGCTCCAGGATCGAGCTCGGCAGTCTCGTGGATGCGCGCGGCGAGCTCCGACTCTGGGTCCGGGACGAGGGGGTCGGTATCCCCGTCTCCGCGCAGGAGCGCATCTTCGATCGCTTCGGGCGTGCCGAGACGGGCCGCAGCCAGACCGGCTCAGGCCTCGGACTCGCCATCGTGGCGTCGATCGCCCGCGGCCACGGTGGAAGAGTCGAGCTCTCGAGCCGGCCGGGTCTCGGGTCGACCTTCACGATCGTCGTCCCCGCGGACGGATCTGCTGGCCCCGACAGGCCCGGCACCCCTGACCGCTCCGGGGCAAGCGGATCCGATGCATCGAACGGCGCACGACCCCAGCACCCCGAGGAACACCCCCAGGAAGAGGACACCGCATGAGCAGAATCCTGGTCGTCGAAGACGAGGCGCGTATCGCCTCGTTCGTCGAGAAGGGCCTGAAATCGGCCGGGTACGCGGTGGCCGTCGCAGCGTCGGGCACCGATGGGTTCGAGCTTGCCCGCGGCGGCGACTTCGACCTCGTGCTCCTCGATGTCGGCCTCCCCGGAATGGACGGCTTCGAGGTCCTTGACCGGCTGCGCGCCGAGGGGCACACGGTCCCGGTCATCATGCTCACGGCCCGCACCTCGGTCGAGTCCACCGTGCGGGGCCTCGACGGGGGCGCCAACGACTACCTCGCGAAGCCGTTCAAGTTCGACGAGCTCCTCGCACGCATCCGGCTTCGGCTCCGGGATTCGGGGCAGGCCGCCAGCACGGAGCTCACCCACGAAGACCTGCTGCTCGACCTCCGCACGCGCCGCGTGCGGGTCGCAGGCACCGACATCGACCTGTCGGCACGCGAGTTCGGGCTCGCCGAGCAGTTCTTCGCCAACCCCGGGCAGGTCCTCAGCCGCGAGCAGCTGCTCAGCAGGGTCTGGGGGTTCGACTTCGACCCGGGCTCGAACGTCGTCGACGTGTACGTGCGCTACCTGCGCGGCAAGATCGGCTCCGAGCGCATCGAGACGGTGCGGGGCATGGGATACCGGCTGCGCTGAAGCGGGCCCCGGCGACCGTCACATCTCCGCGTCGGCGGCGTGCCCAAGCGCAAGGTCCTGCCGCCGTCAGTCCTCGACCTCGCCGTCCATCGTCGGGGTTGTCGTCAGCCCTCAGCCTCGTCGTCAATCCTCGCCGTCGTCGTCGTCATCATCGTCATCATCGTCGTCGACTTGGGAGGGGGCCACCGGTTCCACGGGCACCGGCGCCTGGATGCCACCCGTCGGCAGCGACGGCTGGAGCGGGCCCGACGACGGGCTCGGTGTCGGCGAACCGGTCGGCGTCGGCCCCGAGGAGGAGGCCGGCGATGGAGTCACGCTGATCGTCGTCGCCGGCGACTGCTCGCCGACGATCGGTCCGAGGTTGACGACCTCGCCCGGCGAGGAGCGCAACGACGTAGCCTGCGCGAAGGTGACCCCCGCGAGCACGATGGCGAGCGCACCGGCCCCGGCGAGGGCCACGACGAGCCAGCGAGGTCGGGGCTTCTCGGCGCTCATCGTCTCGGTTCCTTCGAGAGGGCACTCGCGAAATCGAGGATGCGATCAGGCAGCGCATCGAGCCCGGTCCCTCCTCGCACGGCAGCCCCGAACGCGTGCGAGAGCAAATGCGTGAGGGCGACCGCGCTGGATCGGATACTCAGGTCGGGGTCGTCCGTGATGAGCCCGGATCCGCCCGGCTGGGTCCAGGTGCTGGCGAACTCGCCCCAGGCGAACCTGACGAGTTCCGCGAGCTCGAACGTGGCCGTGCGCAGCTCCGCTCTCCCGCCGAGATCGTGGGTGAGGGCCGTCACGATGGCGTGCGCGTAGAGCCCGCCG
Organism: Pseudoclavibacter sp. Z016; assembly: GCF_002931215.1. NCBI lineage: Bacteria > Bacillati > Actinomycetota > Actinomycetes > Micrococcales > Microbacteriaceae > Pseudoclavibacter > Pseudoclavibacter sp. Z016. The sequence goes on from NZ_PSTU01000015.1 coordinate 268,088, forward strand.
AGGTCGTCGGCGAGGTCGCCCACGCCAGCCGTGTCGATGTCGACGACCCCCGTGATCGAAGTGCCGCCCCCGGGGCGGGCACTCGGCTCGACGAAGATCTGCCCAAGGTGCAGGTCGCCGTGCACCGTGCGCGCTGGCCCCGGCCGCGCTTCGGCGAGCGCTTGGCGGATGCTCACCGCGATCCCATCGATGTCGGCCCGTCGCGCGGGGAGCAGGTCGTGGAGCCGCAGCAGGTACCAGTCGAGCCCCATCGTGAGGCTCGCACGGGCTCGTCGTGAGACGGGCGCCGCCCCGATCGACGCGACCAGCGACTGCAGTTCCCCCAGGAACTCGAGCCGAGCCTCAGGAGTGTGGGGCACGTGTGCGTCGGCAGGCAGCCCAGGCATTCGCTCCAGTGCGACGAGACCCGCCTCGCTCCATCCGCGGCTGCGTGGAACGGCGACCCCGCCACCCCCGAGCTCCTCGTGGATGCGGTGCAGCGGCTCTGCGTGCCCCGGCCGGACCACCTTGAAGAACAGCGTGCCGTCCGGGCCGGCAAGACGCAGCACTGCTCGGCGCCCTGGCCGGTAGGCGAGCATCTCGAGCTGGCCTTCTCCGACGGCTCCGAAGCGGGCCGCGGTCTCGCGCGCGGAGTCGGGGAACGCCGTCGCGGGAAGGGCAGGCAGGGCCGGGTCGTGCGGGTATCGCCACACCCTCACCTGCTCGCGAGTCACGGGGTTCTGCACCGTGGTCCAGTTCTGCGCTTCGCCCACCGTCGACGCAGCCGCCGGGTTGGTGGCCGTGTCGATGAAGAGACGGATGCGCTCGTCTGGGCCCTGCTGCGAGGCGAGTTCCACGTCGTAACCGGCGAGCACGCCGTCGCCGCTCGGCTCAGCGCAGGCGAGCGTCACCGACGCCACCTCGCGGCCGGTGCCTGTGGCCACGGCCTCGATCACCTGCCTGGCTGCTGCGAACATGCGCTCCCCCTTGCGGGCCCTGTCGTCGGTCCTACCGCTGAACCTACCGGGGCCAGGCCTCCGCAGCCCGGGAACCGATCAGCTTGTGGACAAGGTGACCCGTTAGGCGCTTGGCACCGAGGGCGGCGTCTGCGCCGACACCGGGCTCTGCGCGCTCACTGGGCTCTGCACGGTCGGCGCGCTGAGCGGAGTCTGGGCCGAGACAGGGCTCGGGGAGCTGAAGACCGGTGTCGCGGTGGGCGACGCACTGCTGTCCGTCGTCGGCGAGGCCGAAGCGGTCGGGGGCGTTGACGGCGTCGAGAGGGCGAGCTGCTCGCCCGGCACGTCGCGCAGCTCGAGGGCGTTGGCGACACCCGCGCCGCCGACCGCGAGGATGCCGAGCCCGAGTGCGCTTGCCGAGCCGACGATGATCCAGGTGTTCTTCTTCATGATGCTGCCTCCTGCTGACTGCCGAGCCGCGAGTTCGCCTCGGTAGACCCAAGCTTCGTGAGCGTTCATGAGACGCACAGTGCTCAGGAGATGAGAGCGCCCTCATCATCGGAGACTCTGGCCCCGGACTCCGACGCGGCCCTGCTGCCCAAACGGGCCGAGTGGCACGAACACGGGTGAGGGGTGGGCGGATGCGCCTGCATCCGCCCACCCCTCACACCGAAGCCCTCAGTGGGTCATGCCGTCTGCCCGCGGTGCTTGCCCTCGGCGATCTCCTCGACGAGCTTCGCGTTGAACGCGGGCAGGTCGTCTGGAGTCCGGCTCGAGACGAGCCCCTGGTCGACGTGGACCTCCTCGTCGACCCACGTCGCCCCGGCATTGACGAGGTCGGTCTTGAGGCTCGGGAAGCTCGTGAGCGTGCGCCCGTCGAGCACCTTCGCGTCGGTGAGGATCCACGCGCCGTGGCAGATCACCGCAACCGGCTTGTGCGCCTCGAAGAAGTCGCGGGCAAACGAGACGGACGCCTCGTCGAGACGCAGGAGGTCGGCATTGCCGACCCCTCCCGGGAGCACGAGTGCGTCGAAGTCCGCTGCCTTCGCGTCGGCCGAGGAAAGGTCGACGGACTGCTCGTGCCCGTTCTTGCCTGTCACGGTGCCGGACTCGGGCGCGACGAGGGACGCGTCTGCGCCCGCCTCGGTCACGGCGCCCCATGGGCTGGTCAGCTCGCTGTCCTCGAAGTCGTTCGTGAGGAGGAAGGCCACGCGCTTGGTGTCGAGAGTCGTCATTGCTGAGTGTCCTTTCGTCGGGAGAAGTGTGCAGCTCGATCCGGACCAGGGTCCCGGCTCGCAACCGAGCAGGCGTCCACGCTCTCGCACCGACCTCCCCGAACCTTGGACGTCTCGTGTGCGCGCCCTGGCCGTCAGCTGGACGAGCCCAGCAGCAGCTCCCGCAGCGCGGCCTCGCCTGAGCCCCTGCCCACCGCGACGACCCGCCCCTCGTCGTAGGCCTCGATGACGCGCGGATCGATGTAGCTCGACCTCGCGACCGCCGGCGTGTTCCCGAGCAGCTCGGCGGTGTCCCGCACGGCCTGCGCCACCAGCGATTTCCGCTCCCGGACGGTGCCCCCGACCCCCAGCTCGGCGAGCCGACCCGCAGCGAAGACCGTGCCGTGGAGCGTGCGGAAGTCCTTCGCCGTGAACTCGCCCTTCGTGCGCAACCTGATGTCGTCGTTCACCTCTCTGGCCGCGAGTCGCCGCCAAGCCCGCCCGTCCTTCCACGCCAGGATGCGGCGCCCAGGAGAGCCGGCGCCCTTGCGCTCCCCCAGGAACGACACGAGCTCGACATCCTCGATGAGGGCACTCCACGGCACCCCGCTCTTGCCTTTGAACTCGAGCAGCACCTGCTCGTCCTGCAGCAGGATGTGCCTGTTCAGCAAGGTCGTGAGCCCCCGGTGCCCGAACTGCTTCGCCGATCTCTCGCTGCCGACCCGCAGGAACGCCGTGTCGAGGAGCTTGAAGCTCGCGGCGAGCGAGGCATCCCTGCCGGAGCTCGCTGTACGAAGGGCTCTCGTCGCGGAGCGCCGCGCCGAGGGGAGCACCCGGGACAGCTCGAGCGCCCGGTCGAAGGTCACGATCTGCCGCTTCGCCGTCCAGTCGGGATGGTAGATGTACTGGGTTCGGCCGAGCGCATCCACGCCGAGGGCGAGGACATGCGCGTTCTCGTGTGGCGCGATGCGCACGTCCCTCCAGGCCGGTGGGATCGCGAGCGACGCGAGGCGCTCTCGGACTCGCGCGTCGACGATGCGCTCGCCACGCTCGTCGCGGTAGCTGAAGCCATTCCCGGCCGAGTGCCGGGTCCACGCCCCTCCCGAGGGAGTCCACCTTCGCAGTCGAACCATGCCCCTTGGGTAACACCCACCACCCCGTTGTGGCAAGGCTTCAACGCTGAGGATCAGATTGGCGTATTTCTAGGAGGTATCAGCTTCCCTGAGATGTCGTGAGAACTCTCCACAGAACTCAGGGAACACCCCTCAGCGCACATGTCAGTGCGCGAAGATGCGACTATCCGTCTGAGACGGTCGCCAACGACGGCAGGAGCCTCATGCCATTCCCCGTTCCACCTCTCACCGCGACGACGCCCGCCGAGGGCCGCGTCGACCGCCTCTCCGAGAACTCGTACCGGGTCGTCAAAGACGGACGTGTCCTCGGCTTCATCAACAAGATCGACGAGCTCTGCGTGGTCTCGGCGGGGTCCGACCCCGGTGCAGCCTTCGAAGTGCTGCAGACCCGTGACTTCGCCCGCGCCGTCAAGGAGCTCCAAGACCGAGCCTGATCCGTGGAATCCCAGCAGCGCGGCTCAAGGTTTCGTTGGAAGGCAGCGGGCCTCGGAGTCGCGTGCGCCGTCGCTGTCTTGGTCGTGGTGAGCGGATGCTCGCCGACCGGCAGTGCGCCGAGCTCAGAATCCAGCACTGGCACGTTCTCGCCGGTCGCAGCGCCAAAGGCTACGGAAAGCCCGGAAGCCTCGGAGGCCTCAACGGCAGAGGACGGCGGGGAGCTCGTCTTCGCCGCCACGGCGGACGACCGCCATTCGTGGATCAGCGCTGAGGCCCGCGTGACCGGCGTGACCCGGACGGGCACGTGCGAGTACACCGCGAGCGCCGAGGGCGTCGACACGATCACTCGCACGGCGAAGGCGCTCAGCAGCAACTACGACACGGTGTGCGGTGATATCTCGTTCGAACTCGGGACGCCCGGCACCTACACGGTGACCGTGACCGTCACCGGAGTCACCTCGGAGCCACTGACCGGGAGCACCGAGGTCGAGTTCCTGGGTTCCACCGCCGGCTGAACGCCCCTTACGGCCTGCACCGCCCGAGGTGCCCGCGCCCGCCCACGCCGCCCGCACCGCCCGAGGTGGCGCGCCCTCGCCGCTGCCCCGCTCTCCTCCTCCGCACCCCGGTCGCGTCCCCGTCGCGCCCACGCTCGTGCCCCCGCCCGCAGGCCCGGGGCTAACGCACCGCGCTCCCGCTCCGCCCTGCGCTCCCGCTCGCAGACCTAGGGCTAACCCACTTCGCACGGGCCAAACGGATGCGCAACCCCCGGGTCTGTCCGCACCCAGAGGCCGAGCTCCACTGTGTTGTCACAGGTGCGCCGATCCTGGAGTTCTCCACAGCCGGTTCGCGGGGTCGCGCGCGGGCGGCGCCGCGCACGTAGCGTCGCCGTGTGGCTCCTCCAGACAGATTTCCGCGTTTTCGCGACCAGCTCCCACCCGAGCTCCGGGGCAAGAGCTTCACGGTGGCGGATGCGCAAGACCTGGGTGTGGGCAGGGGCCGGCTGAGGAACCCGGGGCTGGCGAGACCCTTTCGTGGCGTTCGCGTCGATAGTGGCGCAGCAGATCCGGCTGACGAGCTGGAGTCGTCATCGGCAGCGATTCGCCGGCAGCTCCGAGCCCGTGATCTGCAGTACGCGCCGCTCCTCAAGGAAGCGCACGCTTACGGCGCAGTGTCCGCAGCGCGGATCCTTGGCCTGCCGCTGCCGCTGCAGCTCCTCCGGGATCCGCGCGTCCATCTCGTCGTCCCTGACGGCACGAACGTGCCGCGGCGCCCAGGAGTCACCACCAGAATCGTCCCAGCACGGCTCTGGCGCACGTTCACGTTCGCTGGCGTCGCGCTGCCCCATCCCGCGCTCCTCTACGGCCTGATGAGTCGCGACCTCCTGCGCTCGAACGCCGCCTCAGCGCGGCCGGACCTCCTCGGCTTCGGGGACGCGCTTGTCAGCGGGGCCGAGAACTACCCGAACCGCCGCTGGCACGGAACCCTCGAGACGCCCGATGTCCTGCAACGCTTCGTGGCCGAGTGGTCGCCCGGGTTCGGCGCTGCCCTGCTCCGCGAGATGACGCCGCAGATTCGCGAGAAAGTCGAGTCGCCGTACGAGAGTCTCCTGCGCTTCGTGCTCCACGACTCCGGATATCCGGAACTCACCGTTCAGCACTCTCTGCGTGTCCGAGGGAAGGAAGTCGCGCGCCCTGACTGCGCTGATCTCGAGGCGAAGATCGCCTACGACTTCGAGGGGCTCGGTCATCTGGTGAGTCCGACGCAGTGGAGACGCGACATCCAGCGCGTTCGCCAGGTCACCAATCTGGGCTGGCATTCCGAGCGGCTCACCATCTCAGACCTCTGGCCGGACCCCAGTGCATTCCTTGCGCACGCGCACGCCCTGCGAGAGCGCCGGCTGCGCATGCTCGGCAAGCTGTGACGCCGAGCAGCCCCTGCTGACTCGAGGGCCGAAAGCCGAGGGCCGCGGCACAGACCTAGGGCTCGCGCACGCTCCCAGCCCCGCGGAGGTGCCTCCTCCCCAGGTCTGCACGCGCCAGGCACAGACCCAGGGCTCGCGCACCCTCCCGGCCCCACGGAGGTGCCTCATCCCCAGGTCTGCGCGCCAGGTAGAGACCTGGGGCTCGCGCATCCACAACGCGAGCGGCGCGTGCAGAACCCCCAGGTCTGCCCCATGCGAGCCACAGACCTGGGGCTCGCGCACGCTCCCGGCCCCACGGAGGTGCCTCATCCCCAGGTCTGCGCGCGGGGACGGGCAGGAGGAGAGGGCGGGAGAGGGC
>NZ_PSTU01000008.1:0-243698 GCF_002931215.1 Pseudoclavibacter sp. Z016
GCGTTGCACAGGGGGTGTTGCGCAGCTCGGGTGGGCGTTGCAGAGCGGGGGCGGGGCGGCGAGGTCAGCTCGCGCAGGTGGTGTCCTCTGCCGTCCGGCCCACGATGTCGTCGGAGAGGGTCAGCGGCTCGCCGGGCGCGGCAGCCGCGTCGTCCGGTTGCGTCGCGTCGTCGGGCGGTTCCGGGCCTTCCTGCTCGCCGTCGCCATCGGGGGCATCCCCGGCGGGTGCATCCGCTGCCTGGTCATCCTGGAACGACAGCGGCTGGTCGGCGCGGAGGGTCGCGAAGATGGCGTCGGTCTCCGCCGTGATCGGCTCGACTCGGTTCGGGTCCGCCCAATAGGGCGCGACGGGCAGCTGCAGCATGACGATGCGGTCGAGGTCGACGTTCGCGAGCGTCTGCGCGAGCGCGACGAGGCTGCTCGGCTGCGCGAGGGCCTCGTCGACGGTCATGGCCTTCGACGCGGAGTCGGCGAGCCCGTAGAGGGCCCCCGGGTTGGTGAGCGTGCCGCCGCTCGTGACCTTCCGAGCGAGGGAGGCGAGGAACGCCTGCTGGGCCTGGATGCGCCCCAGGTCGCTCCCGTCGGCGAAGCCGTGCCGCGTGCGCAGGAACGCGAGGGCCGCCTCGCCCTGGAGGCTGTGGGTGCCCGCGGTCATGTACAGCCCCGAGTAGTCGTCGGCGATGTCGTTCTCGACGCACACGTCGACGCCGCCGATGGCCTCCGTGATGCCGATGACGCCGTCGAAGCCGACGACGATGAAGTGGTCGATGTCCAGGCCGGTGAAATCGCGGATCGTGTCGAGCGAGCAGAACGGCCCGTTCTCGAGCGCCCCGTTGATCTGCGCGGCCTCCTGCGCTGGCACCACGGCACCGTCCGGGGTCGTGCATTCCGGGGTCGGCAGCATCGTGTCTCGGGGAATGCTGATGAGGGTCGCGTCCTCGCGATCGGCCGACACGTGCAGCAGCATCATGACGTCGGACCGCGCCCCGCCTGCCTCCCCGTAGTCGGCGCTCGACTGCCCGTCCCTGGAGTCGGAGCCCATGATGAGGATGTTAACGGCGCCATCCCATCCGGAGATCTCGGTGCCCGTTCCGTCCGCTCGACCCACGGCGTTGTCGGCGAGGTTGCCCACGACCTGGAAGTAGGTCGCCGAGATGAAGCCGATGCCGGCGACCATGGTCCCGCAGACGGCCGCCGCGGCGGCGACCATGAGGCGGCGTCGCACGAACTTCGAGCTCGTGCGCCTGTGCCGCGAGACGTGGCGCCCGCTGCCGGTGATCGGGCGGCGAGGTCCAACCGCCGGTGTCCGCCTGGAGGACCGGGTTCTGGGCTGCGGCTCGTCGTCGCCGCCGCCGTTGAGCAGGGTCTCGATCACGGGATGCGGATCTGTGGGCCTCTTCATGGTCCCTCTCGCTCGAGGTCGATGCCCGCCGTCGGTCAAGGGAGGGGCGATATCTGACAACTGCCAATGTCTCGCGAGGCGCGGCGCAATGCAAACCGAGCGCCGCCCCGGAGGCCCCGGCCGTTCTGTCGATTCACGCAATGTTTCCGGGCCGTTTCGGCCCATTGACGGTTCTCCGGGGATGGGCCATCATCACCAAATGACAACATCGGAAACCGCAGCGGCGGCGAAGCTCAACGAGGAGCTGCATGGTGGGGGACTGAGCGCGAAGGGCCTCTCCGCCGGCAAGGTCGGGGTGCTCGGGGCGGCCGTCATCGGCGTCTCCTGCATCGCGCCCGCCTACGCCGTCACGTCCGGCCTCGGCCCCACCATCGCGCAGGTCGGCGTCTACACGCCCGCCATCATGCTCGTCGGGTTCATCCCGATGCTGCTCGTCGTGTTCGGCTACCGGGAGCTCAACACGGCGATGCCGGACTCCGGCACCTCGTTCACGTGGGCGACCCGCGCGTTCGGGCCGTGGATCGGGTGGATGGGCGGATGGGGGCTCATCGCCGCGACCGTCCTCGTGCTCTCGAACCTCGCGGCCGTCGCCGTCGACTTCTTCTTCATCATGCTGGCGCAGATCTTCCAGAACCCGGAGCTCGCGGACCTGACGCGCGTGCTGTGGATCAACATCCCGATGACCGTCATCTTCACTGCCCTCGCCGCGTGGATCTCCTACCGCGGCGTCGAGTCGACGAAGAAGGTCCAGTACGTCCTCGTGGTCGTGCAGCTCATCGCCATCGTCTGGGTCATCATCGCGGCGTTCGTGCACGTCGGGAACGGCACCGCGTTCGACGCGACCCCCATCGAGCTGTCGTGGTTCAACCCGTTCGAGGTGGGCTCGCTCGCCGCGATCTCCGCCGGCGTCTCGCTGTCGATCTTCCTGTTCTGGGGCTGGGACACGGTCATCACGATGAACGAGGAGGCGAAGGATCCGGAGAAGACCCCGGGCCGTGCCTCCATGCTCACGATCTTCGTCATGGTCGCGATCTACGTGCTGATGACGCTTGCGGTCCTCGCCTACGCGGGTATCGGCGAGGAGGGCCTCGGTGCCGGCAACCCAGACAATCAGGAGAGCATCCTCGCCTCCCTCGCGGAGCCGATCATGGGCCCGTTCGCGCTGCTCATGACGGTCGCCGTCATGTTCAGCTCGGCGGCCTCGCTGCAGTCGACGATGGTGTCGCCCTCTCGCACGCTCCTCGCCATGGGGCATTACGGGGCGCTGCCCAGGTCGTACGCCAGCGTGAGCCCCCGCTTCAAGTCGCCGTCGGTGGCGACCATCGCCTCGGCGGCCGCGGCGATCGTCTTCTACATCGTGCTGCGGCTGCTCTCCGAGAACGCCCTCTGGGACACCATCGCGGCGCTCGGCCTCATGGTGTGCTTCTACTACGGCGTCACGGGGCTCGCATGCGTCTGGTACTTCCGCCGCTCGCTGTTCTCCTCGACGCGGAACCTGTTCTTCCGGTTCCTCTTCCCACTGCTCGGCGGGCTCGCGCTGCTCTACTTCTTCTTCGAGACCGCCAGGGCGTCGCTGTCGCCGTCGTTCGGCTCGGGCTCCGCGGTCTTCGCGACGAGCTACGACGCCGACGGCATCGCGCAGGACGGCATCGGCCTCGTATTCGTGCTCGGGGTCGGCGTGCTCCTGCTCGGCGTCGTGCTCATGGTCGTGCAGTACGTCCGCAGCCCGGGGTTCTTCCGCGGCGAGACGATCAAGACGGGCGCGGATGGCGACGCGGAGCCTGCGCCGGCGCTGCAATGAAGCGGCTCGGCGCGGGCTCGGCCGCGCCGCTGTAGGCTGGCACGGTGAAGATCGCGCGCTTCGAATACCAGGGTCAGCTCACTTTCGGCATCCTCGACGAGGAGGAGAAGGTCTACGTCAAGCTGGCGGGTGACCCCCTCTACCTCGGCTACGAGACGCTCGACGAACGCATCCCGATCGACCAGGTGCAGCTGCAGTCGCCCGTGCTGCCGCGCTCGAAGGTGATCGGCTTCGGACGCAACTACGCGGAGCACGCGAACGAGCTCGGCAACGAGGCCGCCGAGGTGCCCATGATGTTCCTCAAGCCGAACACCTCGGTTATCGGCCCCCGCCACCCGATCGTGCTGCCGCCCCAGTCGGAGCGCGTCGACCACGAGGCGGAGCTCGCCGTCGTCATCGGCCAGGTCGCCCGCAACGTGCCGGCCGCCGACGCGGCTCAGGTCATCTTCGGCTACACGATCGCGAACGACGTCACGGCCCGTGACCTGCAGAAGAGCGACGGCCAGTGGGCTCGCGCGAAGGGCTTCGACTCGTTCTGCCCGCTCGGCCCGATCATCGAGACCGACTTCGACCCCTCGAAGGGCCGCATCACCGCTGAGGTCAACGGCGAGCTGCGCCAGGAGGGCGACCTCTCGCAGATGATCACGTCGGTCGCGAAGCTCGTCGAGTACGCGTCGAGCGTGTTCACGCTGCTGCCGGGCGACATCATCCTCACGGGCACGCCCGCGGGCGTCGGTCCGCTCGCGAAGGGCGACACGGTCACCTGCACGATCGAGGGCATCGGCTCGCTCTCCAACCCCGTCACCGCGCGCTAGGCGCTCGGTCGGGCAGAACCACCGCTGCCAGTCAGATGCGCCCCCTCGGCTTCCGAGAGGGCGCATCTGACTGGCAGCGTTCTGCGTGGGGGTGGGCCCCCGTCGCTAGCTCTTCGCGACCGCGGTCGCCGTGGCGAGCTGCTCGACGAGCATCGGGAGGAAGAACGGGATGGAGAGGGCGGTCGGCGAGATGGCCGCGCCGTTCTCCTCGCCCACGAGCGCTGCGACGGCGCCCTTGGAGACGGCGGGGATGAGCTTCGTGCGGTCCGAGGTCAGGAACGTCTGCAGCTGCTCCTCGGTCTCGGTCTGGGTGAAGACGACGTCCGCGTCGATCTTGTCGAGGTTCTCGCTGGAGACGGTCGTCGAGAACGTCGACTCCCCGGTTGCGAGTTCCGCGACGGATGGTGCGCTCGTGAAGCCGAGGTCGGTGAGCAGCTCGACGCGCGGGTCGTTCTCGAGGAGGAGGTAGAAGGTGTCCACATCCTCGGACGCGTAGGCGATCGTCGTGCCTTCGAACTCGGGGTGCTCGGCGGCCTGATCGGCGACCTGCTGGTCGAGGTCGGCGAGGATCTCGTTGGCGTCCGCCTCGAGGCCGAGGGCCTTGCCGGTGTCGGTGATGACGTCACGCCACGGCGTCGACCAGATCGCTTCCTCGGGGGCGACGACGGGCACGCCGGCCGCGGTGACGGCGTCGTACTCCTCCTGCGTGAGCCCGGAGTAGGACGCGATGAACACGTCGGGGTCGGTGGCGAGCAGCGCCTCCACGGAGAGCTCGTAGGTGGCGTTGTCGAGGATGACGGGGGCTTCGCCGCCGAGCTCCTCGATCTTGTCGGAGACCCACGGCGCGATGCGGTCCTCGCCTCCGCCGTAGTCCATCGATGCCATGGCGACGGGGACGATGTCGAGCGCGAGGACCGCGTCGGTGACGCCCCATCCCCACGTCGCGACGCGGGTCGGCGCCTCTTCGATCGTGGTGGTGCCGTACATGTGCTCGAAGGTGACGGGGAAGCTCGCGGCGTCGCCCGGTGCGGCGGCCGCGTCGCTCGTGTCGGTGGCGGCGGGGGCGCAGGCGCTGAGTGCGAGCGCCGTGACCGCCACCGCGGCGGCGGCGATCGGTCGGAGGGTGCGGTTCATGGGGTGGTTCCTTTCGTGCGGATGCGTGAAGAGCTGGGGGTGGAGAGGGGCTACTCGGGCTCGCTGCCCGTGTGGGCGCCTCCCGGGACGGGGACGATGAGGGGTGTTCTGGTGAGGGGGTCCGGCATGACAAGCGCGTCGAGGGCGAAGGCGTCGGCGACGACCTCCTTCGTGAGCACCTCGGTGGGGGAGCCGTTGGCGACGATGCGACCGTCGCGCATCACGATGAGCTCGTCGGCGTAGCGGGCCGCGAGGTTCAGCTCGTGCAGGACGACGACGATGGTGGTGCCCTCGCGCCGGTTGAGGCTCACGAGCAGGTCGAGGACCTCGAGCTGGTGGCTGAGGTCGAGGAACGTCGTGGGCTCGTCGAGGAGGAGCACCTTGGGGTTCTGCGCCAGGGACATGGCGATCCAGACGCGCTGCCGCTGCCCGCCGGACAGGTCGCCGACCGGTCGATCGGCGAGCTCCGCGACGCCGGTGCGGCGCATGGCCTCGTCGACGTGCTTCGTGTCGGCGGTTCCCCAGCGGTCGAAGAGTCCGCGGTGCGGGTGCCGGCCTCTCGAGACGAGCTCGGCGACCGTGAGTCCGTCGGGGGCGGTCGGATGCTGGGGGAGCATCCCGACGGTCTGCGCGAACCGGCGCCTGGGGATGCTGGCGGCGTCGACGTCGTCGAGCTGCACGCTGCCGGCGAGGGGCGAGGTGAGGCGCGCGAGCACGCCGAGGAGGGTGGATTTACCGCAGGCGTTGGCGCCGATGATCATCGTGATGCGGCCCGGGGTGATGTCGAGGTCGAGTCCTTCGATGACGGTGCGGCCGGGGTAGCCGGCCGAGAGGCCGCGCGCGGAGAGGCGCGGCCCCGCTGGCGCTGCGGCGGTGGGGTCGACCCAGGCTGCGGGTGCTTGGTGGTCGCCGGTCACAGCTGGCGTCCTTTCGTCGAGGCGAGGAGCCAGAGCAGGAACACGGCGCCGACGGCCCCCGTGACGACTCCGACGGGCAGTGAGGTGTCCGGGATCGCGAACTGCGCGACGAGGTCGGCGCCCGTGAGGAGAGCGGCCCCCGTGATCGCGCTTGTCCCGACTCCGATGGAGCCGTGGCCGAGCAGGGACCTGGCGATGGCCGGTGCGCAGAGCGCGATGAACGAGATGGGCCCCGCGAAGGCGCACGTGACGGCGGTGAGCAGCACGGCGGAGACGACGGCGATCATCCGCACCCGGCTGGTTGTGACGCCGAGCCCGGCGGCCGTGGATGCGCCGAGCTGGGTGATCGGCAGCCAGCGCGCGGAGATGAGCACGGCGGGGAGGAGCGCGACGGCGACGACGGCGACGACGGTGAGGTGCCACCACGCGGTGGAGGCGAGGGAGCCCGTGACCCAGAGCAGCGCGGCCTGAGCGAGCTCGACCTGGCTGCGGACCATGAGGTAGTTCATGATGGCGACGGTGAGGAACGAGATGCCGATGCCGGCGAGGATGAGCCGGAAACCGGCCTCGCCTCGCCTGCCTGCCGCGAGGAGCAGGATGGCGGCGACCGCGAGCCCCCCGGCGAAGGCGGCGACCGCGAGGATCGGCCCGGTGACGCCGAAGATGAGGAGCAGGAACACGGCTGCGACGCTGCTGCCGCCGCTGATGCCGAGGAGGTCGGGGCTCGCGAGCGGGTTTCGGAGCACGCCCTGCAGGAGGGCGCCGGCGACGCCGAGGCAGGCGCCGACCAAAACGCCCATGAGCACGCGCGGGAGCCGCACCTGGAAGAGCACGTAGGACTCGAGGCGGTCGCCGCCCCCGAGCAGGGTGCGCGCGAGCTGCTCGAGGGTGAGCGGGTAGTCGCCGGTCGTGACGCCGAGGAGGACGACGGCGATCAGAGCCACGGTGACGCCGCCGACGACGAACCCGCGGCGCCGTCTGACGCGGGCTCGCACCGCCTCGAGCGGCGACTCGGAGCCGCGGAGGGGCGCTGCCGTGTTCTTCGGGAGGACATCGCGGGCGGTCACAGGGCCACCTGCTTGCGGCGGAGGACCAGCGCGATGAGCACCGGGGCGCCGACGAAGGCGACCACGACACCGGCCTGGACCTCGCCCGGCGGCGCGATGACGCGGCCGACGATGTCGGCGATGAGCAGCACCGCGCCGCCGAGGGGCGTGCCGATGAGGAGGAGCCGCCGGTAGTCGTCGCCGACCATCGCGCGCAGGGCGTGCGGCACGAGGAGCCCGATGAAGACGATGGGCCCGGCGATCGAGGTGGCCCCGCCGCAGAGCAGCACGGTCGCGAGGATGCCGAGCGCGCGCGTGCGCGGCACGTTCTGGCCGAGGCCTGCCGCGGTGTCGGCGCCGAGGGCGATGAGGTCGAGGCCGCGCGCGCTCGCGATGGCGATGATGCCGCCGATGAGCAGGGGGATCGCGACGACGGCGACCGTGTCGAGGCCGCGCGAGGTGAGGCCTCCGACCTGCCAGTAGCGGAAGACGTCGAGCGCCACGATGGAGGTGGTGAGGATGAGGGTCGTCACGGCGGTGAGGCCGGCGGTGACGGCGGCGCCCGTGAGCGCGAGCTTCGCCGGATTGTCGCCGTCCGGGCCGCGCGTGCCGATGACGGCGACGACGACTGCGGCGACGGCAGCCCCAGCGAAGGCGAACCACACGAACCCGGTGGGTGCGGAGATGCTGAAGAACGTGATGGCGACGAGCACGGCGACGGAGGCACCCGCGTTGATGCCGAGGAGCCCCGGGTCGGCGAGGGGGTTGCGCGTGATCCCCTGCATGAGGGTGCCGGCGACGGCGAGCGCCGCGCCGGCCAGGACGCCGATGAGGGTGCGGGGGATGCGCTGGTCCCTGACCACGGTGTGGTCGGCCAGGTCCGGGTTCGGCGCGAGCAGGGCATCCACGACCACGGATGGCGCGACGGTGCGGGCCCCCACGAGGAGGCTCACGATCACGGCGACCAGGAGCAGGGCGACCGCCCCGACGGCGACGAGGCGGACGCGGCGCGCGCGTGCGCCCGCGATCATTCCTGGTGCTCGGACTGGCCGAGTCGCCAGTACCCCATGAAGGCGACGCGCTTGCGGTCGACGCCGTTGGTGGTCACCAGGTGGCGGCGGAGGGTCTTGATGGTGGCGGCCTCGCCGGCCATCCACGCGTAGAACTCGCCTTCGCCGTCCTCTGGGCTGTCCCAGAGGAGGTCGACGTCGACGTCGATGTCGGCGATCTGCTGCGGGCGGGGGGCCGCGGCCTGCGCGAGCGCCTCGGGGGAGTCGAGGCACCACTGCTGCAGGGCTTGCGTCAGCCGGGCGCCGTGGGCGGCGCCGTCGCGGGGCAGCCAGGTGATGCGGAAGCTGGCGGGCACGTCGATGGGGATGATGTCGGCGCTCGTGGGCACCTCGAGGAGCGCATCCACCTCGCACCGGTCGCTGAGCGATTCGAGGATCGAGCCGATCGCGGGAACCGCGGTCTCGTCACCCGCGAGCAGGAGGCGCTTGGCGGTGCCGGGATGCCAGTCCGCGCCGAGGTGCGAGTGCTCGCTGCGCTGGTCGGGGCCGACGATGACGAGGTCGTCGCCCGGCTTCGCGTTCTCGGCCCAGGCGCCCGCCGGACCCGCGCCGTGGTGCACGACGAAGTCGACGTCGATCTCGCGAGCGTCCGGGTCGACGCGGCGCACCGTGTAGGTGCGCAGGGGGCTGCGGCGTTCCGTGGGGGTCGTCCGCCAGCGCTCGTACCAGAGGCCGGCGTCGAGCACCTCTGCGTCGCGCTGCCCGAAGTCGCTGGTCGTGCCGTCCGCCATGGGGAGGATGAGCTTGATGCGCTGGTCGAGTCCGGTCGTGCCGAAGTGCTCGAAGTCGTCGCACGTGAAGGTCACCCGGGTGAATGCGGGAGCAAGGCGCTGCACTGCTCTGACCTCGGCGCAGTACGGCCGGTAGGCGGGGCGGGTCTGAACAGCAGTGGAAGCACTCACCGAGCAAAGATAAGCCTTGCCTTACCCCTGCGTCCAGTTCTGGAGACGATCTTCGGCTTCCACTTGCGTGCTGCTTTCGGGTTTCATACGATGTGTGCAGTTACTGCAACCGCGTTGCAACATATGCAACACATTCCCAACGAAGTGGATGGAACCCCGATGAAGCGACGTCCTTCGAAACTGGCGCCCCTCGCGCTGCTCGCCACCGCGGCGACCGTGCTCTCCCTCTCCGGCTGCGCGAACCGCGCGGGCGGAACCGCAGGTGGCGAGGAGTTTCCCTCGCAGGCCATCACGTTCTACACGCCGACGCAGGCCGGAGGTGCGACCGACCTCACCGCCCGCACCCTCGCGACGCAGCTCGAGTCCGAGCTGGGCCAGTCGATCGTCGTCGACAACCGACCCGGCGGTGCCGGCTCCGTCGGCATGCAGCACGTCGCCGGCCTCGCGGCTGACGGCTACTCGATCATGGTCTTCCCCGTCGAGGTGAGCATGCTCGGCCACCAGGGGTACGACATCGACCCCGCCAGCTACGACTTCCTCGGCATCGTCAACGAGCAGCCGGGCACGATCGCGGTCCCCGCGAACAGCCCGTACCAGACGCTCGAGGAGCTCGTCGCCGCCGCGGCGGCGAGCCCGGGCAGCGTCACGATCTCCAACGCCGGCCCCGGCTCGATCTGGGAGGCCGGGGCGACCGAGCTCGGCAACGTCGCCGGTGTCGAGTTCCAGGGCGTGCCCTTCGACGGCGGCGCCCCCGCGGTCACGGCAGCTGTCGGTGGCCAGGTCGACGCAGTCGTCGCCGGCATCGGCGAGACCGCTCCCGCTGACGAGGACGGGCGACTCCGCGTGCTCGCCGTCTTCACCGAGGAACGCGCCCCCGCGCTGCCTGACGTGCCGACGGCGGGCGAGCAGGGCTACGACGTCGTCATCGGCAGCTGGGCCGCCGTCGGCGCGCCGACCGGGCTCGACCCCGCGGTCAAGGAGTCGCTGCAGGCGGCGCTCGAGACCGCGGCCGGCAGCTCCGAGTACGTCGAGCTCATCGAATCGGGCGGCAACATCCCCGTGTTCATCCCCGGCGACGAGGCGACCGACTTCGTGAAGGCCGAGAACGAGCGCTTCGCAGAGCTGTTCGGCGAGTAGAGGCGTGACCGTCATGGATAGATCAGTCGAGGCGAACCCGCTCGACGTGGCGCTCGGCGTCGACGAGGAGACCACCGAGTCTCGGCCCGTCAGCCGGCGGCGGGACATGCTCATCGCGGCGGGTGTGATCGCCGTCGGCGGAGCATCCATCGCCCTGGCCGTCGCCGTCGTCCCGGCGACGGGCGGCGACCCGTTCGGCCCGCGCTGGTGGCCGACCGTGCTCGGCGGGGCGATCGTGCTCCTCGGGGCGCTGCTCGTCGGGGTCGCCATCCGCAAGCCGGATGCGCCGAGCGAGGACGCCCCCACGAAGCGCGGCATCTCGCGGATGCTCCTCATGCTCGCGGCCATCGCCGCCTACGGCGTCGCCTGGTACTTCCTCCACTTCGTGATCGTCACGCTGCTCCTCGCCGCCGGACTCACGTTCGTGCTCGGTGGCCGCGGCTGGCGCGACCTCGCGCTGTTCCCCGTCATCGTGACGGTCGTGCTCTACGGGGTCTTCGGGCTCCTCCTGGGGGTGCCGCTGTGAACGGCATCACGGAGGGGCTCGGCGCGCTCCTCGACCCCACGATCGCGCTGTGCCTCATCATCGGCGTGCTCCTCGGCACGCTCGTGGGCGCCATCCCCGGCATCACGGCCACGATGGCCGTCGCGCTCGCGGCCGGCTTCACCCTCACCCTCGAGCCCCTCCAGGGTCTCGCGGTGCTGCTCTCCATCTACATCGCCGCGCAGTTCGGCGACCGGGTTCCGTCGATCCTCATCAACACGCCTGGCACCCCCGCCTCGATCGCGACGACCTTCGACGGGTATCCCCTCGCGAAGCAGGGCAAGGCCGGCATCGCGCTGACGAGCTCCGCGCTCGTCTCTGCCGTCGGCTCCTTCGCCGGCATCCTCATCCTGCTGTTCCTCGCGCAGCCCATCTCGGGCTTCGCGCTGAGCTTCGGGCCGATCGAGATGTTCGCACTCGTCGTGTTCGGGCTCACCATGATGATCGGCGTCTCCGGCGACCGCGTCATGAAGGGCCTCGCAGCCGGAGCCTTCGGCCTGTGGCTCGGGACGATCGGCAACGATCCCATCTCGGGCGACCAGCGCTTCACGTTCGGCATCCCGGAGCTCTCGAGCGGCGTGCCGTTCATCGCCGCCATCATCGGCCTCTTCGGCATCGCCGAGGTCTTCAACCAGGTCATCTCCGCCAAGAGGGGCCCCGAGCCGCAGCCCATCACGCAGCTCGGCAAATGGTGGCCGAACAAGGCGGAGCGCAAGCTGCTGCGCAAGCCGACGGCCATCGGCACGGGAATCGGCGCCGTCGTCGGCGTCATCCCGGCGGCCGGCGGCGACATCGCCGGCGTCATCGCTTGGGACCAGGCGCGCCGCGCCTCCAAGACCCCCGAGAAGTTCGGGAAGGGCGCACTCGAGGGAGTCGCGGCCGCCGACAGCTCGAGCACCGCGACGATGGGCGGATCGGTCACGACGACCCTGTCGCTCGGCGTGCCAGGCGACTCGGTCATGGCCGTCATGCTCGGCTCCATGATCGTGTGGGGGCTCCAGCCGGGGCCGAGCCTGTTCGCGAACCGGCCCGATCTCGTCTTCAGCCTCTCCGCGATCATGCTCATCGCCACCGTGCTGGCGCTGGCCCTCGCGCTCGTGCGCATGCGCGGCGTCGTCAAGCTGCTCGCCATGCCGAAGCGCTACCTCTCGGTTGTCATCGTCACCTTCTGCATGGTCGGCACCTTCGCCGTCTCCAACTCGGTGTTCGACGTCGTGCTCATGTTCGCCTTCGGGCTCCTCGGGCTCGCGATGCGACGCTTCGGCTTCCCGCCGGGGCCCCTCGTGCTCGGCCTCATCCTCGGGCCGCTCGCGGAAGGCAACCTCCGGCGTGCACTCCTCATCGACGGCTACGGAGCGGTCTTCACGAGCCCCATCGCGCTGACGCTCATCATCCTGAGCATCCTCGCCGTTCTCGCCCCGCGCATCCGCGCCCTGCTGAAAGGACGGTCGACGCGTGAGCGCACCGAAGAGCCCATTCTCAAGTAGCGCCGTGCTCGCGAACGCCCCGCGCGCCGGTCGCGTGCTGTGCCTGGGCGAGACCATGGCCATGGTCACGCCGACCCACGTCGCCCCGCTCAGGGAAGCCGTGAGCTTCGCCGTCAAGGCCGGGGGCGCGGAGTCGACGGTCGCCATGTACCTCGCCGACTCCGGCGTCCCCTCCAGCTGGGTGAGCTGGCTCGGCGACGACCCACTCGGGTGGCGCCTCCTCGACGAGGTGCGCGCGAGCGGCGTCGACGTCGCAGGCGTCCAGCTCGTGCCGGGGGCGCCCACCGGCGTCTACTTCAAGGACCCTGGCGACGGGGAGACCACCGTCTACTACTACCGGGCCGGTTCGGCCGCTTCGCGAATGGATGCGACCGTGCTCGCCCAGCTCGACTGGGAGGGCGTCGCCGCCCTCCACGTGACGGGCATCACCGCCGGCCTCTCGGCAAGCTGCTCGGCGATGCTCGAAGCCGTCATGCTCGAGGCGCGGCGGCGCGCCATCACCGTGTCGTTCGACGTGAACTACCGGCCCGGGCTCTGGAGCATCGAAGCCGCGGGGCCGCGACTCGCGGCGCTCGCAGCGCTCGCGGACCTCGTGTTCGTGGGCCGTGACGAGGCAGAGACGCTGTGGGGCGAGGGCCGCCCGGCGACGCTCCACTCGCGGCTCGGGCTGCCCGGCAGCCTCGTCGTGAAGGACGGCAGCGTCGGCGCAACCGAGGTCACTGTCGTCGACGGCAGCGTGTCCTCGGCGTTCGTGCCAGCGCATCCCGTCGACGTCGTCGAAGCCGTCGGGGCGGGCGATGCCTTCACGGCCGGCTACCTCGGTGCGATGCTTGGCGGCGAGCCCGTCGATGCGTGCTTGAACCGAGGGCACGGGCTCGCCGCCCGAACCCTCGGCAGCACACACGACTTCGTCCCGGCCTGATCGGAGTCCCACCATGTCCCAGAGCATCCACCGCGCAGCAGAGATCCTCGAGTACGTGAGCCTCGCGCCGCGCACCCAGTCGGAGATCGCCGCCAAGCTCGGCGTGCACCGATCGACGGCACTGCGGATGCTGCAGACGCTCACCGAGACCGGGCTCACCCGCCGTCACGCGGACAGCAGATACGGGGTCGGCTACCGGCTGAGCGGTCTCGCCCGGGCGGCCAGCGACCAGTTCGACCTGCGCAACATCGCCCGCCCCGTGCTGCAGGAGCTCGGCAGGGACTGCACGCACACCGTGCACCTCGCCGTCCTCGAGGGTGACCGCATCGTCTACGCCGACAAGATCGAGCAGCCTGGGATGGTCAGGCTCTACTCCCAGATCGGGCAGCCGGTGCTCCTGCACACGGCGGGCGTCAGCAAGGCCATCCTCGCCCAGCAGGACGTTGAGAAGACCGACCGGATGCTCGAGGGCTACGAGTACACGCCATACACCGACAACACGATCGTCTCGCGCGCCGCCCTCGACGCCGAGCTCGAGCGCACCCGCGAACGCGGCTGGGCCGTCGACGATGCCGAGTACGAGAACTTCATCAACTGCATCGCCATGCCCATCCGGGACTCGAGCGACACGGTCGTCGCGGCCGTGTCCATCACCGCACTCAAGGCGAGTGCCGACCTCGACGCACTCGCCGAATGGCAGCCGCGCCTCGACGACGTCGTCCTCGCCATCTCCCACGACCTCGGCTGGAGACCACATGACTGACACCTTCGACACCATGTTCGCCGGATCGCCCGTCATGGCGATCCTGCGCGGCTACACCCCGGAGCGCAGCGTCGAGCTCGCGAACCTCGCCTGGTCGCTCGGCATCTCGAGCGTCGAGGTGCCCATCCAGAACGATGCCGCGCTCGACGCGCTCCGCGCCGTCGTCCGCGCCGCCGAGCCCGGCGGACACGCGGTCGGCGCCGGCACCGTCGTCTCGCTCGCCCACGTCGAACAGGCCAAGCAGGCCGGAGCCACGTTCACCGTCGCACCCGGCCTCGACCCCGCCGTCATCGAGGCGGCCCAGGCCGCGGGCCTCGCCCCGCTGCCCGGTGTGGCCAGCGGGACCGACATCCAGCTCGCGAAGGCGCTCGGCCTGACCTGGGTCAAGGCGTTCCCCGCCAGCGTGCTCGGCGCCGACTGGTTCTCGGCCATGCGAGGGCCGTTCCCCGAGATGCGTCTTGTCGCTACGGGCGGCATCAACGCGGCCAACGCGGGGGAGTACCTCGCGGCAGGAGCCGACGTCGTCGCCGTCGGCAGTGCGCTCGAGGACGAAGCGCAGCTGCCCCTCCTCTCCGCGCTCCGCGCATCCGCTCCCGCGCGCTGACGCTGCCGCGCATCCACAACCTCCTCTGACAGAAAGGGCTCCCATGACCGCCCAGCTCACCCCCCGCTACAGCCCAGCAGCCGACCGCTACGAGCGGATGCAGTATCGCCGTGTCGGCCGCAGCGGACTGCAGCTGCCCGCGATCTCGTTCGGCACCTGGCACGGCTTCGGCGACGACACCCCCCTCGCGAAGCAGCGTGAGCTGCTGCGGCACGCATTCGACCTCGGCATCATGCACTTCGACATCGCGAACGGCTACGGCCCGCCCTTCGGCTCGACCGAGGCGAACGTCGGCCGGATCCTGCGCGAGGACTTCGCGGGCCTGCGCGACGAGCTCGTGCTGTCGACGAAGGCCGGATACCCCGTTTTCCCAGGCCCGAACGGCTCGGGCGGCGGCCGCAAGCACCTGCTCGGGAGCCTCGAGAACAGCCTTCGCCTGCTCGGCACCGACTACGTCGACATCTTCTACAGCCACCGGTTCGACCCCGAGACGCCCCTCGAGGAGACGGCGGCCGCGCTCGATGCGATCGTGCGCAGCGGGAAGGCCCGCTACGTCGGCGTCTCCTCCTACTCCGCGGAGCGCACCGAGGAGGTCGCCGGCCTCCTGCGCGAGCTCGGCACGCCACTGCTCATCTCGCAGCCGTCGTACTCCCTCCTGAACCGCTGGATCGAGGACGGCGAGCCGTCGGTGCTCGAAGCCAACGCGACGGCCGGGGCTGGCGTCATCGCATTCTCCGGCCTCGCCCAGGGGCTGCTGACGAACAAATACCTCGGGGGAGTGCCGGAGGGGTCGCGGGCGACGCAGGGCAAGACGCTGCGCGACGGGATGCTCAGCGACGAGAACCTCGAGCGGGTGCGCGCCCTCAAC
This sequence comes from Pseudoclavibacter sp. Z016, assembly GCF_002931215.1. Classification (NCBI taxonomy): domain Bacteria; kingdom Bacillati; phylum Actinomycetota; class Actinomycetes; order Micrococcales; family Microbacteriaceae; genus Pseudoclavibacter; species Pseudoclavibacter sp. Z016. The sequence continues at coordinate 15,413 of NZ_PSTU01000008.1, forward strand.
GCGATCGCGGAGCGTCGCGGGCAGACGCTCGCGCAGCTCGCGATCGCCTGGGTGCTGCGCGACGAGCGGATCACGTCCGCCCTCATCGGGGCGTCCCGCACCTCGCAGCTCGACGACCTCGTCAGGTGCCTCGACGCGTCGCCGTTGACCGACGCCGAGCTCGCAGAGATCGACACCTACGCCGTCGACGGCGGCATCAACATCTGGACGGCGTCGTCGGATGCCTGACGCGCCAGCGCAGGAGCGGGTGCAGGAGCAGGCGGGCGACACCGCGGCCGTCGCCGCCGCCGACGCCCTCGCGGATCTCGCGCGCATCCGCGCCGAAGAAGCCGAGCTCGTCTTCACCAGGTTCTCGCGCGATGATGCATGGCGGCTCGGCTCCCGGATGCGCGAGGCGGCGGCGGCTCGTTCGCTGCCCGTGGTCATCGGCATCGTCGTCGGACAGCAGCGGGTCTTCCACGCCGCACTCGACGGCGCTGTGCCGGACAACGACGCGTGGCTCGAGCGGAAGACACGCGCGGTGCTGCACTTCGAGCAGTCATCGCTCGGCGTCGGTGCGCTGTTCCGCTCGCTGGGACGCGTCTACGAGCAGGAGTCGCGACTCGACCCCGACGAGGTCGCCGCGAACGGCGGCGTGTTCCCCGTTCGCATCGACGGGATCGGTGTCGTCGGCGCGGTCGGCATCTCGGGGCTGCCGCAGGTCGAGGACCATGCGTTTGTCGTCGAGCAGCTGCGGGAGTTCCTGGCCGAGGCGTAGCGCACGCGCACCTGCCGCACCCGCCGCGCGCATCCGCCGCCACGCCGGGTGCTTGAGGCGGCGGCGTCGCGGTCGATATCCTGGTCGGTTGCGACGCCGCAGCTTCATCGCACCAACAGGAAGCACTTCGATGTCGCCCGACACCACCGTTCCCGACTCCGCCGGCCCCGAAGCTGCGGCTGCCCAAGATGTCGCCGCCTCGGATTCCGCCAAGCCGACCCCCGCCGCCCCGGCTGGCTTCAGCGCGGAGCCCCTGCGCATCCCGTCTTCGCTCGACGATGTCGCGGCAGCGGCGTTCCAAGAGATGACGGCCCTGCGCAACGCCGTCACGAGGGACACGTACCGCAACGACGACTTCGTGCTGCCCGCGGAGGTGCTGCTGCCGGGGTACGAGCCGAGCGAGTACGAGCGTCGGGACGGCCGCCTCATCCGCGAGCACGGTCGGCTCGTGGGGCGTGTGCTCTTCGACTTCCCGCTCACCGAAGACGTCGAGATGGCGAAGATGATGCTCGAGATCCACCCGGATGCGCGGGGCCGCGGCTTCGGGGCGGCCGCGTACGAGGTCGGGGAGCTGGCGGTGCGAGACGCGGGTCGCTCGGAGATCCGCACGTGGGTGGTGCACCGAGAGGTGGCTGGGCCGCGCATCCCGTCGCCGAGCGGTGTCGGGGACATCCCGGCGCTGGATCCGGCCGCGCAGATGCTGCTGCGACGAGGGTTCGAGCTCGGTCAGGTCGAGCGCATGAGCGTGCTCGAGCTGGGCGCCGAGCACGACGACGCCCTGCGCGCGCTGCGCGACGGTGCCAGGGAGGCCGCGGGCGTCGAGTATCGCTGCGTGTCGTGGTCGTACCCGACGCCGGACGAGTTCATCGACGGCTACGCGGCGCTGAAGGCGCGCATGAGCACGGACGCCCCGCAGGGTGACCTCGTCGAAGATGAGCAGGAGTGGGACGCGAGGCGTGTCCGCGAGGAGCTTGAGGCGACGGCGATCGCCCGCGGCGACAGCGTGCTCGTGGGGGCAATCCAGCACGTTCCGACCGGGGAGCTCGTGGCCTTCAGCGAGCTGCAGCGGATGGACGACGGCACGAGGCGAGCCGACCAGGAGGACACGCTCGTGCTGCGCGAGCATCGCGGCAACCGGCTCGGGATGCTCGTGAAGGCGGTGAACCTGCTCGCCTGGAGGGCGATGCACCCCGACGTCGAGCGGGTCTACACGTACAACGCCGAGGAGAACCGCCCGATGCTGAACGTCAACGAGGCGCTCGGCTTCCGACCCTTCGTCAGCGAGGGTGCCTGGCGGAAGGTGCTCGTCTGAGTCGAGCCGCGCCCACTCGGTGACCCGCGCCGCCCCGGTAGGCTGGGGGTCTCATGACTGCATCCTCTTCTTCGCTTGTGACCACCGCTACGGGCAGCGATGTCCGTGTCCGCTTCTGCCCTTCGCCGACGGGGACCCCGCACGTCGGGCTCATCCGCACCGCCCTCTTCAACTGGGCCTACGCGAAGCACACCGGGGGCACGTTCGTGTTCCGCATCGAGGACACGGATGCTGAGCGCGACTCCGAGGAGAGCTACCAGCAGATCATCGACGGGCTCGGCTGGCTCGGGCTCGGCTGGGACGAGGGCGTGAACGTCGGCGGGCCGCACGAGCCGTACCGTCAGTCGCAGCGCACCGACATCTACCTCGACGTCATCCAGAAGCTCCGCGACGCCGGCCACCTGTACGAGTCGTTCGCGACGGGTGAGGAGATCGAGGCGCGCAACGTGGCCGCCGGTCGCGACCCGAAGATGGGGTACGACAACTACGAGCGCGACCTGTCGGCCGACGAGATCGCTCGCCTCAAGGCTGAGGGCCGCGAGCCGGCGCTGCGCCTTCGAGTGCCGGACACCGACCTCTCGTTCGACGACCTCGTGCGCGGCGAGATCACCTTCAAGGCCGGGTCGTTCCCCGACTTCGTGCTCGTGCGACCCAACGGCAAGCCGCTCTACACGCTCGTGAACCCCGTCGACGACGCCCTCATGGGCATCACGCACGTGCTCCGCGGCGAGGACCTGCTCTCCTCGACGCCCCGCCAGATCGCGCTCTACCACGCGCTCATCGACGTGGGAGTCGCCGAGTTCATCCCGCGCTTCGGGCACCTGCCGTACGTCATGGGCGAGGGCAACAAGAAGCTCTCCAAGCGCGACCCCGAGTCGAACCTCTTCCACCACCGCGACCGCGGATTCCTGCCGGAGGGGCTCCTCAACTACCTGTCCCTGCTCGGCTGGTCGATCGCCGCGGACCGCGACGTGTTCACGATGGACGAGATGGTCGTCGCGTTCGACGTCGAGGACGTCAACCCGAACCCCGCGCGCTTCGACCTCACCAAGGCTGAGGCCATCAACGGCGAGCACATGCGCCTCCTCGGCGCGGACGACTTCGCGCACCGCCTCGTCGCGCCGCTGCAGCTCGCCGGCGTGCTCCCGCTCGAGCCGACGGATGCGCAGCTCGCGCTCCTCGGGCGTGCGGCGCCGCACGTCCAGGAGCGCATGCAGCTCCTCGGCGAGGCTCCCGAGATGCTCGGGTTCCTCTTCGTGGATGCCGCTGACCTCGTGGTCGAGGACACGGCCGTCGGCTCGCTCAAGGGCGACGTGACGGGTGTGCTCGACGCCTCCATCGCGGCCCTCGATGCGCTCGAGGCGCCAGAGGCGTGGACGACAGAGAACATCGAGGCCGCCCTGCGTGGAGCCCTCATCGAGGGGCTCGGCCTCAAGCCGCGCGTCGCGTTCGGCCCGATCCGCGTGGCCGTCTCCGGCCGCAAGGTCTCCCCGCCGCTCTTCGAGTCGCTGGAGCTGCTGGGCCGCGAGCAGTCGCTCGCCCGCATGCGCTCGCTCGTCTCGCGCCTCGCCGCGTAGCGGCGCCGCGCCGCGTCCGCTCCGCGGCGCCGCCGCTCGGCCGCTCGGCTCGGCTCTCTGCCTCGGCTCGGCGCTCCGCGCTCTGCCTCGGCTCCGCTATTCGTTTCGGGATGGGTAACGCGCTTCCGGATGGGTTCTTTCCCATCCGGAAGCGCGTTACCCATCCCGAGACTCGTTTGTGGGGGGAGTGGGCTCGCGTAGGCCACGCAGCGGTTCAGGCTGTCTTTCGCCTCACGCCGTGCGTTCGGCTCTGCCTCGAGCATCCGCCTCTCGTTTCGGGATGGGTAGCGCGCTTCCGGGTGGGTTCTTTCCCATCTCGAGGCGCGTTACCCATCCCGAGACTCGTTTGTGGGGGAGTGGGCTTGCACGCACGGCTCCGCGTCGAGCCGCGCTTGGTGGCGTAGCCCGCGTTGCGGCTCCGCTCCGCCCCCGCGTACCGCTGGCCGCGCCTCCGCGCTTCGTCTCGGGATGGGGAGCGCGCTTCCGGGTGGGTTCTTTCCCATCTCGAGGCGCGTTACCCATCCCGAGACTCGTTTGTGGGGGAGTGGGCTCGCTCGCGGGGGAGTTGGCACGCTCGCGGCGCTCGCGGGGATGCTCGGCGACTCGCGCCGCCCTCGCACGTCGCGACGGGTGAGGCTAACCTAAGAGGATGCCCACTGTCCTGAGCTGGTGGGCGCGAGACTCCGGGAGGACCGCATGACCGAGGCGCTGGGCACGCACTATGACGTCGTCGTCATCGGGGGTGGCCCTGCCGGGCTGCAGGCCGCGCTGATCCTCGCGCGGCACCGCTACTCGACCCTGGTGCTCGACGGCAACCGGCCCCGCCACTCGGCGACGCTGGAAGCCCACGGGTTCCTGACCCGCGACCACACTCCTCCGAATGAGCTGCGCAGGCTCGGCCGCGAAGACGTGGAGGCCTACGAGGATGCCGAGATCCAGTTCGCCCAGGTCACGCGCGTCCGGGCGCTCACCGAGGAGGAGGTCGTCGGCGCGGAGGTGTCGCAGGGGCCGGCATTCGAGGGCTCGTTCGGCTTCGTCGCCGGTGGGCTGGCGGGCGCTGGGGGTCAGCCGATGACCGCCGACCCACGTGAGATCGCGTCGCGTCGCCGCGACGGCGTGCGGGTTCCGTACCGCTTCGCGGTCGAGGCGAAGGGCGTGCGCGGCACGCCCGCACGAGCCGTGTTCGCACGTTCGGTCGTCTTCGCGACGGGCCTCACCGAGGTGCTGCCCGCACTGCCCATGCTGCGCGCGTTCTACGGCACGAGCATCCACAGCTGCGTCGAGTGCGACGGATGGACGCAGCGCGACCGCCGAGTCTCGGTCATCGCGGCACCCGGCGTCACCGACCTGTACGAGCGGGCGGTGCAGCTCACACGCTTCACCGGAGCGCTCACGGTCTTCGCGGCCGAGGGGCAGCTCGCCGAGCTGCAGGAGCTCGACCTCGTCGAACGCGGCGTGGTCGTCGAGACGCGTGCCGTCGTCGACGTCGAGGGCGGACCGGGTGGCGTGACGGGCGTCGCGCTCGCCGACGGCGACGTCGTGACGGCCGAGGCCGTGTTCGTGCGGCCCGATTACGTCGCGAAGCTCGACTTCGCGAGCGAGCTCGGCATCGAGTTCGACGGCTCCGGCCTCGTGGCGGCGGATGCGCAGGGCCGCACGAGCGTGCCCGGCATCTACGCGACGGGCGAGCTGACCGGCCCGGGGCCGCAGATGCTCATCGTCGCCGCGGGCAACGGGGCGCAGACCGGCATGGCGGTCGACCGGGACCTGCTGGGCCTCTGAGTCGAGGGCTCGACGGGCTCGACCCGGCCGTTCGACGCGCTGATTTGTCCAGCCTCCGGGAGTGCGCTATGCTCTCTGAGGCGCTTCGGTGCCAGTGGGGTATGGTGTAATTGGCAACACGGAGGTTTCTGGTACCTTTGTTCTTGGTTCGAGTCCAGGTACCCCAGCAAGTGTGAACACCAGAAATGTGAACATGACGAAAAGGCCCCGCTGAGCGGGGCCTTTCGTGTATCTCCTCGGGCGTGCTCGCTCTCTTCGGCCACGCGCAGCTCTTCGGCCACGCGCAGCTCTTCGGCCACGCGCAGCTCTTCGGCCACGCGCAGCTCTTCGGCCACGCGCAGCTCTTCGGCCACGCGCAGCTCTTCGGCCACGCGCAGCTCTTCGGCCACGCGCAGCTCTTCGGCCACGCGCAGCTCTTCGGCCACGCGCTGCAGCTCTTCAGCCACGCGCTGCAGCTCTTCAGCCACGCGGTATAGCCCAGCCGGCAAGCGCCGCCCAGCCCAGCAGCGCCGCCCGGACGCTACCCCGAGACGCTGCCGGCCGGCACCAATGCCTCGGCGCCCGCATCGGCACTCGCACTCGCGCCTGCCCCTGCTCCTGCGCCCGCACCTGCGTGCGCATCCGCGTCCGCCTCGTCCAGCGGCTCGGGCGCGGGCATCAGGCGCGCGTAGTCGCCGAATGCGTCGATCTTCGCGCCCTGTTCGTGGAGGAGCGCCGTGAGCCGCTCGATCTGCTCGACCTCGAGCGGGCGGCGCCTGGCGCGCTCGCGCCGCGTGAGGAGGTCGAGGAACTGCGCCTCGTCGGCGACGACGGCCGTGCGGTCGGCCGATGGCGTGAGCGTCGCGGCATCGGTGTAGACGGTCGCGGTGGCGTTCGAGTAGAAGACGCAGGTGTCGACGGCGATGGACTCGCCGAGGGTCTGTTCGCTCAGACCCGCGAGGTGCGTCGCATGGGCGAGCGCCTGGCTGCGCGGTGCTGACTGCCCGAGGTGCGTCAGCACCCGGAGGGAGCTCTCCGCGGCGCCGCCGTGCGGGGCGGTGCTGTCTGGGGTGGTGGCGGCGCCGCTCGTGATCTGCAGGGCAAACGGTGGACGCAGCGCCACATCGTCGACGAGGTTGCCGAAGGCCGGCTGCGCCTCGCTGGGCCGGACCCCGTCGAAGATAACGCCGTCCCAGGTCCTGTGATCGATGAGGAGGGCGCCCGCGTCGGTGAGCAGCACGTGGTCGAGCTGGATGACATGGCGGTTGGTGCTCATGCCCTCCTGGACGAGGATGAACGTGCGGGTCGCGAGCACGCCGTTCAGCCCGAGTGTCTCGCTGGCCCGCAGGATCGCCTCCCGGGACACGAGTTCCGTCTCGATCGAACGCCTGGCGCGTTCCTTGAGGAAGTCGACGAGCATCCGCCGGTCTTGGAACGCGGCCTCGTGCTGGAGTGCGAGGCGCTCGAGGCGCGCCTCAGCATCTTCCTGCAGCTCCTGCTTCTGCTGCCGGAGCTCCGCGTGGGCGCGCTCGGCCTCGGCGGTGAGCGCCTGCCGCTCGGCCTCGGCGGCGTTCTGCCGCTCGTCGAGCGTCGCCCGCCAGCGCCTGTTCGCGCGCATCCGAACCACGAGCGCGATGATGACTGCAACCGTCGCCCCGAGCACAAAGCTCAGCGCAACCCACCCCTGAATCTCCATCCGCCCAGTACAGCACCGGCCACCGACATCGCCGGGAGTGGCGACCGGCACGTCGGCCCGCAATGCCGAAACGGGGAGTTCGACGGGGAGTTTGCCCGCGAATCCCCGGGGCGAGGCGGCGAGGAGCACTTCACTAGGCTGGCGTGACCCCGATCTCCCCCTTCGAGAGGATCCACCGTGCGAGTACTTGTCACCAGTTCCCGGAACACGTTTGCGCTCGACATCATCCGCAAGCTCGGCAGCACGGGCCACACGGTGTTCGCGAGCGACACGTACGAGGGGGCCATCGGCAGCCACTCGAGGTACCTCGCGGGGCACTTCGTGACGAACTCGCCGCGCGCCAAGACGGACGAGTTCATCGCCGACGTCGCGAAGATTGCGGCAGAGCAGCACATCGACGTCGTCATCCCGACGTTCGAGGAAGCCTTCTACCTCGCAGCCCGCGGCCACGAGCTCCCGGACGGCACGAGCGTGTTCACGGGCGGATTCGAGCAGCTCGCGCGCCTGCACGACAAGGCCAGCTTCAAGCGGCTCGCGCAGGAGGCAGGCGTGCCGGTGCCCGAGACGATCGTCGCGACGAGCCACGAGGAGCTGCTCGCGGCCATCGACACGTACCCGAAGTTCTTCGCTCGCGCCGCGTTCTCGCGTGGCGGCGTCGGGCTCCTCACCAACACGGGTCCGCTCGCGGGCAAGATGTCGGTCGACGAGGCCGCGCCGACGCCCGACCAGCCGTGGCTCGTGCAGCCCTTCGTGGACGGCCCCATGATCTGCACGTACAGCATCGTCGTCGACGGCCGTGTCACGGCGCACTGCACGTACCGCGCACCCGAGCAGTGGGCGCACAGCACGGGCATCTCGTTCCTCGCGATCGACAGCACGGAGACGCTCGACTACACGCAGCGGCTCGTCGACACCCTCGACCCGAACTACACGGGCCAGCTGTCGTTCGACTTCGTCGACAACGATGGCGGGCTCTTCGCGATCGAATGCAACCCGCGCCCCACCAGCGGTGTCATCCTGCTCGAAGCCGACGAGGTCTCGGCCGCCTTCCAGGGCACGAACTCCGAGCCGTTCGTCGTGGCGCCTGGCGTCGAACGTCAGGTGAAGCTGGCGGTGCTGGCGGATGCGTTCGCCGAGCCCATCAAGCACCTCCCGAAGTCGCTCCACGACCTGCTGCACGTGCGCGACATCGGCGCGGGATGGCACGACGAGCTGGCGATGCTGTGGAGCCCCGCGACGATCGTGCACGGTGCGCAGCTCACCCACGGTGAGCGCAAGGAGCTGCTCGCCGCGCTCGGCGATGACATCGTCTGGAATGGGGAGCCGATCGACGGGATGCTCCCCGAGGATCGGGCCTCGCTCGAGGCCGTACACGAGCAGCGCGTCTGAGCAACGCCGGACCCCTGCTCAACCCCGCCGAGCCCGGCTGAGCACAGCTGAGCCCCGTTGAACGAGACTCCGCCCCGCATCCATCGTGGATGCCGGGCGGAGTCGTTCGAGATCTGCTGGAGTCGCAGCTCAGGCGATCGCGCGGTAGTGGAAGTAGTACCCGTTGTCGGTGAAGCCACCCTGCTGCGGGTAGTACGTGCATCCCTGGCTGATCTTCGTCCAGGAGGAGATGTACGTGACCTTGGTCGCCTCGCACTCGCTCACCGTCGAGAACGGCCCGACGCTCATGTTGGCGGTGGCTGCCTGCGCGGCGGTCGCCCCGCCGAACATGAGGCCGCCCGCGACGACGGCACCGGCGATGACAGTGGACACTCGCTTCTTGAAATGAACCATGTCCCGACCCTAGGCACGGGGCTTGAGTGGTGCCTCCGTCATCCTGGGACACCCGTGCGAAGGGGTTGCGAAGACGTCGTCACTGTGGATCGTTCGCCGAGTCGAGCGCCGCGCGCCGCTCGTGACGATGCTCGCGGATCGACAGGTACACGCGGTGCGCGAAGATTACGAACGCGAGCCAGGCCGCGCCGAGCACCCAGCCGGCGAGCACATCCGTGAACCAGTGGTGCCCGAGGTACACGCGCGAGATCCCGACCGTGATCGCGAAGACCACGGCGCCGAGGGCGATCAGCACCCGTGCGCGCTTGGTCTGTCTGCGCAGGATGAGCAGGTACGCGATGACCCCGACGACCGCCACCGCGTTGAGGGTGTGCCCGCTGGGGAACGACGCCGAGTGCTCGTACGGCGGCACGGCTTCCGCCTGATCCGGGCGGACTCGGCCGATGAGGTTCTTCCCCGCGACCGTCATGAGCAGCGACCCGCCGCCCGCGGCGACGATGAGGATCACGGGCGTCCAGGAGCGGCGCCGGATGGAGAGGATGAGGAGCGCGGCGACGGCGATGATGGGCATGCCGATCTGCCCGGCGATGTCGGTGTACGCCGTGATGAGCATGTCGGCGAGCGGCGCTCGCAGGGTGATGGCGTAGTCGAGGAGGGGCTGGTCGAGGCCGGCCACGCCGTCGCTGTCGGTGACGTTCTCGTAGATCTCGGCCGCGAGGGCGCTGAGCCCGACCACGATCGCGAGTCCGATCACGAGCAGCAGGATGAGTGCGCTGTTGGGGCCGACCTTGTCGCCGACGACCCGAACGCTCTGCTCGACGGCGCGTCCAGCCTTCGACCGGGGTGGCCTCGGGGCGCGATTGTCGATGGTGGTGTCCTGGGCGAGCTCGCCTCTGACTCCCTGGGTGTCATCGTGGGGGTGGGTCACCGCACCAACTCTAGGCGGGGCGGCTGGAGCTGAGCAGGGCCGGTCGGTCACATGGGCGGAAGCTCGCCGGTCCGCGTGATCGACGCGCTCGCCTCGTCCCAGGCGTACACGGAGGTTGCCGTCTTCGCTGGCCCGGCGATGTCCTCGCCCTGCCACATGTAGGTCACGGAGATCTCGCCGTCGGAGATGCGCTGCACGGACTCGACCGCGTAGTCACCGGTCGTCGGAGGCACGAACACGCCGTCGTGGAAGAGCAGCAGTGGCGTCACCGAGAACCGCGTGCAGCAGGACTCCGGCCGCAACTGCACCCAGGAGAGATCCGCGCAGTCGTCGTAGCCACTCGTGTCACTGAACTGCCCCGTGAGGTCCCACGGCATGCTTCCTTCGGCCTCCGGCGCCCATTTGGCGAGAGCCGCGCTGCCCGTCAGTCCCGAGCACTGACCGGCATCGGACGCTTCGGCATCGCCGTCTTCCGGGGCGCTGTCGGCGAGCGCCGGGTTTGCTCGGAGGAGCCCGTCGATGGCGGCCTGCACGTAGTCTCGCTGGCCCGCGCGGTCGAAGATCACCGTCCAGGTGTCGCCGAGGAAGATGTGGGTGGCCTGCGTGTTCGCCATCGCGAGGCTTGGCGCCTGGATGACGTACGTGAACGTGGCCGCGTCGCCGACGGACGCCTCCGTTGCGTCCGGGTCGTCGCGGAGCGCGTCGATGAGGGGACCCTGCTGGGCGGCGTCGAGTTCTGAGACGTACTGCGTCACCATGCCCTCCATGTGCACGGGCCACTGGCAGCCCCGCGTCTGCGCCGCCGCGTCCATCGCCGCCTGCGCCTTCGTGCCAGCGAGTTCGTCGAAGGTCGCGCGGTCGGTTTCACCGGCCGGCACGCTGAAGACCTCGGGGCCGTAGTCGAGGTACTGCTGCAGGGCAGTCGCGTTCATGTCGTCGCAGGTCGGGAGACTGATGGGCGCCGGAGTGGTGATCGGCATCGATGTCGCCGGCGGGTCCTGCGTGGTCTCGGACGGCGCGGAGCTCGGACCGCCAGGCGTGCTCGTGCTCGCGCATCCGGTGAGCACGAGCAGCCCGCTCATCCCCAGCACGAACGCCCTCGCCGTGTCCATTCGATTGCGCTTGCCCAAGAGATCCTCCGCCTTCCGATGAGGTGCAGACAGGCGCGACGGCGCGTGTCGTTCCCTCTCACGGTAGGAGCCGTCTTCACCGGTTCTGCCGTGGTCTGGCGTTTTCGCACAAGGCTGAACAGTCGAACGGGCTTCCGTGTAGGTTTGCACCGGCGAGATACGTGAGAGAGCCCTTCCTCCTGAATGCGCGGGCTGAGCTCTGGGGAGACGAAGGAGCGGTGGTGCCGAACTCTCCGACTTCGCTCGGTCCCGATTCCTTCGACAGGATCGCGTTCGATCTTCGCGAGCTGCGGGAAGCCTCCGGGGCGGTCTCCTATGCCGAGCTCGTGCGTCGAATCACCGACCTCCGGTTGGGCAGAGGCGTGCATGCGGCGGCGGCGATTCCTGCGCGATCGACGGTCTACAACGCTTTCCGGGCGGGTCGAACGAGGCTGGACACCGAGCTGCTCCGAGACATCGTGACCGCGCTCGGCGCAGACGAGCGTGAGGCGGATTCGTGGGTGCGGCGATGCCGTGACGCGCGACGGACAGCACAGGACCAAGCCCTTCGGGAGCAGTCGAGGGAAGTCACGCCCGCTGCGCGACCTGCGCCAGCTGCTGGGGAGCCGATGGCCCCTGTCGGGAGCTCCACACCGGCCACGTGGGCCGTCGTGCTGCTGCTCCTGGTGTGCGTGGGGATCAACCTGCTCGGCCTCTTCACCGCCAACGTCTTCAGGCTCTCCGCCTACCTCGACATGGTGGGCACCGCCGTGGCAGCCCTGGCTCTCGGGCCGTGGCACGGCGTCATCGTCGCGGTTGCCTCCAGCTCGCTCGGGTTTGTGGTCGGAGATCCTGAGACGCTCTCGTTCCTCCCGGTGAACATCGTGGGGGCGCTCGTCTGGGGCTACGGGGTTCGCCGATTCGGGATGGGCTCCGGGCTGGTCCGCTTCCTTGTCCTCAACCTCATCGCGGCTCTTGCCTGCGCGGTCGTCGCCGCCCCGGTCGTCGCGACGCTCTTCGACGCAGAGGGTGGGCACGCGTCGAAGGTGTCCGTGCTCTCGCTGGAAGCCATGAGCGTTCCCTTCATGGCGGCGGTCTTCTCGGCGAACATCGTCACCTCGGTCATGGACAAGCTGCTCACGGGCTGCGTTGCCCTCGGTATCTTCGCGGTCCTCCGCGGCCGGTTCGGTCTCTCTACCGAGCATCTTCCCCTCGCCACCAAGCTCTGAGAGCGCTCACACCCGCTGGAGTCCGGCGGCACCGCCCCCTCGGCGACGCGACGGCCGCCCCTCGAGCCCCGTTTTCGAACAGTTCTGAACGGCGAATCGGACCGACACTGGGAGTCGCGTCGGTAGCTTCTGAGACATGTCCCGCCATGCCTCCCGCCGCGCCGCCCTGGCCGTCGCCCTGCTCCTCGTGATCGGCATCTCCGCCTGTGCGGTCGCGGAGGAACCCGCACCGGAGGCTGCAGCATCGATATCGGCGACGCCCACGGGAGGGAGCGGACTGCCGTCAGCCCCGCCGACGCCCGAGGCCTCGTCACTCGGCGGCTTCGTGGCAGGGTTCGACTCCCCATCGGGGATGACGCTTCCCGTACCAGACGGCCTGCGCTTCGACCGGGCCGAGAATGCGTTCGCCTGCGATGGACGGCTTCTGCACGTGCTCGCGTGGAGTCCCACGGCCACCGACGAGACCGTTGCCGACTACCTCGAGAGCGTCCTCGCTGAGTTCGCCGTAGCCGGGGACGCGCGGTCGAATGGCGGTGACGGGCCGATCTGGGACGCGGATGGGGAGTTCGCGGAAGAGGGGCGCATGCAGAACGCCCCGAGCGCGGCCGACGCGACGAAGATCGTGAGCTGGGAGCCTCTCGAGCCCGGCGGGTACCGACTCATGCTCCAAGAGGAGACGAGCCCCGGTACCGTCACGGCGACACGGACAACACCGTCCGAGACCTGGGTTGGCTTCCCGTTCCCGAGCGATGTGCAGTTCGAGGACTGCATCCTCCGGGAGGAGCTCGGCGAATCGAGCGACTCCAGCGTCGGGACGTCCACCAGCTCGTGGACGATGCGAGTCCCCGTCGCTGGGCAGGTGCAGGTGCAGGCTTGGATGACGGCGTTGGCTGCGGAAGGCTGGACGGTTGAGGGCTCTGAGAGCCGTTCTCGGCCCGGGCTGCCGGACGTCATCCTGTCATCGAGCGAGTACACGGCTCAGTACTCGGTCGGAGCTGAGTACATCACGCTCTTCGTGGGCACTCGAGTTCACTGGTAGCGACGACATGCTCTGCCCGCGCCCAAGCACTGGAGGGCGAAGCGATGTGCCCCGCCCTCCGATCGCGTGACCGTGCCCTAGTTCGAGTAGAGGCCCACGACTCGGTTCTGCTCGAGGATGGCGTGCGCGTAGCCGTCGAGGAACTCCTCTCGTGAGGGGGTTCCCTCGACGTGGTGGTCGAGCGCGTAGACGGTGAAGAAGTAGTGGTGGTCGCCGTGGCCAGCTGGCGGCTTCGGCCCCATGTACTCGGCCTTCCCTGCGGTGTTCTCGGCGACGCGTGCATGGTCGGCGCCCGCGTCGATCACGCCGTCCTGGGCGGGGAGCCCGTAGACGACCCAGTGGGTGAAGCCGAGGGGGAGCGGTGCATCCGGGTCGTGGACGATGAGGGCGAGCTCGACGGCTTCCGCGGGCACTCCGGTGATCTCGAGGCGCGGGGCGGCGTTGCCTCCATCGGCCGCGAACTGGTCGGCGAGGCGAGTGCCAGCCTCGAAGTCGGGGCTGGTGATCTTGAGGTCTGCGATGTTGAGCGACATGGAGATTCCTTCGCGTTCGGGGGCGATGGCGGATGCGCACCAGCCTCCAAGTGTGTCCGAGCAGTCTCCGAGATTCCTCGGCGAACGGGGCCGCTTCCGTCCGCACCGAGCCCTCGCGGAAGTGGGTCCGACGCCCCATTCGGGTAACGTTGCACCCCGTTTGCCTTCCCCCAAGAGAAACGGATGATCCCAACGCCATGAGCTCACAGGACACACCACCCTCCTTGATCGGACCGCAGCGCAAGCCGGTGACGCGCATCATCCGGGAGGTGATCGACCCGGATCCGGTGCATCCGGCCCTCGTTCCCGGCATCGGCGTCGAGCAGACCGGCCGCTCGTTCCGCACGAACTGGTCGGTGTTCGGCATCGCCGGTGCTGGCGTCGTCGCGGTCATCGCCTGGGCGGTCGTCTCACCCGACAGCCTCTCGGCGGTCGGCACGGCCTCGCTCGACTGGGTGACGGGCAGCTTCGGCTGGCTGTTCTCGGTGCTCACGATCGCCGTCGCCGTCTTCATGCTCGTCGTCGGCTACGGGCGAACGGGCGGGGTGAGGCTCGGCGCGGACGACGAGAAGCCCGAGTTCTCGATGGTGTCGTGGATCGCGATGCTCTTCTCGGCGGGCATCGGCATCGGCCTCCTCTTCTACGGACCCATGGAGCCGCTCACCTACTTCCTCGCACCACCGCATGGCTTCGACGTGGAGTCGGGCACCGTGGATGCGATGCACACGGCGCTCGCGCAGACGGTGCTGCACTGGGGGCCCATGGCGTGGGCGTACTACGCGCTTGTCGGCGGGGCCATCGCCTATGCCTCCTACCGCCGTGGCCGCGCGCCGCTCATCTCTGCGCTGTTCGAGTCGGTGTTCTCGCAGCGCACGCAGGGCTGGTTCGGGCCCATCATCGACGTGTTCGCGATCCTCGTGACCCTCTTCGGCACGGCCGTCTCGCTGGGCATCGGGGCGCTGCAGATCGCGTCGGGCGTGCAGGTCGTCACCGGCATCGGCGAGCTCGGCAACGGCTTCCTCATCGCGACGATCGCGGTGCTCACGGCCCTCTTTATCCTGTCGGCCGTCTCGGGCGTCAAGCGGGGCATCCGCATGCTGTCGCACGTGAACATGGTGGTCGCGGGCCTCCTCGGCGTGTTCATCTTCATCGCCGGACCCACGCTGCTGCTCCTGAACCTCATCCCGGCCTCCGGTGTCGCGTTCTTCGGTGAGCTCGGCACGATGCTCATGCGCAACACGGAGATGGACGGGGACACCGAGGCGTTCATGCAGGCCTGGACGACCTACTACTGGGCCTGGTGGGTGTCGTGGACGCCGTTCGTGGGGCTGTTCATCGCGAAGATCTCCCGCGGCCGCACCCTCCGCCAGTACGTGACGGTCGTCATCGTGGTGCCGTCGATCATCTGCATGCTGTGGTTCGGCGTCGTGGGTGGCACGAGCATGTGGATGGAGTCGCAGGGGGTGCCGATCAGCGAGGCTGGCGCCCCGGAGCTCATGCTGTTCGCGCTCTTGCAGGAGCTGCCGTTCGGACTCATCACGAGTCTCGTCGCGCTCGTCTCCATCGTGATCTTCTTCGTCACGTCGGCCGATTCGGCGTCGATGGTGATGGGGTCGATGAGCCAGCAGGGCAAGCCGGTCCCGTCGCGTTGGGTCACGATCTTCTGGGGCCTCATGCTCGGCCTCATCGCGGCGTCGCTGCTGCTCGCCGGCGGACGGGATGCGCTCTCCGGGCTGCAGGCGATCATGGTCGTCACGGCGCTGCCGTTCGCGTTCGTCGTCATGGGCATCATGTGGGCGTGGGCGAAGGACCTGCGCATGGACCCGTACATGATGCGGCGCCGCTACGCGAGGGAGGCGATCGACGAGGGTGTGCGCGCCGGTATCGCCGAGCACGGGGACGACTTCGTGTTCGGGGCGAGCGTCGTCGAGGCGGAGCATGGGGCTGGCGCCTGGCTGGATTCCGAGGACCCGGCGCTCACCGAGTGGTACACGGACGCGACGACGGGCATGCTCGACGTCGTGAAGGGCGAGGAGGCGTCGACGGACGGCGAGACGTCGACGGTGTCCCCCGAGTCGGGGGAGCAGGCCGAGTCGGGGGAGCAGGCGCGGATCGAGGCGCCGGCTTCCCGCGAGGCGCTCGAGTCGGGCGGCGCCGAGCCACACGCCGGGGGCCACGGCGCCGACGGCGACCGGGACCGTGTCGGCGTCTGACGCGACGGCCTCCGAGGTCTCCGCCGTCGTGGCATGCTCTGAGCTGACATTCCCTGCCAGGACTCAGCGCCTGCCTCACGAAGGAGCCCTCTCATGACCGAACGCACGAACATCTCCTCCGGTTCGCCCTACGAGGCGACGGTCGGCTACTCACGGGCCGTGAAGGTCGGCAGCCACGTCTTCGTGGCGGGCACGACGGCGCCGGGTGTCGACGCTGAGGAGCAGGCGAGGGAGATCTTCGAGCGCATCGGCGCCGCGCTCGAGCAGGCCGGCGCCAGCCTGGCGGACGTCGTGCGCACTCGAGTGTTCCTCGTCGATATCGAGCGCGACTTCGAGTCCGTCGGTGCCGTGCACGGCGAGGTCTTCGGCGAGATCCGCCCGGCGTGCGCGTTCATCGGCACCGCTGGCCTTGTCGCGAAGGACCTCCTGCTCGAGGTCGAGGTCGACGCGATCATCAGCGAGTAGCTGCTGCCTGCGCGGGGTCGAGCCCGGCCCCGCGCACCAGCGCCTGTCAGGGCCTAGGAACCCAGGGTCCTAGGGCCTCACGGTGCTCTCGATGAGGGTCGCGGCGCCGAGCAGCTCCGGGATGCGCGCGGCGAGCCCCCGGCGCGGGAGTCGATCGAGCGCGGCGGATGCTGCGGGCAGCGAGTGCTCGCGCCCGCGGACGAGTGCTCGGATGGTGTTGAGCAGGACCAGCGGGTGGGACTCGAGGGCCGAATGGCCGTTCTCGATGTGCACGAGCACCGCATCCTGAGCCGTGGCGGCGACCTCCCGCGCGATAGGCGGCGGGGTGCGCAGGTCGCGCGTGCCGACGAGCAGCACGAGCGGCCACGGGAACTTCGGCGTCTCCTCGGCGAGGTCGAAGGGTTCGCCCGCGAAGGCGGGGAAGAGGTCGGCGATCTCCGAGTAGGTGAGCGCGGGGTCGAGGGGCAGCCCGTCGGGGTGGCCGCCGTAGCCGAGCTCCCGGAAGCCGATGACGCCGGACAGGTCGAACTCGTAGATGCCGGGGAAGCGGGCGATGGAGCGGTCGCGGGTCGCGTACAGCTGCAGGGCGCTCCAGGCTGCGGTGTGCGCGTGGTTCGCGCGCTGTCGGAGCACGGGGACCAGGAGCTCGTCGCCGCCCAGCTCGTAGGCGGCGCGGGCCACGTCGAGCAGGATGCGCGAGTCGACGCCGGCGTCGATGAGCGCGTGCGTCGCCTCTGCGGCTGCGGTGTCGGCGTGCCAGAACAGTTCGCGCACCGTGTGCCGCTCCAGGTTCAGGGACTCGGCGGACTGCAGGGCGGAGTCGAGCAGCATGCCGGCGACGCGGTCCGGGTGCCTGGCACCGAACGCAGACGCGAGGTATGTGCCGTAGGAGGCGCCGACGATGTGCGCCCGCGCGATGCCCTCCCGATCGAGCACGGCCGCGATGTCGTCGATCACCTCGATGATGTTCATCGCGGAGCTCGGCAGGTCGCGCCCGCCCAGGTCGGTGCGGGAGAAGCCGATGCCTCGGTGCTCGACCATGATGACGTCGAGGCCGCCCTGCGCGGCGCGCCTCCGGAAGCCGAGGTATGGGAGCAGCGAGCCGAGGCCGGGCCCGCCCGGGATCACGACGACCGGGGTCGACCCCCGCGGTCCACCTCGCGCGTAGGCCAGGTCGAACTCGGGCGTGGTGTCCGTGGCAGGGCGGCGCAGGTGACGCGCGTGCCGGTCGGCGAGCTGCGGGGGGATCTGCGGGGCCACGCGCTCAAGCTAGCAGGGGAGGGCGCGACCGGTCTGGGGGCAGATCTGGGGGCCGGGTGGTGCTTCAGCGACGTGGCTGAGATCTGCGGCGTCGCGCGAGAATCCACCCGACGGCGATGGTCGCGATCACGGCGGCGAGCCACAGCCATCCGTTGGTCTGGTTGCCCGCGAAGCCGAGCTGCGAGACCTCGCACGAGGTGTGCGCCGGGTCGAGGGCGTCGAGGCAGGTCGCCGACGTGTACACGGGTGCCAGCGCGAGGGAGATGAGGATCGCGGTCACGGCCGTCCACAGCCAGATCCGGGACGTGGAAGGTGGGCGCAGGAAAGGCGGCGTCACGAGGCCCGCCCCTCGGGTGCGATCGCTGAGCCGGGTTGCGGTGGCGGTGGCGTCGCACGCTGCGCTCGAACGAAGCGCAGGACGACGACGACGATGATGGGCGCCCCGATAGCCGCACCGAGTCCCCTGAACCAGAGCGAGAAGCCGGTGGGGATTCCGGCGGGCGAGTGCCGCAGGTCGAGGCAGGTCTCCGACGCGTCGACGAGCTGGGCGCAGTGCTCCTCCAGCGAGACCGGCAGGAACAGCCACGTCGCCAGCCCCACCCCGAGCAGGATGATGATGGTCAGGAGCGTCCAGAAGCGAACCGGTCGGCGTCGCTGGTCGGCAGTCATGCGTCATGTCTACCGGATCGAGCCGCCCGCACCTATCCGACCGCGAAGCCGCCGTTGCTGGACAGCACCTGCCCGTTGATCCAGGCTCCCTGCGGTGAGAGCAGGAACCGCACGAGGTTCGCGGTGTCCTCCGCCGTCCCGAGGCGACCGGCGGGCGTCGCCTCCCGGCACCCGGCGCGGGTCGCGTCGTCCATCCACCCCGTGTCGATCGGTCCGGGGTTGATGACGTTCGCGCGAACACCCCTGTCGGCGAGCTCCGCGGCCGCCGCCGTGACGATGCGGTCGAGGGCGCCCTTGCTGGCGCCGTACGGCAGGTTCCCGACGGTGTGGTCGCTCGTGAGGGCCACGATGCTGGCACGAGCATCGCCCGTTGGGGCTGTCGCGGGCAGCTGCTCGGCGAAGGACTTGATGAGCAGCCACGTCGCTCGAGCGTTGACGGCGAAGTGGCGATCCCAGCTGTCGAGGCTCGTCGTGAGGATGGAGCTGTCGACGGATTCGGCGTGCGACATGACGAGCCCCGAGACCGTGCCGAGGGTCTGCGCCCTGCCGATGAGCATGGCCGGAACCGCCGGGTCGCTCAGGTCGCCCTCGACGAGTTCCACGGATGCGCCCAGCTCGCGGCATTCCTCCGCCACGGCTCGCGGGTCGTCACCGGACCGCTCGAGACCGATCCGGTCGTCGTAGGCCTGCCAGTGGTTGAGCGCGAGGTGCCAGCCGTCTCGAGCCAGGCCGACCGCCAGTGCGGCGCCGATGGAGCGGCGGCGGCCGACGCCGGTGACGAGGGCGACTCGGGGCTCTCCTGCGATGCTCATGCACCCACGGTACGAGGTGCGGGCCACGAGGAGCGCGGCATGCGTCCGCTATCGCTGCGCCGCCTCCACGTCGACGAAGGCAATGTCCGGCACGAAGCCGGCCTCGTCAGCCACGACCTCCCCGGGGACGGGCTCGATCCACACCGCCGACTCGGGCAGCACAAGCGCTGCCGTGCCCGCCGCCGTCGGGTGGGGAAGCTCGACGAAGCCGCCACCGGCGCTGGCAGCGCCGAGCAGGCTCGAGCGCAGACCCTCGATCGCGTTCTCGCCAACGACGAAGTCGCGGCCGTTGATGTGCACGAGATAGTCCATGGGCTCCTCTTGGCGAACGCGGTGATGCGGCGGGGTGGACCCTCACCCAACTCTCGATGCGATCCCCGGGCAACCGCATTGACAGGCCGTGCCTCCATCCGATAACGGCAGGCTGTGAGATCAGGTGATCACATAGGCAATGCGCCGCTCGCGTGCAACACTCAAAGAACAATCGGTACTCCCTGCCCCTCCTTCGCTTGTTCGGGGCGCACACCGAGCGGTCGAGACGGATCCGTCGCCTTGGTTTCTCACAACCCAGAGGTGACCCCATGGGATTCATGTACTACGGCAGTCAAGGGCACGAGCTGGAGATCGACGACCGCCCGCTCCTGCATCTCAAAGTCGCACTCCTCAGCATGCTCCGGGCGGGCCACAGCGTCGCCTTCTCCATGTCGCGCCCCGCGAATCAGGGCAGCGGTCGGGAGACGCTCTGGATAAGCCCAACGACCGACCTTCGGTTCCGTTTCATCGGCGGACGCCTCCCCGCGATCAACGACGACTGGGTGCGCGCCATCATCGCCTCCGCCAACTCTCCGACCGGGATGCGCATCTGCCAGGAGCCTGCACCCGCCAGGGCGACGTCGCTGGCGGTGTGACCTCGCGGGACGCTCTAGGCTCGGTGCTGTGAATGCGAGCGCGAACGAAGCAGGCCAGCAGTCGGAGCGCATGCTTCGCGTCCGCGAGGCATACCTCCGCACGCGAGAGTTGAGGTCGCGGCTCGCGGCCCTCCGCAGCGAGGACCTGCAGCTTCCCGACTCCCTGTCCCTGTCGCTCTCGGAGCGCGCAGAGCGGCAGGCCGCCGACCGTGAGCGCCTCGAAGCGGAGCGCGCGACGAAGCTCGAGCTCGACGCCGCCGAGCGTGCGCTCAGCGACGCCGAGGCCGCAGTGCAGGAGTCGCTCAGCGGCAACGGCGACGACTGGATGCGCGGGACCGGTACGCGCTGAGCGGCACCGACTGGGCGGCACGCTTCGGGGGCTCCTCCTCGCTGTGCTCGGCGAACCCGCATCGTGCTCGGCAGATTCGCGCTGTGCTGGGCGAACCCGCATCGTGCTCGGCAGGGCGGCGCCGCGCTCGAGGAGGACGCGCCGTTCCCCGCGGGCCCGTGCCGTTCAGGACCCCGGGTACCGGTTCGCGGCCATCGCCGCTCCGACCCGTGCCGTCGCCGGATAGTTGATGCTGTGGCTCTGCACGTACTCGGAGAGGCCGAGCTCCCCGAACTCTCGCCCGTGGCCGCTGACCCCGCGCCCACCCATCGGGGCTCGAAGGGAGACTCCGGCACGGTTGGCGCAGTTGATGAACGTGAACCCCGCTCGGAGTCGGCGCGCGACGGCCTGCGCTCGCGGAATGTCGACGCTCCACACCGACGAGGCAAGCCCGTGCTCGACCCCGTTCGCTCGCTCGATGGCCTCGTCGACGGTGTCGTAGGCGAGGATCGGGAGGAGCGGCCCGAACTGCTCCTCGCGGACGAGCTCGTCCGTGTCGCGCAGGCCCGTGACGATCGCGGGCCGAACCCAATGGCCGCCGGGGGTGATGGACTCGTCGAGCGTGCCGATCTCGGTGACGGTCCCGCCCGCATCCGCTGACCGCTCGCGGAGGGCTTCGAGGCGTGCGCGCGCGTCGCCGCTGATGACGGGGCCGATCGTCACGCCCTCGACCCTCGGGTCTCCGACCCGCAGGACTCGCTCGGCGGCGGCCACGAGGTCGGCGACGAAGGCGTCGTGGCGCTCGCGGGGAACGTAGACGCGCTTGATGGCCATGCACACCTGCCCGCTCGTCAGCATGGCACCGAACACGACCCGCTCGGCGAGCTCCGGGCCCCAGTCGGCGTCGTCGAGGAGGATCGCCGCGTCGTTGCCGCCGAGCTCCATGACGGTGGGGCGGATGGTGCGGGCGGCGGCTGCTCCGATGGCTCGGGCCGCGGCGGGGCCGCCCGTGAAGGAGATGAGGTCGACGTCGGGGCTCTCGACGAGTGCGCTTCCCGTCTCGCCTTCGCCGTTGACGAGGTTCAGGACACCGGCGGGCAGTCTGGCGGCGATCGCGGAGTAGAACGCGGTGACGGCGAGGGGCGCGAGCGGTGAGGGCTTGAGCACCATGGTGTTGCCGGTCATGAGCGCCGGGATGACCTTGAGTGCGGCGAGGATGACGGGCGCGTTCCACGGGGTGATGGCGGCGACGACGCCCATGGGTTCGACGACGCGCAGCAGGGTGCCCTCGGCATCGTCGGTGAGCTGCTCGGCGCAGACCGCGTCGAGGTGCTCGGCGCAGAACTTCGCGAGGTGCCGGGCGAACTGGAACTCGCCGTGCGCGTCCTGTGCGGGCTTGCCCATCTCGCTCGCGATGAGGTGCCCGGAGTGGTCGGGGTTCGCCGCGGCGTCCTCGATCGCGTCCGAGAGCTGTCGCGCGCGGTCGGCTGCCGGGACCGCCGCCCAGAGCGGAGCTGCGGTCCGGGCTGCGGCAAGCGCATCCCGCACCTGCTCGGGGCTCGCGTTCGCGACGGAACCGACGACGGTGTGCCCGTCGATGGGGCTGACCACTGCGAGCGACGCGGGCGAGGCCACTCGGCGGCCGTTGATGAAGGAGTCGAGATGCATGGTGTCCATGATCGATGCCCGATGCGAAGATCGCATGCAATCCATGTTGCAATCATGTGAAAAGTTCCGCTAATCGCCTCTAATGGGTCATGATTGCACGCAATCTAGCTGCATGGATGCACACACCACCTCTCCGAGAGTCGCCATCGTCACTGGAGGGTCCCGCGGTCTCGGCCGCGTCATGGCCCTCGCGCTGCGAGCGGCGGGCTACGCCGTCACGATCACCGCGAGCGGGGCATCCGCCGCCCTTGACGAGGTCGTCGCGGAGGCCGCCGAGCTGCCGGGCGGTGCTGAACTGCTGCTGCCGATGGTCGCGGACGTGAGCGACCCGAAGCGAGCGCAGGAGGTCGTCGACGCCACCGTCCAGCGATTCGGGGGTGTGCACGCCCTCGTCAACAACGCGGGACGCGGCATGCGCCTCGTCAGCGAGACCTTCACGACCGACCCGGTGCACTTCTGGGATGTGCCTGCCGCGACGTGGGCGCAGATCATCGACACCAACGTCAACGGTCCGTTCGTCATGTCGCAGGCCGTGATGCCGCTCTTCCTCGCGCAGCGGGAAGGGCGGATCGTCAACGTCTCGACGAGCGCGCAGACCATGATCAGGCCCGGGTACGCACCGTACGGGCCGTCGAAGGCGGCGCTCGAGGCGATGACACGTTCGTGGGCCACCGACCTGGCTGGCAGCGGGGTGACCGTCAACCTGCTGCTGCCGGGTGGCGCCGCCGACACGGAGCTGCTGCCCTCGGGCCCCGACAGGAAGGGGGCGGATGGCAACCTGCTGGCCCCCGACGTCATGGCGGCGCCGGCCGTCTGGCTGTGCTCGCCCGACAGCGCGCTCGTCTCCGGGGCGCGTGTCATCGCGAAGCTGTGGGATCCGGCGCTTCCGGACGCGGAGGCGTTCACCGCAGCGAGCGCCCCGCACGTCGTCGCAGGCTGAGCCGCGCCCGCGCCACCCGCCCCCGTCCGGCGCCGAGAGTTGTGGCGAAGTGCGGTTGGGAGGGATCCCGGCGGCACTTTGCCACAACCTTGGGCAGGGGCAGGGGCAGGAGCGGGGGCAGCAGCAGCGGCGGGCGCGGTGGTGGTGCGGCCGGGGCCCGGGGGTGGCCCTACGCCAAGCTGGCTGCGAGGCCCGCCAGGTAGGTGACGACATCCTGCTCGCTGACGACGTCGGCGTACTTGGCGTCGAGGTCGAAGAGGGCCGCCTCGTGGGGCTCCGAACGGCGGTCGCCGACGGCATCGCGCACCACAAGCGGGATGAAGCCGTGCTGGCAGGCGTCGACGGCGGTGGCCCGCACGCATCCGGACGTCGAGAGCCCGACGAGGATGACACTGTCGCACCCGAGCACCGTCAGGTCGGTGGCGAGGGAGGTGCCGAAGAACGAGCTCGCGTACTTCTTGGAGAGGATCGGCTCGCCCTGCTGCGGGGTGAGGGGCGCCGCGATGGCGCCGAGGGGAGACCCCGTGGCGAGGGTCGCGAGACCGGCGGCCTTGCGGGCGAAGACCCCGCCGCCCGTGGGGCCCGTGTCCTGCTCGACAACCGTGTAGAGCACCGGGATGCTGGCTGCCCGCGCCGAGTGCAGCACGCGTGCGGCCGAGGCGAGCTCGTCCTCGACGCCCGCGTACAGGGGAGACGACTCGACGAGGTAGGCGTCGACGAAGTCGATGACGATGAGCGCGGGCCTCCGTCCGAAGCCGAGGCGCTGTCCGAAGCCCGCGGCCGCGTAGTCGTTGTCGGCGGAGAGGTCGGTGGCCAGGTTGGCGGTGGCGTCGGCAGCGGACACGCCAGCGGATGCAGGTGCAGGTGCAGGTGCAGTTGTGGACGCGGTGATCGTGGGGGTCATGGTGGTGCCCTTCGTGTGGTTGCGGGGGTGCGGGAGTTGGAAGCGGATGGCCAGCGGGTTCACGTGGCTGCCCCGGCCTGATCATCGACGTGGGATTCCTCGCGCGACTCGGCCAGGGATTCCTCGCGGGATCCCTCGCGGAATCCCTCCCGGGCTTCGGCGCGCGCGCGGCGCCGCGTGGGGTGGAACCGCGCGGCGATGGCGGCCGTGGTGGCGGCGATGAGTGCGATGCCGGCGGCGGCGAGCCATCCGCTGGTCGGCCCGAAGTACTCGAAGACGAAACCCATCGCGAAGGGGCCAGCCGCGCTGCCGATATAGGCGCCCGACTGCACGAGCCCCGTGGCTTGGGCTGCGAAGCGGGGCACGGCGTTGGAGACGGCGTAGTGGAGCAGTCCGCTCCACCCCCAGCCGAGTCCGAAGGCGAGGACGACGCCGATGGCGAAGCTCCAGGGGAGGGCGAGCGCCATGCCGCCGAGGCCGATGGCGCCGGAGAGCATCATGAGCGAGACCGTGGTGAGGGTCCCTCCGATGCCGCGGTCGGCGAGCCAGCCTGCGAGGGGTCTCGCGATGATGTTCGCGAGCGAGCCGAGGCTGAGGAGGAGGCCCGCGACGGCGGCCGTGTAGCCGACGCCGATGGCGGTCGTGACGGTGAAGGCGCCGATGACGCTCGATTGGGCGGCGCCGAGCCCGCTCGCGGCTGAGGCGAGGATGAGGAAGACGCGCAGGTCGCGGGGGAGCCGCTCTCGAGTGCGGCGCGTAGCGCGTGGCGTTCGCGGCGTTCGCGGCACCCGCCAGGCGAGGAACGCGACGGCGACGGCGGCGAGCGCTCCTGCGATCGCGAAGGTCCACTGCCAGCCGACCGTGAGGCCCAGGGCGGGGACGGCGAGGCCGGCGCTGAAGGTGGCGAGGGGGACCGCCCCCTGCTTGAGGCCGAACGCGAGGGCGCGCCGCCGGGTCGAGACGCCGGCCCCGATGAGGGCGTTCGAGGGTGGATGCCCGAGCGAGTTCCCCGCTCCGGCGATGATGAGCCAGACGAGCAGCCACTGCCACGTCGGCGTGTAGGCGGCGATGCCGATGAGGGCGAGGCCGCCGATCGAGGAGGCCATGACCATGCCCCAGCGGAAGCCGAGCCTCGTGGAGAGGCTGCCGGCCAGCGGGGAGAGGAGGGCCGACGCACCCCAGTAGGCGGCGACGACGATGCCGAGCATCGATTCGGTGAGCCCCGTGCTGGCGCGCAGCTGCATGGACAGGCCGCCGACGAGGAAGACGGGGAGCGCGGTGACGACGGTCGTGCCGATGCCTGCGATGGTTGCGGTCCGGCCCGGGCGGCGGGTTCGCCAGACGTGCGTGGGTGCGTCGGCCGCGGGGGTGGAGGGGGCCGCGGAACTGGGCTCGCGAACGCCTTCCAGCGGGGGATTCCGGGCATGCTGCTGCTCGGGCCCCGTGGTGGGCCCGGTGGTGCGCGACACGGCTCAGCCTTCGTTGGGAGCAGCGCCAGCGGTCGTGGAGGTGCCCGGTCCCTGGAGCACGGCGTTGCGGGCAGCGAGGATGTGCGAGCGCATCGCGACCTCGGCCCACAGCGAGTCGCCCGTCTGCAGGGCGGTCAGGATGTCGCGGTGGTGGTGGTTCGAGCGGATGCGGAACGTGTCGCCGTACGCCTGGTAGTTGCGGATCATCATGGGCACCTGGCTGACGCTGCGCAGGAGCGTCTGCAGCTGCAGGCTGCCGGAGACCTTCACGATGTGCTCGTGGAATTCGCGGTTGAGGCGGCCGAGCTCGACGATCTCGTCCTGGTCGCTGGCGTGGACGAGGGGGTCCATCCGCTCGATGCGGTCGATGAGGAGCTCGGCGTCGGCGTCGGTCATGCGGTCGGCGGCGAGGCCGGCGGCGCGGCTCTCGAGGGAGGCGCGGACGAAGTAGGTCTCGGCCATCTGCTCGGTCGTGTATCCGATGACGGTGGCGCCCTTGTTGGGGATGTACGCCACGAGCCCCGCCTCCGCGAGGCGCTGGAGCGCCTCGCGGATGGGGGTCCTGCTGAGCCCGAACTCGGCGGCGAGCGCCTGCGCGCGCAGCACCGTGTGCGGCGCGTACTCGCCGCTCATGATGCGCGAGCGCAGCTCCGCGTAGGCGAGGTCGCCTCCCGTGAGGCTCTCGGGCAGCAGCACGTGCGTCGGGGTCTCGATCATCGAACGCTCGCGAGCATCGACGAGGTGAGGAGGAACTGTCGGCGGGCGGTCTCGTCGCGGCCGAGGGCTTCCCACTCGGCGCGCTTCGCGGCGCGGCGCTCTTCGCTCGTGTCGCGGAGGGCGTTCCAGTTGCCCTCCGTCTCCTCGCCGACGTAGTGGCGGGCGACGGCGCGGCGCTTCTCGGCCCAGTCGTCGAGCTCCTCGCTCGAGACCTCGCCGTTGGCGTAGCCGGGCAGCAGCTCGGCGAGCAGGAGCCCGTCGTGGATTCCACTGTTCATGCCCATGCCTCCCAGCGGGTTGTTGACGTGTGCCGCGTCGCCCACGAGGAAGACGTTGCCCTTGCGGAACGTCCGCGCGACCTTGCGGTGCACTTCGTAGACGGTGACGTGCACAACAGGGTAGCCGTCGAGTTCGGGCACCACACGCCGCAGCTGACTCACGACGTAGGCGGGGTCGGTCTGCTGCTCGGACGTGAGGGCGGGATCGCAGGGGAAGAGCACGCGCCAGCCGCTGGGGTTGCGCAGCAGGACGTGCCAGTTCTCCGGGTCGGCGACGTAGTTGACGACGGCGAGGTCCTCATGGATCTCGTGCAGGGGCAGGCTCGTCGTGATGACGAGGTAGCGCTCCGGGTAGGTGTGGCCCGAGAAGTCGATGTCGTAGTGCTCGCGCACGAGGGACCGCGAGCCGTCCGCCGCGACGAGGTAGGTGCTCGTACTGGTGCTCACGGCGCCGTCCTCGCCGCGCACGTCCACCTCGAAGCCGTTGTCGCTCTCACGGATCGCGATGACCTCGGCGCCGAGGGTGGACGTGACGTTGGGCTCGCCGGAGATGACCTGCTGGGCGGCCGCGGTGAGGCGGCTCTGCTCGACCTGGACGCGGTACGGGTAGGCCGTGTCGTCGTCGAGCACCGCGAAGTCGAGCTCGACGATCTTGCCGATCGTCGCATCCCGGAACTGGTACGAGCGCGCGATGATGCCGGCGTCGATGAGCGGCTGGGTGAGCCCGAGCTCCTCGAGCATCTCGAGCGTCGGCGGGTGGAAGGTGGATGCGCGGTGCTCGAGCGTGCTCGCCTCGCGCTTCTCGAAGAGTGCGACCGTCATGCCGCGCTTCGCGAGCTTGAGGGCTGTGGTGGTGCCGACGGGGCCGCCGCCGACGACGATGACATCGAACTGGGGGGAAGCAGTCATGGTGTGGTCCTTTGTGTGCGCTGTGGCGGTCAGAATTCGCGGATGATGGTGCCGTAGCCACCGACGGTGTCGGTGAAGCCGGCCTGCCTGAGGGTGTGCCAGACGGTGGCGGTGTTGATGGCGACGACGGGCTTCCCGAGCCAGGTCTCGGCTTCGTCGGCCATGCGGATGAACGACAGGTTCGTGCCGACCTGCACGATCGCCTCGGTCTCGGGGGTGTCGATCTCCTCGAGCACCGTGACGAGGTCGCGTGGCGTGACGCTCGCGATCGACGTCGCGGTGGGGCAGCGGAGGCCGGTGACCTTGACGACGTCGAAGCCGGCCTCGGTGAAGTACTGGTCGACCCACTTGTCGGCGACCGGCTGGTATGGCGAGAAGACGGAGATCTTCGTCACGCCGAGGGTCTCGAGGGCGGCACGGCAGGCGGATGCGCCGGTGGTGACGGGCATGCCGCCGATCTGCTCGCTCACCTCGGTCTGGAAGGCCTCGTTGCCGGCGACGCCGCCGCTGAAGGTGGGCGCCGACATCCCCATCATCATGAGGTCGGGCTGGGCCGTCATGACGTCGCGCAGCGCCACCGACATGGAGCCTCGGATCTGCGTCTGCAGCTCCATGAAGGTCGTGTGGTCGCCCATGGCCTGCTGCTCGACGTACATGCGACCGCAGTGGAACGTGATGCCGTGGGGCGCGAGCCTGTTGACATCGTGCTCGACGACCGTGTTGGTCGATGGGACGATGACGCCGATCTTCGCGCGGTATCCGGTGACGTCTGGCATTGACGTGCTCCTTCGTGTTCGGGTGGCCGCGGTGCGGGGGCACCGCGGCTGGATTGTGGAAGCTGGTGGGGTGGGGCGCTCAGCTCGCGATGAGCTCGGCCGCTGGCATGCCGGCGCCGAGGCGCGTGTGGCCGCTCGTCGCGTCGTACATGTGGCATGCCACGGTTCGCTCGCCGACGGGGGTGTCGGCCGGTCGCTTCGTGCGGCACACCTCCTGCGCGAAGGCGCAGCGGGCCGCGAACGGGCAGCCGAGCTGTCCGGTGGCTGGGGTGGCTGGGGAAGCAGGGGAGGGCGGGGTGGCTGACGCGGCTGCAGCCGCAGTTGCCGCAGTTGCCGCCGCCGCTCTCGCGGTGCGCCGCCGCCGCTGCTCGACCGGGTCGGTCACGGGGGCTGCCGCGTTGAGCGCCGCCGTGTACGGGTGCAGGGGTGCGCTGTGGACGTCACCGGCCGGGCCCTGCTCCATGATGCGTCCGCGGTAGAGCACAAGCGTGCGGTGCGAGATGTAGCGGACGACGTCGAGGTCGTGGGCGATGAAGATGTAGGCGAGGCCGCGTTCCTTCGCGAGCTGCGCGAGGAGGTTGAGGATCTGCGCCTGCGTCGACAGGTCGAGGGCGCTCACCGCCTCGTCGAGCACGACGAGCTGCGGCTGCATGATGAGGGCCCTCGCGATGCCGATGCGCTGCCGCTGACCGCCGGAGAACTGGCCGGGGAAGCGGTCTGCCGCGGCTCGGGGGAGGCCGACCGTCTCGAGCATGTCGCGAGCCCGCGCATCCGCCTGCTTGTCGGAGAGGCGAAGGGCCGCCTGGAGCGGCTCCGCGAGGGTCTGTCCGATCGTGCGGAAGGGGTTGAGCGAGCTGTACGGGTCCTGGAAGACGACCTGCAGCTGCTTGGCGATGTCGCGACGGTTGCGGAGCAGCGAGTGCTTCGTGAGGTCGCGACCGCCGAAGCGGATGCTGCCGTCGCTCGGCTTCTCGAGGCCCAGGATGCAGCGCCCGATGGTCGACTTGCCCGAGCCGGACTCCCCGACGACGCCGAGGATCTCGCCGGGGGCGACGGCGAAGCTCACGTCGTCGACGGCGTGCACGGTCTGCGCGCGGTTGTGGGGGTTCTTGAACCGCATCTGGAGGTGGTCGACGCTCAGCAGCTCTTCGCTCATGCGATGCTCCTCTCTTTCACGCTGGAGTTCTTGGTGGCCGAGCCGGTGCGGGCCGCCTTCGCGACCTCCTCGACCCGCACGCAGCGGGCCATGCCGGAGCGCTGCTGGCCGACGGCTGGGCGCTGATCTGCGCTTCCGCTTGCGTTTGCGTTTGCGTTTGCGTTTCCGCGGCGCTGCAGGGTGAGGGCGACGGGGGAGGTTCGGCAGCGCTCGGTCGCGAAGGTGCAGCGGTCGGCGAAGCGGCACCCGGTCGGCCAGTCGCGAGGTGCTGGCACGGCGCCGCTGATGGCATCCATTGGCACTCCGGCGACGGCGTTGGCGGGCATCGCCGCGAGCAGGGCCCTGGTGTAGGGATGCGATGGGGCCGTGAGGAGCGTGTCGACGTCGGCCTCCTCGATGACCTGGCCGGCGTACATGACGACGGCGCGGTCGCATGTGTCCGCGACGACTCCGAGGTCGTGCGTGACGATGATGACCGCGAGGCCGAGCTCTTCGCGGAGGCGCCGCAGCAGGTCGAGGATCTCGGCCTGCACGGTCACATCGAGGGCGGTCGTGGGCTCGTCGGCGACGAGCACCTCGGGTTCGCCCGTCAGCGCCATGGCGATGGCGGCGCGCTGCGCCATGCCGCCGGAGACCTGGAACGTGTAGCTGGCGGCGGCCTGCTGCGGGTCGGGCATGCCGACGAGACGGAGCAGCTCGAGCGCCCGCTCCTGCACTTCGCCTGCCTTGCGGCCCGTGTGGTGGGCGATGGCCTCGCGCAGCTGGGCTCCGATCGTGAACGTCGGGTCGAGGGCCGTCATGGGCTCCTGCGAGACGAGGGCGATCTTCGAGCCGCGCACGGCGCGCAGCTGCTTGTTGCTCTGCCCGACGATGTTGGTGCCGTCGATGACGATCTCGCCCTTCGAGACGCGGCCGCCTGGGGCGACGAGGCCGAGCAGGCTCTTCGCGGTCACCGACTTGCCGCATCCCGATTCGCCGACCATGCCGAGGGCCTCGCCGCGGCGCACGTCGAAGGAGACGCCCTGCACGACCGCGAACTCGCCGGTGCTGTCGGTGAACGAGACGCTGAGGTCGCGCACGGAGACGATGGCGTCGTCAACTTCCGGCTGCGGGTCGTCGACGGCAACGGGCTTGGTGGCGACCTGGGCTGCTGGCTTCTTGCGGAAGAAGGAGCGGGCGAGGGTGGTCCCGGGGCGGTTGCCGGCGAGCGCATCGCCGACGACGTTGAAGGAGAGGATGGAGAGGATCATGATGACGCCGCTCGGCACGAGCAGCCACGGGTGCAGGTAGATGAGCTCGCTGGCCTCGCTGATCATGCCGCCCCAGCTGGGCGCCGGGGGTGGGGTCCCGAGCCCGAGGAAGCCGAGGCCAGCCTGGATGAGGAGGGCGGCGCCCATCGTGATGGAGAGCTGCACGAGCAGCGGTCCGCGGATGTTGGGGAGCACGTGGCGGAACAGG
The DNA here is from genome assembly GCF_002931215.1 of Pseudoclavibacter sp. Z016. Taxonomy (NCBI): domain Bacteria; kingdom Bacillati; phylum Actinomycetota; class Actinomycetes; order Micrococcales; family Microbacteriaceae; genus Pseudoclavibacter; species Pseudoclavibacter sp. Z016. The sequence continues at coordinate 46,066 of NZ_PSTU01000008.1, forward strand.
ATGAGGCCGGGTGCGATGCCGGCGACGTTCGCGGCATCCACGTACAGCTCTCGCCGCACCTGCAGCGTCGTGGCCCTGGCGAGGCGGACGAAGCCGTCGCTCATCGCGATGCCGAGGGTCACCATCGCGACGGTCGTGTTGTTGCCGAAGGCGCCGATCACGGCCATGAGGATGACGATCGTGGGCAGGGCCTGGAAGAAGTCCGCGAAGCGGGAGACGAGGGTGTCGGTGAAGCCGCGGAAGTAGCCGCCGATCATGCCGAGCGGGATGCCGATGCTCATCGCGACGACCGCCGCGAGGACGGCTCCGCCGAGGGTCGCTGCGCCGCCGTGGATGAGGCGGGAGAAGACGTCGCGCCCGAGGTCGTCGGTGCCGAGGAGGTGCTCGGCGCTCGGCAGCTGACGCGCGAGGGCGAGGTCCTGGGCGAGCGGGTCGAGCGGGGCGACGAGGTCGGCGAAGATCACCGACAGGCTGAGGAGGACGAGGAAGGCGAGGGCGACGACGGCTCCCGGCTTGCTGAGCAGTCTGGAGAGGGCGGTGTCGGTGCGTCGGACGCGGGTCATGCGAGCCTCGCCTTCGGGTTGATGATGCCGTAGAGGATGTCGATGACGAGGTTCATGACGAGGATCACGACGCTGAGGGCGACGACGACACCGAGCACGATGGGCATGTCGCCGAGGTTGACGGAGTCGACGACGAGCTTGCCGACGCCGGGGAGCGCGAAGACCTGCTCGATGAGCACAGCGCTGCCGAAGAGGGCCACGAACTGGAGGCCGATGACGGTGAGGACGGGGATGGCGGCGTTGCGGAGCCCGTGCAGCCACACGATGCGCCACTCGGGGAGCCCCGTCGCTCGCAGGGTCTGCATGAAGTCTCGGCCCTGCACGTCGAGCATCGCGACCCTCGCCTGGCGGGCGACCGCCGCGGTGCCCGCGATGCCGATGGAGATGAGGGGCAGCGTGATGCGGCGGAGGAACTCGGCGGGGTCCTCCGTGAAGGGCTCCCAGCCGGACGCGGGGAACATCTTGAGGTTCACGGCGAACACGAGCACCAGCAGCACGGCGAGCCAGAAGCTCGGGATGGCCTGCATGACGCCGGCGGCTCCGCGGATGATGGTGTCGAGCCAGCCGCCGCGGCTCGCGGCGAGGATGCCGAGCACGATGCCGAGCACGGTCGTGAGGAGGATGCCGCCCATCGAGAGGGTGAGGGTGACGGGGAGCCGCTCGAGCACCTGCATCGTCACCGACTGCTGGCTGAGGTAGGAGACGCCGAGGTCGCCGGTCAGGAGGCCACCGAGGAAGGCGAGGTAGCGCACGAGGATCGGGTCGTTGAAGCCCATCTCGTCACGCAGCTGGGCGCGGGCCTCCGGGGTGGCGTCGGGGCCCAGGATGGTCTGGGTCACGTCGTTCGGCATGAGGGCCACGAGGAAGAAGGCGGCCGAGACGACGAGGAAGACCATGAGCACGGTGATGCCGACTCGCCGGAGGATGTAGAGGGCCACGTGTGCTCCTTTCAGGTTGGTGATGGTGCTGGGCGGATGCGCGGGGAGGGGCGCCTCCCCGCGCATCCGGTGATGCGTGCTGGGTGCTGGGTATCGCGGTGCTGCGGCTGCTGCGGGAGCCCGGGTGCCTATTCGGCGGGGGTCCAGCTGAAGGGGAGCGGGAAGACCTGGCCGGCGGCGAGCTCGACGCCGCCGAGCTTCTCCGCATCCCACACCGTGTGCGTGTGGTAGAAGGCGACCGGCGCGAACCAGGCGTTCTCGACGACCCACTTGTTGACCGCCTGCCACTTCGTGGCTGCCGCGTCGGCGTCGAGCTCGCTGGAGGCGTCGGCGATGAGGGCCGTCAGCTCGGGGTCGTCGGTGCCGAACGGGTTGAGCTGCGCGTTGGGGGCGAGCATGTTCATGCTGTTGACGTAGGAGTCGATGCCGCCGTTCTGCTGTCCCTGGGAAGCGCCGAACTCCTTGTTGGTGATGGCGTCGAAGTAGTCGTTCGTGCGGTCGGAGAGGGTGGCGGTGATGCCGACGGCTTCGAGGTAGGGGATGGTCGCCTCGAGGCGCTTGTTCTCGCCGAACATGGTGCGGCTGAGGATGGGGAGCTCGAACCCGTCGGCGTAGCCGGCCTCGGCGAGGAGCTGCTTCGCCTTCTCGGGGTTGTACTCGTAGTAGTCGTCGAGCGAATCGTCGTAGGCGGAGGTGAACTTGCCGAAGACGGAGGAGGTGCCTCGCTGGTAGTCGCTCCAGAGGGCGGTGCCGATGGCGTCGCGGTCGAGGGCGTAGTTGATGGCCTGTCGGACGCGCACGTCGCCGAGCTCGGGGATGACGTCGCCGCCGCGGTCGAAGAGCATGAGGCCGCCGACGTTGGACTCGTTGGAGGCGGCTGCGAAGCCCTGGGATTCCGCCTGGTCGCGTTGGCTCCACTGGGCGGAGATGATGTCGACGTCGCCGGCGAGGAGCGCATTGAGCTGGGCGGTCAGGTCGGTGATGACGAACATGTTGAGCTCGTCGACCTGCACGTCCATGGGGCCCACGTACTCGGGGTTGCGGATGTAGCTGTACTCGCTGTCCTCCGTGTAGGAGTCGAGGATCCACGGCCCGGAGCCGTAGGTGTCGGTGAGCAGCAGCGTCGGGTCGTCGAGGGCGGCCTGGCTGACCATCATGCCGACGGTGAGGGAGAAGGCCTCCGGCAGCGACTGGTCCGGGGTGTTGAGGCTGAACTTCAGGGTGTCCTCGTCGACGACCTCGATCGCGTCGATCGAGTTGAGGCGCGCCTGGTAGGTGCCCGGAGTCTCCTGGTAGCGCTCGAGGTTGGCCTTGATGAGCTCGACGGTCATCGGGGAGCCGTCTTCGAAGACGCTGTCGAGGCGGAAGTCCATGGTGAGCTCGGTGGGGCTCGAGTACTCCCAGGCCGTGGCGACGCCCGGCTGGAGGGCGCCTTCGGCGTCGCTCGTGACGAGGTTCTCGTAGGCGGCGGCAGCGTAGTTGAAGGCGGAGCCGCGCATGTTGGCGGCGGGGTCGAAGGTGGGGGCGCCCTCGAGCGCGGCGATGTTGACCGCGAAGGTGGCGTCTTCCGAGGCCGAGGATGATCCGGTGGAGCAGGCGGTGACGGCGAGGGTGGTGATGCCGAGCATGGCGACGGCGGTGCCGACGCGAAGTCTGTGGGAACGCATGCGCGTCCTTTCCGGGAGCGACGAGGTGAGCGGAGCTGGGAGGAGGAGCTGGGGTGCGGTGAGAAGCAGGGTGCGGTGAGGCGGTGAAGCGGTGGTGGTTCGGCTATGTTCTGAGCCGGTGAGATGGACGCTAGCCGCAAACTGCATGCAATCTTGACCAGATAGGCGGCTTTTTACGCGCTGGTAACACTCATTGCATGCAATGAAACCTCCAGGCAACATGGTGCACTCAGGGTGGATGCAGGCCATCTGGCCCGGGGTCTCACTTGCGCCAGAAGTGGCGCTCGGGGACTCGAACACGTCGAGGAGGGCACCATGCGACCGCTGCTGACAGCAGGCGACACGCAGATCTACCGCATCGAGGAGTCCCGTTCGGCGATGCTCCCCGTCGAGGAGATGTTCGTCGATACCGACCCGCTCCGTCCGCAGATCGCCGCCCTCGGGCCGGACGACTACGAAGCGAGCACCGACCGCCTCGTGATGGCGTCGAGCAGCTACGTCGTGCGCTCACGCGGCTTCGTCGCGGTGGTCGACACGGGGGTCGGGAACGGCAAGCCGCGCATCCGGGACATGTGGAACGGGCTCGCCACGACGTGGCTCGAGGAGCTCGCCACGATCGTCGACCCTGCCGAGGTCGACGTCGTCGTCAACACGCACCTGCATTGCGACCACGTCGGATGGAACACGGCGGCGGATGCGGCGGGCGGGTGGTCGCCGACGTTCCCCAACGCGCGCTACCTGTTCAACGAGCTCGATCGCGCCTTCATCACGGGGCCGAGCGCCAGGGGCATGTTCGAGCGCAACGGTGACTTCTGGGCCGACTCGATCGAGCCGGTCTTCCTGGCGGGGCAAGCGGACGTGGTCGAGCTTCCGTATCGGGCGTCGCCGTCCGTCGTGCTGGAGCACGCGCCCGGCGATACTCCGGGGCACATGGTGGTTCGGGTGCTCGACCCGGCGTCGGGTTCGACGGTCGCGATCATCTCCGGGGATGCGCTGCACCACGTCCTGCAGGTTGCCGAGCCCGGTCTGTCGTCGAGCTTCTGCTCCATGAGGGAGGTCGCGGAGTCCACGAGGCGCGCTCTGCTCGAGGAGTGCGCGGCGACTGGTGTTCCGATGCTCGCGGGGCACGTCGCCTCTCACGAGCTGCTCTACGTCGAGTCGGACGGCGAGGGTGGGTTCGCGATCGCCGAGGGGCCGAGGCTCAGCTGACGCGTCGCCTCGGGGTGTGACAAACCGCGCGCGGCCTCGACTGCTCGGCGGGTGCCGAGGTCGAGGTCGCGCGCGGCGCGTGCTTGCTGCTGGCTACTTGCTGCTGGCTACTCCACCCCGCACCATTCGGCGATGAAGAGCGCGATCGACTTCGTGATGCGGCGCACCGATTCGAGGTTCACCCGCTCGTCGTAGCCGTGGATGGCTTCGGAGATGGGGCCGTAGACGAGCGCGGGGGTGTCGGCGTACTGCACGAAGACTCGCCCGTCGAGGTAGCCGGGGGTGACGAACGATTCGAGCTCGGCACCCCCGAACGCTGCGCTGTGGCTGCGTTCGAGCGCTCGCTCTGCGGCGCCGCCCTCCTCGAGGACGTACCCCTCGGCGTAGAAGCCGGTCTTCGTCGCGGTCGTGACGATGGGGTTGCCGTTGCCGTCTGCGGTGACGCCGTCGAGCGCGTCGGTGATCTCGGCCCAGGCCGCGTCTGCGGTGATGCCGGGGTAGAGGGCGACGCGCACGTCGACCTCGCACCAGGCCGGCACGCTGGAGCCCCAGTCGCCGCCCTGGATCTTGCCGACGTTGAAGTTGATGGGGTGGTCGAGGTCCTCGAAGTAGCGGTGCTCGCCTTGCTTGGCGTTCCAGTCTGCCTCGAGCTTCCGGAGCTCGCCGATGACGTAGTAGGCGGCGTCGATGGCATTGAAACCGGTCTGCATCTCACGGGGGTGGGTGGGCTTGCCGTCGACGCGGAGGCGCAGCCAGATGACGCCCGTGTTGGCGCGCACGAGCATGTCCTCCTCGGGCTCTGGGATGAGGACGGCGTCGGCCGTGTAGCCGCGCAGGTGCGCGGAGAGGGAGCCGTTGCCGGTGCATTCCTCCTCGACGACGGACTCGAAGTGGATGCGACCCGTCGGCGCGAGGCCCGCCGCCCGGACGGCGTCGAAGGCGTACAGGTTGGCGACGAGGCCTGCCTTCATGTCGCCGCTGCCGCGGCCGTACAGCCAGCCGTCTCGCACGGTCGCGTCCCATGGGGACCGCGCCCACTGGCTCTCGGGGCCTTCAGGGACGACGTCGATGTGTCCGTTCAGGATGAGCGAGCTTCCGCGTTCCTGGGGTGGGGTGAAGGTGCCGACGACGTTCTCGAGGCCCTCGTAGGAGATCTCGACTGCTCCGGCTCCCGGGTGGGCGGCGAGCTCTCCGGGGTCGAGCTCCCAGCGGTCCATGGTGAGGCCGCGGCCGGCCATGGCGCCGTAGAGGAGGTCCTGCGCCGACGACTCGTTGGCTCGAAGCGACGGGTGCCGGACGAGCTCCTGCGTGAAGGCGACCTGCTGGTCGAAGGCGGCGTCGACGGCGTCGAGGATGCGCTGGCGCTGCTCGTCGCTGAGGGGGCTGGCCGTCGCGGTGGCGTGGGTCGTGGTCGTGGTGGGGGTGGCGCTGGAGTCGATGTCGCTGCTGGTCGGTGTGGTCATGCTCTGGTCCTGCTTTCGTTTGGGGGCGCTCGCGGTCGGGCGGGGGCGCTTGTCGTTGTGTGGGGCGCTCGCGGTGGGGCGCACGCGGTCCGTGAGCTGGCGGTGTCGGTTACGCGTTGTGGTCGATCTCGACGATGTCGTCGCGGAGGCGCATCCGCTCGCCGAAGGCGCCGCCGATGACGGTGACGAGGCAGATGCCGATGAGGACGAGCACGGCGGGCCAGGATGAGCCGTCGCCGACGGTGATGAGTGCGGTCGCGATGAGGGGCAGGAATCCGCTGATGGCGCCGGCGAGGTTGTAGCCGAGGGAGACGCCGCTGTAGCGGAGTCGGGGTGGGAAGAGCTCCGCGAGGAGGGCCCCGGTGACGGCGTACGACAGCGTGATGAGGGCGATGCCGATGCTCACGGCTGCCGTGATGGCGATGGGGCTCTCGGTGTCGATGAGCCAGAAGAGCGGGAAGGCGGCGATGCCGGTGGTGAGCCCGCCGACGACGGTCATGCGGCCTGGGCCGAAGCGTTCGGCGAGGCGGCCGGCGAAGATGGTGACGCCGATCTGGAGGACGGCGGCGATGAGGGTCGCGTTGACCATCACCTGCCGGTCGACTTCGAGCACGTTGGTGCCGTAGGAGACGACGAAGGTGGTCATCATGTAGAACCCTCCGACGCCGAGCATGGCTGCTGCGACGGCGACGAGGAGGCGCAGCCCGGACTTGCGGAAGAGCTCGAGGACGGGGACCTTGACCTGTTCGCCGGCCGCGGCGAGCTCCTTGAAGACGGGGGACTCCTCCACCTTCAGGCGGATGTAGAGGGCGATGCCGAGGAGCGGGAACGCGAGGAGGAAGGGGAGGCGCCAACCCCACGCGTCGAAGGTCTCGGGCGGCATCATGAGCACGAGGGCGAAGGCGCCGGAGGAGACGAGGGTGCCGACGGGGGAGCCGATCTGCACGAGGGCGGCGAACCGTCCGCGCATCTTCTCGGGGGAGTGCTCGATGGCGATGGTGGTCGCGCCGCCCCATTCGCCGCCGACGGCGAAGCCCTGCACGAGGCGGAGGACGGCGAGCATGATGGGGGCTGCGATGCCGACTGCCAGGTAGTCGGGGAGGACGCCGATGAGTCCTGTCGCGCATCCGATCATGACGATGGTGGTGAGGAGGGCGGGGCGGCGGCCGTAGCGGTCGCCGATCCAGCCGAAGACGACGGCGCCGATCGGGCGGGCCGCGAAGCCGACGCCGAAGGTCGCGAAGGCGGCGAGGGTGGCGCCGGCCGGGTCGAGGTCGGTGAAGAAGAGGCGGTTGAAGACGAGGGCCGCGGCGGTGCCGAAGAGGAAGTAGTCGTACCACTCGAGTGCGGTGCCGACGAAGGCGGCGAAGGCGATGCGCCGCGCGTCTTTGAGGCTGACCTTCGGCGCGCTGGCGGGTGCGCCCGAGGGTGGGCCCGAGGCTGCGCCCGAGGCGGGGGTCTGGGTGTTGTGGGACATGGTGGCTCCGATGTTGGGGAAAGGCCTGCATGTGAACGTGCACGTCTGCGGTGACGTCGGTGTTCCTATGCAACCCCGGATCGGCGGGGTTGGGCAATCGCCAGGCCCACTCGATTGCGCGGCTAGGATGGGCAAATGCACAATCTGAGCGGAGTTTTGGCGAATGGATGACGTGACTGTTTCGCCAGCGTTGCGGCGCGGTATCCGGTCGTGCCTCGCCGACCTCGATGAGATCACGACGCTCTACGTGAGTCAGGTGCGCACGCTGACCGGATACGTGGAGTCGGTCATCGCGGAGCGCGACGTGCACAGCACGGCATTCACGACGCTGGGCCTCATGTTCCGCCAGCTGGGCGGGGAGCGGCTCGAGGATGAGCTGCGGGCGCACTCGCGGGCCATCGGCCGGAAGCGGGTCCGGCAGGGGGTGCCGCTCGAGTCGTTGCTGCGGGCGGTGCGCATGGATTTCCGGTTCATTTGGCAGGCGCTCAACGACCGTCTGCCTGGGGAGGCGGACCGCCTGTCCGACGACGTGGTCGCGATCTGGGAGGTTGTGGAGGCGCACACGACGAGCGTGCAGTCGGGGTACATGCTCGAGCTTGGGCAGGTGAAGGCGGAGCTCGAGCAGGAGCAGGCGTTCCTGCTGCGTCGTCTGCTGCGGGGTGGGGTCGATGACTCGCAGCTGCACGTGCAGGCGGCGGAGGCGCTCGAGATTCCGCTCACTGGACCGTACTGGGTCGCCGTCGCGCATCAGGATGCGGCGGCAGGGTTCGCCGCGGATGTGCAGGACGTCTTCCCTACGGCGGTGTGCCTGCGCCTGGATGGTGTCGAGTTCGCGGTGATCGCAGGGACGTCGGGTGTGTCTGGTGTGGCCGGTTCGTCGGGTCCGTCGGGTTCGTCGTCTTCGTCTTCGTCTTCGTCGGGTCGGTCAGGTTCGTCGGGTGTGTCGGTGCAGCTGGCGCTCGCGGATCTGCAGGTTGGTGTTTCCCAGTCGGCGGCGACGCTGTCGTCGCTGAGCGAGATGTGGCAGTTGGCGTCCGAGCTGGCTGAGTTCGCTGTTCCGGGGCGGGCTGCCGTGCTCGCGCAGCACTGGCCGAGTCTTGTCGTGCGGAGGCTTGGACCGGTGGCGTCGAGCCTGGCTGCGGATGCGCTCCGCGATTTCGCGCTCCTGCCTTCATCGGAACGGGATCTTCTGGTGGAAGCCGTCGAGGTGTACATGGCCTCCGGTTCGGCGTCGAAGGCCGCGGGTGTGCTGTTCTGCCACCGGAATACGATCATGAACCGGCTGGCGAAGTTCGCCTCGGTGGCAGGTCTTGACCCGACGGTTCCCGATGACGCGGCCACGATCAAGGTCGTGCTTGCCGCGGCCAGGGGTGCGGAGGTAGGTCGGCCGTGAGCCCGTGAAGGGTTTGTGAGTTTGTGGGTTCGTTGACCCGTTGGGCCGCGGTCTGCGGCACCGCGGGGTTGTGTGCTTGCAGGGGCGCAGGTCTTCAAGGTTGAAGAGCTTCAAGGTCTTCGGTTGACCTGTGGGCGGGCGGCCTGGGTGTTGCTGGGTGCGTATCCGCGGCGTCTGACTGTTCTGCGTGGCATGTGGTGTCCGATGGCGGGCACGACGTGCCAGCGTCCACTGCTGCTGCGAGTGAGGGTGAGTCTCTCGCGGTGGACTTCGTGGTGGTGGAAGGAGCACAGCAGGATGCCGTCTTTCGTGTCGGTTGGTCCGCCCTGACTCCAGGGGATCGCGTGGTGCACTTCGCACCAGCGGACGGGTGCGCTGCATCCGGGTGCGCGGCAGTGTCGGTCGCGGGTTGCGATCGCCCGGCGTTGGGCTGTGGTGAAGAGGCGTTGTTTGCGGCCGAGGTCGAGGATCTCGCCGTTGGTGTCGGTGCTCGCGATGCGGATGAGTCCGTCGCACATGATCTGCGCGGCGACGCTGGGTGGGACTGGTTCGCCGGTGCGCTCGAGGTGGGGCAGGTCTTCGGGTCGGGTGGCTGTGCCGTCTTGTCCGGCGGTGGTGGTGACGATGATGACCGTGGGTGCCTCGCCGCCGGTGCGGGGTGCGTCGGGTGACTCGGCGTAGGCGCGGACGATCATCGTGAGCGCGTCGATGCGCTGCTGCTCGATCGAGCGCGGGTCCATCAGCGGAACCTCGGCGTCACCACTGTCTCGACTGTCATCAGGTTCGTCGGACAATGGGAGCTCGTCGGCACCGAGTGCTGGCGCGAGTGGCTCCCCGCACTCGGACGCGGCCGGGAACTCCACGGTTCGGCGCGGGGAGAGGAGGGCGTCGAAGACTGAGATCAGCTGCTCGCCTTGCGCGGGCGTCGCGACGAACTTGCCGGTGACGGCACCGTCCGTACGCCGCGTAAACCACAGGCCGCGCTGCTCGGCGATCTTGTCGGCGCGCGGCTCGTCGCCGTCGGGATCGAGGTAGGAAACCCAGGTCGCGGCCTGCACCTCGAGGACCTTCGGCACCGCCGGCTGTTCATCTTCTGGATTCAGGCCGCACGCGGACGCCACGAGCTCACCCTCGGCGCGGGCGAGCTCGTCGACGTCCACGCGGTTGCCGGTGCGGTCGAGGCCCTTCGTGATCGCGGCTGCCTGCGCCACCGACAGGACCCCGGAGCCCACCGCCTTTGACACTTCCGCATATCTCGGTGGGATCGGCTCGCCTGTGGCGCTCATCCGCTCCCGCGTCGCCTCTGCGAGCTGGACGAGGGTCTTCGCCTCGAAAGGCTTTACCGCGAGCACCTGCTCGACCATCGCCGGGAGGTTCCGGAAACCGGACTTCCGAGCGACCGTCTCCGATCTCGGAGACTCGTCTTCGCGGCGCAAGAGTTCGCCAGCTACCTCAACGAGTGCGGCATCCAGCACGCGTCGGCGAGCCGCGAGCTCGCGGAGCACAACCACGATCTCCGCGTCCGGGAGACCCGTCAGCGGGCACCTCGCCTCGAGAAGCGCATCCACGACAGGCGTCTCCATTGACGACCGTGTCGACGACTGTCCTGACATCGCCGACGACTGTCGACCCGATTCCTGCTCCGCCTGCGATGCCACGATAACCTCCCCCAAGATTGATTCGAGTGTAGCAAATTGGCCCGGTTCGATCAACATTTGAACAGGACTTTTCCCAAGAAATTAGTCCTTAGTTTCGAATGCACAAGTGGAGGTTCTAACCAGGTACGCCCCGGTGTCACCGGCACGCGCTCCATCTCACGTCGCCGGAGGGAGCGCCCGGGCTGCCACGCGGGCCCGCCTCTCGGCTCAGCAGACCACGTGCCACCGACAGTGGGCCCGAGCTTCATCCCAGGCACGTCTGGCGATAGACAGCCGGCCCGGATTCCTCCCGACTCGCGCCGGACCCCTCCGGTCCCGGACATGCCCGTCCCGAAAGCGCCTGCCCTCGAAGGTGTCTGCCCTGGCAGTGCCCGCCCCCGAAAGTGTCTGCCCTGAAGGTGTCTGCCCTGAAGGTGTCTGCCCTGGCAGTGCCTGCCCCGAAGGTGCCTGCCCCGGCAGTACCCACCCCAAAAAGTGCCAGCTCCGATAGCGCGTCCTCCGGCAGCGCTCGCCCCCGAAAGCGCTCGCCCCGGCAGTGCCAGCCCCGGAAGCTACCCCTCGACTCGCGGCAGTGCGGCAGCGGCGACGACGTCGCCGCTTTCCCCGCGGATCTCGACGCTCGTGACCTCTTCGCGCAGCGCTGCAGCGTTGACGGCGCAGTTGATCTCGACCTCGGAGCCGAGGAAGGTCCCTGATCCGACGTCGTCTCCGGTCGCATCCACGACGACCACCGAGTAGAACTCGCCGCTCGGCAGGCCGGTGACGGTGAGGAGGGTCTCGGTGCCCCAGGTGTGCGCGACGACGCTGCCGTCGATCTCGACGCCGGCGGGTTCGCCTTGGAAGTCGACGGGTTCGACGGCGCCGAGCGTTCCTGGGTCGCCGACGGGCGGCGGCGTCTCGGGGCGGGGGAGGAAGAAGCCGCCGACGACGCCGACCAGGAGGCCGACGGCGGCGACTCCGGCGAGCAGGGCGCCGCCGAAGCGCCGGCGACGCAGTGGCGTGACCGGCGCGGCCTGCGCTTCTGCGTCACGGTCACTGCCACTGCCACTGCCACGGTCACTGCCACTGCCACGGTCACCCGATTGAGGACCATCGGCACCGCCGTCGACGGCCCCGAATGCCAGCACGGCGTCACGAAGCTCATCGCTGGGCGTCGCATCCAGCCACTTGGGGTGGTCGGAGAGCTGTCCCGTCAGGGCGTGCAGCTCGGCCAGCTCGGCGTCGATGGTGGGGTCGGAAGCGCGCATCCGCTCGAACTCGGCGGCCTCGACTGCGCTGAGTTCGCCGACGAGGGCGGCGGCGATGAGCTCGCCGCGGCGGTCTGCGTTGTGGTCAGTCACGAGCTCCTCCAGGTTCGTCGAGGTGGCCGCGGACGGCGCGGAGGCCGTAGAAGACGCGGGTGCGGAGAGTGGCGACGGGCACCCCGCAGCGGGCGGAGAACTCAGCGTAGCTGTACCCGGTCAGGTGGATGGCGACGATCGCTTCCCGCTGCTCATCCGGCAGGCGGGCGAGCGCTTCCGTGAGGCCGAGCCCGGTCAGCGGGTCCGGGATCTCGGCGGGGAGGTCCGCGGGGGCGGTGGATGCGTCGGGGGCTGCGATGCGGGGGAGCCGGTCGCGGGCTCGCAGCGTGTCGGAGATGACGTTGCGGGCGATCGCGAAGAGCCAGGTTCGCTCGCCGCCCTTGGTGGGGTCGAAGCTGTCTCGGGCGCGCCAGGCTCGGAGGAAGGTCTCCTGCACGCAGTCCTCGGCGAGCGGCCGGTCGCGGAGGGCGTTGACGGTGAAGCCGAGGAGCACGCTGCCGTGGTCGCGGAACGCCGAGTGCAGGTCGAACGAGTGGGGCGCATCCGCCATACGGGCGTGTCCTCTCGTCGTCGACCACCGTGCGCGGTCAACGATAACGGCAGTGCTCACGGCTGCTCCCTCCGGTGACTCAACTCGGGTTGGTATACCCCAACTCGGGTTGGTACAGGGGAGTACCGCCGGATCGGGTCCAGCGTTCAGGGGGCTTCCCGAAATCTTCGTCAGAAAAAGTTCGAAGTCCGATGAACGCGCGACGGGTCGCCGCCGTATGCCCCTGTACGACGGCTCCATCGGGGAGCTGCGAAGCAGGAAGGCACCCCTCATGCCCAAGCACACGTTCGCGAAGTCGCTCGCCCTCGGCGCCACAGCTGCCGCCGCCATCGCCCTTGTCGCCGCCGCTCCCGCCACCGCTGAGACGGAGGTCGCCGAGCCGGACTCGTTCACGAGTGCCTACACGGTCATGGCGACTCCGGATGCGGTCATCAACAACGACGGTGTTGTGACCCCGGGTGAGCCGGGGGCGATGGGCCAGTTCGACTTCCGCATCAACTCGGACCTGAACATCATCTGCTACGACATCACCCTCACGGGAGTGACCGGCGAGTACGAGAGCCCCGCGAAGACCGCGACGCACATCCACGAGGCTGCCGAGGGCCAGGCTGGTCCGCCGCGCATCGCCTTCCCGAACCCCACCGACAACGGTGATGGCACGCGCACGAGCAGCGGATGCCTCGAGGGCCCGTTCACGACGGGCCTCAACTCGGACGCCGGCACGGACACGGGTGAGGGCTTCACGCTCAAGCAGATCGAGGCGAACCCGGCCGGCTTCACGGGCGACTCGCACACGGCTGACTTCAAGGCCGGCGTCGTCCGCGGCCAGCTCGTGCAGGTTCCGGTCGGCGGCGTCGACACGGGTGCCGGCGGAGCCGCAGCCGCTGGTGGCCTCGACGCGATGACGCTCAGCTTCCTCGGTCTCGGTGGCCTCGCCGTTGCCGGCGTCGCCGGGCTCGCGGTTGCGCGCAAGGCTCGCGCAGCGGGTCAGTGACCAGGAACTCTTCTCGGGCGCCGGGGCGCGCGTTGCGCGTCCCGGTGCTCGTCGTTGCGGCCGCGCTCCTCGTGAGCGGATGCGCGGCCGCCCCGAGCGGGGACGCCTCGCCTCCCGAGGGCGTCCAGTCTTCGACGACTGCGGTCGAGTCCGCTCCGGAGTCCGCTCCCGAATCCGCTCCGGAGGCGACCCCGCCGGCGCAGGTCGAGTCCCCGGCGGCACCCCCGGCGGGTGGTGTCGAAGTGCTCCAGGAAGGCGTCGCCCCTACGGCGGTGTCGATTCCGGCGATCGGCGTCGAGGACACGCTCATCGACCTCGGCATCGCCGCCGACGGCAAGATGGAGGTGCCCGTGGACTTCGACGAGATCGGCTGGTTCACGGGTGGCGGCAAGCCTGGCGGTCGGGGGCCGACGGTCATCGCGGCCCACGTCGACGGTCTCGCCGGCCCCGCCGCGTTCTTCCGGCTCGACGAGCTCGCCGCTGGCGACGTGGTGGACGTGAGCGACGTCGAAGGTGGCATCACCAGCTATCAGGTCACCGAGGTCGTCACGGTGGAGAAGGCCGAGTTTCCGACGGCGCGCGTCTTCGGCGCGGTGCCTGGCGACGAGCTGCGGCTCATCACGTGCGGCGGCTACTTCGATCGCGACGTGGGGCACTACGACAAGAACGTCGTCGTGTTCGCGACGGCGGTCTAGCGCTCGGCTCGGGGTTCGGCTCTCGCCGCTCGGCCGGTTGCTCAAGATCGGTCTGTGGCTCATCGCTGAGGGGCGGCCGGTTGCCCAGGTCCTGCCTGTGGCCAGTCGCTGCGGCGAGTCCCGTCGCGCCTAGAAGAAGGTGGAGATCGCCGTGGCGATTCCGGTGCTGATGATGACCACCACGCCGCAGATGGCGATGGCCTCTCGTGGCATCGTGCTGCGCTGGTAGGCGTCCCAGAAGCCGTCGGCGGGGGTTGCCTGTCGGTTCTCGACTTCGTGGTCGACGCTTGTATCGGACATATAGCTAGTCTAACTAACTAATCCCGAGGAGCAAGCCAAACGACGATCTGAGTTGGGCCAGCGCAACCGGAGGTCACGGTCACGCATCAGCACTCGAAGGCTCGCAATCCCATCTCTCATTCGCTCCGAATGGATGGCAGGCGCGGCGATGCGCCCGGGTTCCGCGGGCCACTCGAAGGAGTGGGGAGCCCTCCAAGAGTGGCGCGTCTGATCTCACGTCGGGCAGCCGGAGGTGAGGTCCGTGTCCATGCTTGCCCTTGACGCTCCACGGCAGACATCCGCCGCATCCCGACCGAAGACCCGCGGTCGCTCGCAGGCCCTCGCACAGTTCCGGAGTGTGGCGGACGCCGACGACAGCGATGAGTTCCTCGCTGGCCTCGCCTCGCTCGGCGACGCGCGCGCCTTCGACCTGCTCGTGCAGCGGTACCGGACCCTCATGTACGTCTGCGCGCGGCGTCGCCTCGGCTCCGACGCAGAGGCCGACGACGTGGTGCAGGAGTCGCTCGCTGACGCGTGGACCAAGATCTCGACGCTCAAGGATCTGGCCGCAGTGCGGTCCTGGATGCTGCGCATCGTCGCATCCCGAAGTGTCGACGTGCTCAGGCGCCGACGCGAGCACGACAGTGTCGAGGACGGCGACTATGCCGCGTCGGACACGCAGTCGCCGACGACCAACGCGCAGCTCGCGCTGCTCTCCGCCGCCCTGCACATCGCACTATCGCGGCTTCCCGAGCAGCAGCGGCGCTGCTGGGTGATGCGCGAGCTGGAGTCGATGAGCTACCAGGACATCGGCGACGAGCTCGAGCTGCCCGTGAGCACCGTCCGCGGTTCGATCGCCCGGGCCCGCAAGGCCCTCGCGATCGCCATGGCCGACTGGCGCTGACCCGCGTTCGGGGTGCATCCGGTCGTGACGGCTGCCGGCGCATCCTTGCCTGCGCACCTGGGTGACGCTGCTTGCAGGGCGCATCGAATGATTGTGGCCCGCGGGGCTGTTCTCTAGGCTCGGGTTCATGAGAGCGACGCGTCTGCTGGCCGTGCTGAGTGCATCCGCCGTGTCGCTCGGCGGGTTCGTGGGATGCGTGAGCGACGTGACCTATACGCGCAACGGCGTCGAGGTGACCCCGGATGAGGCGCTCGTCGTGTCGGGCTACGCCGACATCGACCCGTGCACGGCGATCTCCGACGAGACGTTGAAGGCGGCGGGGTTCATGTCGCCGTCGTCAGGGCAGACGCTCTCGCCCGACCCTGATTGCGAGTGGCGCGATGGCATGAAGTCGGCGCCGACGCTGCTGCTGTGGGTGGATGGGCCGACCGAGGCCGACGAGCTCTCGCAACTCATCGAGGTGAGCGGCGTCGAGGTCGAGGTGTTCTTCCAGGCCGGCGCATCGGGCCGCTACGTCGCCAGGTTCGACGACCTCACGCTGACGCTCAACGCCGACCTCGAGCTGGAGGGCGAGTTCGACGAGAACTCCGACGCCTTCGGCAAGGACATCCTCGCGCGGGGGCTGACCGACGCGATGGAGGCGTACGGGAAGCTCTGAGGCGTCGCTAGGCGGGTTCCCGCGCTTCGGCATCGTCAGCCGACCCGTCCAGCCGCTCCCCGACGAGCGCCAGCGCGCGCTGCTGCGTCGCGTTGAGCACCGACTCGGAGTACTCGTCGAAGAGGCCGGCCGCGTCCGACAGGTCGAGGTCTGGCGCATCCGTCCGCAGCGAGTCGACGACCTGCGCGAAGGTCGCCACGAACCGCTCGACGAAGTCGTCGAATGCTGCCTCGCTCGTCTCATCACCGAGTCCGTGGAAGTCAGCCGTGATGGCCACGATCTGCGGCACCAGCGCGGGGTCGCTGAGCTGCTCGTAGTACCCGACCAGGTGCGGCATGCCCTCCTCGCCGACGAGGTGGGCGAGCAGCACCGTCTGGTCGCGGTCCATCTGCTCGAGCTCGGGGGAGAGGTGGCCGGCGAGCGTGCCCATGTACGCGGCGAGCTCCGGCGGCAGGTCCGGCGTGGTCGGGAGGGGTCGCAGCTGCGCGATGAGCTCGCGCTGTGCGGTGAGGTGGTCGATCTGCGCCGCGAGCTCGGCGTCGAGCCGGTCGAGCACCGCTGGCGCCTCGGCGCCGTGCTCGTCGAGGAGGCGCGGCATCTCCTCGAGCGCAATCCCGAGCGCGGAGAGGCGGCGGATGCGCAGCACCCTGATCAGGTGGTGCACCCCGTACTGCCGGTACCCGTTCGAGGAGCGAGGCGGCTCATCCAGGACTCCGACCTGGTGGTAGTGCCGCAGGGCGCGCACCGTGACCCCGGCGCGACGGGCGAGCTCGCTGCTGTTCACCGCACACCACCCGCGTTCGCGCTCGTTGCCTGGGGCTCCAGTGTACGAAGCGGGCGGGCGACGAGGCCGTAGAGGAACGCGCATCCCCACGCCCCGAGCAGCGCCAGCGCGGCGATGTTGACGCTGGTGTACTCGGTGAGCACGGCCGCGAGCATGATGCCGAGCGACGGGGCCGCCGTGGTGAGGGCGTTCTGGGTGCCCATGATGCGGCCGCGCAGCTGCTCGGGGATGCGCTCGATCATGAGCACGCCCATGAGGCTGCCGAAGAGGCCGCTCGCGGCGCCCATGACGAAGGCGCCCGCGAACACGACCCAGACCGAGGTGAGGAGGCTGATGAGGCCGATGCCGATGGTCGTGCCGATCATGCCGACCACGAACCAGGCGCGGCGGGGGCCGCGCGTGCCGGCGACCGCGTAGGCGCCGCCGCCGAGGAGCATGCCGAGGGCGAGCGCGCTGAGCACGAACCCGAGCAGTCCCGGCTGCTCGACCAGCGTGAAGTAGACCGGCAGCACGAGTCCCTGCAGTCCGGCGAGCACAAACACCGAAACGAGGCTCAGCGCCGTGGTGGCGACGAGGAACGGGCTGCGGAACAGAGCCCGCCAGCCGTCGCGCAGCTGCGTCCATCCGGTGCCCGTCGGGGCGGATGCGCGAGATCCGTCGTCGGCGACGATCACGCCGACCGCCCGCGGGATGAGCAGGGAGATGAGGGCGGCGAGGAGGGAGGTGGCGGCGGTGATCCACAGCACGGTGGAGCCGTCGAAGAGCACCATCAGGGTGCCGGCTGCGGCGGGGCCGACGAAGATGGCGACGGCGCTGAGACTCTCGCGTACGCCCACGAGCCGTTCGGCGCTGATGCCGCCGTGGCGGACGATGGCCGGGAGGAGCGCTTCGCGGGCGGTCATGCCCGGCACGTCGCCGAGGGATCCGACGATGCCGAAGAGCACGAACCAGCCGAGGTTGAGCCCTGAGACGAGGTCGATGATCGGGAGCGCGGCGATCGAGGCGGCCGAGATGAGGTCGGTGACGACGGACGAGGTGCGCCGGTTGATGCGGTCGATGACGACGCCCATGAAGAGGCCCGCGAGCACCGCCGGGATGGCGGTGGCCGCCGCGACCGTGCCGGCCCCGAGGGCGCTGCCCGTCGTCGAGAGCACGATGAGCGGAAGGGCGATGCCGGCGATCGAGTTGCCGAGGAGGGACAGGACATGCGACGCGAGGTACGTGACCGGCAGGAGGTTCATGCGGTCAAGCAGAAACTATGACGTTGGGGCGGGGTCAAGTAGGGCAGGTCTGTCAGCGAAACGCACGCTCAAGCCCGCAGTTGGACCTGCAACGCTTGGCGCAAGATGTCCAGGGGCTGCGATCTCCGGGGAATTCGCGACTCCGCCCGACTCGACATTCGTATTTGATGTCTGCATGTCTCCTGAAGCCAGCGTCAACACCGTGTCGATTGCCTTCGATCCTGAGCGCCTCGATGAGCCCGCCTTGCGCAGCGGACTGGACGCAGCCGAGCCGTCGGAGCTTCGAGTAGCTCCGCTCCTCCAGGTGTCCGGGCGAGCGGGATTCGACCGGACCGTGGTGATCGGCTACTGCATCATTACTGCCCCCGCGAAGGACGAAATTCAGGTGCGGGTCATCGTGCAGGCTGCCTGGACGGCGCACCATTCGGAGGGTGGTCGTGGTCGCGCATCGGCCTTCGCGGTGGTGCCGATCAGCAACGTCGGCGACGCGAACCCGTCCAGGCGGCGTCCGAGCGTGGACAGAGTGAGCGTCTCGCGCGATTTAGAGCAGTTCATCGTTGAACACCTTTCTTCGACACCTTCAGCCGATCCCGCCTCCTCGGTCTCTTCTGCGGCAAAAGCGTTGTCGGAGGGGTCTCGAGGCATGGCCGGTGAATTGCGAGAGCTCAGGTATGTTCTCGAGGAGGAACTGGCGCGAATTGCGGGCGGTCCGCAGGCCTCGAGTCAAGCGTCGGCGGTTGGCGCGCTGCTGCAGCTCGGCGTTGTCGCCGATCGGGCAAGGGACATCGTTCGCGAAATTGAGCGTGAAGGCCTGTATCTCCACCTCACAGAGCCGGATATCTATCACGCATATCGCCAGCTCCAGGACCCGCGGCTCCTGACGGGCGTGACGCCGGCGACACAGAAGACCGCGCCTTGGATCCGACAACATGATGCTGCCATTCGCCAGTGCCGGGCCATGCTCAGTCAACTGGATGAGGAGTGCAGATCCATCCGGGCACTGCTCAATGCAGCCGCGAGTATCTCAAGCTCACACGAGGCTGACACACAGGCGAGATTCAACGTCATCGCCGCCATCGCCTCTATTGCGCTCGGACTTCCCGCCCTCGTGCTCGCTCTCTACGGAGCCACCGTCATGCTGCCGATGGACGAGTCGCGGCTTCCACTGTTTCTGCCTGTCGTCATCGCTCTCATGACCGCCGCGGCTATCGCCGTCTGGCAGGGCATCGCGTTGAGGAGGGGGTTCGTCTGGATAGGAGTTGCTGTGCTCGTGCTCGCGCTGGTCGGTGTGCTGCTGTTCTGGGCCGGGACTACAGCGTCATCTGCTGCGGGATTGAGTCTCTGAGCGGTACGCAGAGAAGTTGCGCGGACTAGGGGCGAGTTTCTGCGGAATTCCCTCCGAGCGGTGCGAACTCACCGCCTCGTTCTTCGCTGGTGGTGGAAGCGAGTCTGAGCGACTGATCGAGTTCGCACGGGTGAATCTTGCGGTTCCCCAGGTAAACGGCCGATCGCGGTAGCTTCTATTCTTCGGTTATGCGCCGTCTCCTTACCCCAGTGGCTCTCATCCCGATCTTGTTCCTTGCAGCATGTTCGGGTGTCGACGGCGAACCTGCCAGCGCTCCGCCCGCGGGATCGAACGACACTGCGGCTGCTGTCGAGACGCAGGCGCCGCCGGCGGCGCCACTGGATCTCACCGGTGACTGGGTGCAGACCAACTCGAACTCCGAGTCGAGCTATCAGGCGGCCACCATCAGCGACGGCGAGATCGTCATCAACTGGGTCAACGATGCCGAATCGACGAGTGCGCTCTACTGGGCCGGCACCTACGTTGCTCCCACCGAGGATGTCGAGAGCTACACCTGGGATTCCGCGAACGACACCACCCAGACAGAATCGGCGCTCATGGCGTCAGGCGATGCGACAAAGGTGTTCACGTTCGAAGGCGACGTCCTGACCTACGAGCTCACAGCCTTGGGCGTGACGATGACCGTGGAGATGAGCCGCCAGTAGCGCAGTCCAGCGCCCTGCGCCTCCATCCCGCGCCACGCCACCTCGAGGCCGGCCCGGCAGCGCGCTCGCGCGGCGGGGTCGTCGAAGCGGCAGCCGCGGACGACGAGCTGGTAGTAGAAGATGCCGGCGATGAGGTCGAAGCAGGCCTCGACGTCGAGGTCTGCGCGCAGCGACCCCTCGGCGATGCCGGCGCGGAGGGCATCTTCGATGGGTCGCCGACGCACGGAGACGTGCGACTCCCAGTACGCCTGCTGCAGCTCCCGGTCGCTCATCACGAGGCGGATGCGCTGCCGGAACCGCTGGTCGGGGTAGCTGGTCTCGTCGAGGTCGGCGGATGCGCCCATGAGGAAGTCGACGATGCCGGCACGCAGGTCGCCGGGTTTGCCCAGCGTCGGGGGTATCGTGCGCCGTCGCCCGGAAGAGTGGTGCGCAGTCTATTCCGCCGTGACGTGACGGGTGAGTGCTCGCTGCCGGTTCCACTCGTCCGCGAACTCGTCGTCCACGGACCAGAACCACTGTCCGCCGCGATCTTCGTAGAATACTGGTCCACGGTCACGGGCGAACTGGCTCCGCACCATGGTGGTCAAAGCCCCGAGCGCGCTATGCGGGTGCGAAGTTAGGTTGCGCTCCCGGAAATCTGCCCCCGACCAACTTCTGCGCGGCGTGCTCGAGAGAGCATCGAGCACCGTCATCAGTGTCTCGCCGGCCCGTCCCGAGATGGTTGCAATGTGAGCGGGTCCCCAACCCTGGTCGTCGGTGAATTCGACAGGCTCGTGAAGATCGGCGAGTGCTTCCACCTGCAAGCTCTCGTCTGGCCCAGGCCAAATCCGTGCGATGTCCGTGACGACTTCCTTGGACCGCCTGCGAATATCACCTTCAGTCCATTCAAGGACGTGATCGTGCACTATCTCCTTGTTGAGTACCAACAGACTGTACTGCTCGAGCAGTGCTCGCTTACCTTTCCCTGGGGCGCCTCCCTCGCTAAGGGCAACGGACGAGGCGTCGGTCCATGGCCTGTTTGACAGCGATCCATTGAGAGATCTAGTAATCAGCGTGAGATTGCCAATCGTGTGTACGAGTCGGTCCCGAGCTGCTGCCTCTTCTGCGTTCAATCGCGGTTCAAGATCCCAGTGGGTGCGCCACGCTCGGGGCATAACGTGCTCGAGCTCGAGACGCTCGGGTACTGGGACATCTTCGTGCATTGGATTCGATGCGCGCTTGAACTGCTCCACTGCTCCAAGAATTACCCGGAGTCGGCTCTGACGAATATTCCCGTAGACCTTGGCATCCGTGAGTGCTGAATTCAGGTCAGCATCGGACGGCCAGATCCTGCTGGTTGCGGTCTGCCGTGACAGCAGCTCCACGATCAGCTCTCCGAGATCTCGTCCGTCGGCTGAGGAGAGCGCTCGCAACACGACGATCATGAACTTGTTCACATCCTTGGTGGTCAGCTGCAGGAGAGTGCGTCGAATCACCCAGCTCTCCACTGCTTCCAAAGCACGGTGGCGCTCGTCCGGAGTCGTTGGATGATGCGGGGAGAGCAGCCAGAGGAAGACGGGTGTGGTCGTGGCGAGTTCCATGGCTTCGATCACGCGACGGTAGAACCGACCCTCAGGCGATGACTCATCAAGCTGGGCGAACGCGCGATACGTGTCGGCGTCTGCCCGGAGGCTTCGGAGAAGTGACTCGGCACTGTCTACGGTTGTCGTCTGTGATTGCGCGTGTGACACGAAGTCGCGGAAGATGTTGTCGCCACGAACATCGTCCGCCGTGCGCATTGTCAACCAGTACTGGAGGAAAATGTCGATGCGCGAACGCTGCGTTCGCCCCTGTCGTATCTCCTCTCTCCACCAGGAACCATCGAACTCGGCCCAGTAGGTTCCGGCCCAGCGGTCGACGTCCGCGCCAACGTCCTCGCCACGGCGAAAGATCCAGTTCTTAATCAGGTCTGCTTTGAGGAGCGGGGTGCCGCGGTCGTTGAGCGTTTCGAAGATCATCTGCGAGTCGTCGTGACCAGAGAGATCGATGGCGACTACGACAAGGCGATCCTGGAGGGTACCAGAGAGCGCGTGGGCCCGCGCCGCAGCAGTTCCGGGCGGTGGCGTGCCATCGAGATCGGAGACTCCGCTGACCCAGTTGAAAACTTCTCCACGGAAGTACGCGTGTGCTTCGAGAATCCGTGACGGTAGTTCTGCGATTGCATGGCTCGTGGGGTCCATCGCGCGTTCGAACGCCGCGCGGTCAGTTTGTGACGGCCAGAGCTTAAACCGTTCGCGGGTTCCACGGAACTTCGATTGCGAGTTGAGCACAAGTCCCTCCAACGCCTCTGCCTCATCGTCGTAGCCCAGGGTCGCAAAAACCTCGTGTGCCGCGTCGATGGCGACCTGCAGCGTTGTCATTCGCTGCTGCCCGTCGATCACATCGTGCCGGACGACATCCCCCGAAACCGCAGGCCTTGAGCCGTAAACCACTGCTCCGAGGAAGTGCTGGGCCACGTCCCTCGTAGCCATCGTTTCGGCGGCCAAGGCGCTATCGGCGACGCGGACGATGTCTTCCCAGAGCGGTTCCCATTGCTCCTCGCGGCTCCATACATAGGGCCGTTGGAACGTGGGGATCTCGAAGTGCACTCGTCCTTCGAAAAGATCTCTAGGGGTCAGCGGGTTGGCTTCCAATGTTGAGCTCCTCGCGTCGATGTTTTGACTACTCCACGCTACAGATTGAACGCAACTGCTCGTCAATCTATCGAACTTCGAAGCGCTTTTTCGGGGCGTCTCGCTCGTCTTCCTGGCCGACGCTTCGCAGCGCCACCAATAGGTTCGCCTTGGTGCCCCGCGAGTGCCTACAACTCCTGCCTGGCAAGCTACGGTCAGGCTAGAGGCGGATATATTCTCAACGGGACGGTGTCGCATGGCTTCAGCAGCTTCCTTGTTGCCTGAGACGGCTTCAAGCGTCGGAGGCTGATCGCGGAGAGCGTGACGGAATGGCAGGAAGCCGTAGCCGAGGTCAAGCCCAGTAGGTCGAGCGCCGTCCGGCAGGGTGTTGCTGGCTCGGTCACACCCAGATTCATGGGAAAAGCCGCAGCCGCTGCGGTAGGAGCGGCCCATTGTGCAGGGCAACCATCACACACAGTGCGAGTGTGCTAGAGCGATGGCAAGTCCTCCCTACTGAAACTGCCCGAGAGGCTCTTCGTGCACCGCGAACTCGTGCTCAAGTCCAAGCAGGTGGCAGCGGAGGTACGTGAATCGATGTCGAGACCAGAGGTGTCCGCTTCCCCACCCCTTGCCGAGCAGGTGCTCTCGCAAATCTCTGTTCTGCTTCAGGACAAGCTGCCGTCGTGAGCCTCGAGGAAAGGTGAACCGTCGCCCTCCAGCGCTGCCAGCCCCGTCGGCCTTGGCAGCACACCTCAGACAGCTGGCGTCGTTGCGCGACGACGGGATTCTGAGTGAGGAGGAGTTCTCGACCAAGAAGGCGGAGGTCCTGGCCCGCCTTTGAGCTGGGGTTGGAGCGAGCCGAGGGCAAGTTTTCAGTTGATTCGGGCGTAATTCGAGACCTCGTGTGGCACCGTCGCCGAGTTTGTAAAAGTTGAAGTGGGCGCCCGCGACCGACCAGAGAACCGCGCTGGCGGCGGCGACGGGGATGCCGAGCAGGAAGCGCGCTCGCGGGATCGAGAAGGCGCGTTCGAGACGGTCGCGTTCGCTCGGAGTAAGCGAGGGTGCCGTGGATGCGCGGGGCGGTTTAGGCGCGGTGGTTGTCATCGTGGGCCTCCTCGTCGTCGTAGAGCACGGAGAGCTTCTCGGCATCGAGCGCGCCGGTGGGGGCTGAGACGAGCATCTCGCCGTGGCGGAGGCCGATGATGCGGTCGGTGTGGCGGAGCGCGAGGGGCAGCACGTGGAGGCTGACGAGTACAGGGATGCCGTCGCGGGTGGCGATGTCGCGCAGCAGTTCGAGGACGGAGTCGGCGAGCTTCGGGTCGAGGGATGCGACGGGTTCGTCGGCGAGGATCACGCGCGGCTGCTGCATGAGGGCGCGGGCGATGGCGACGCGCTGCTGTTGGCCGCCGCTCAGCGAACGGGCGGGATCTTTCGCCTTGTGGGCGATGCCGACCCGGTCGAGGAGTTCCATCGCGCGTCTGCGGTGCTCGCTGCTGAAGCCACCGACGAGGTTGATGGGGCCCGCGCTGTGGAGGGCGCCGGTGAGCACGTTCGTGAGCACACTGAGGCGGGGGATGAGGTTGAACTGCTGGAACACCTGCCCGACGCCTGCGCGCAACTGCCGCAGCTCGCCCCGGCGGAGGTTCGTGACGTCGTGCCCGGCGACGCGGGCCGTGCCGCTCGTGATGGGGGCGAAGCCGGTGAGGCTGCGCATGAGCGTCGACTTGCCGGAGCCGGACGCGCCGAGGAGGGCGACCAGCTCGCCGGGGTGCAGGTCGAGGTCGACGCCGTCGAGCACGGTCGTCTCGTCGTAGGCGACCCGGAGGCCGCGCACGGTGACGAGGGGGAGGCGGGTGAGTGCATCCATGTCACTGGCGGTGGTTGCTGCTGACGGCGCAGCGTTGGCGCTAGGTGCCGGGGCCAGGTTCGTCATTCGAGGTCCTCGAGCTTCACGCCAGCGACGCCGGCGATCTCCACGAAGCCATCGAAGACGGAGGGCTCGGGGTCGACGGAGACGGGGAGTCCGATGAAGCCGGAGCCGAGGGCGCCGAGGGCTTCGGCGTTCTCTTCGACGAAGACCGCCTGGATGGCGTCTTGGATGACGGTGCGCTTCTCGTCGCTGAGTTCGGGGCTGCCGAGGACGCTGCCCATGACGGGCATGGGCGCGCTCTCGCCGACGCCGCGCCACTCGCCGTCGGCGAAGGGGAACATGGGTTCGCCGAGCTCGGTGAGCATGATGGAGGTGCAGGCGGCGTCGACCTGGCCCTGTTCGAGGGCCGCGAACGAGCCCTAGTGGCCGCCCGCGAAGATCGCCTCGTAGTCGGTGCCCTGCTCGAGGCCCGCCTCGTGGAGCATATGGACGGGCATGAAGTAGCCGGAGCTGGAGGCCTGGTCGGCGAAGGCGACGGTCTTGCCCTCAAGATCGGTGAGCTCCTGCACGGGGGAGTCGTTCAACACGACGCAGGTGGAGACGGGGTCTTCGCTGCCCTCCCAGGCGAGCAGCGCATCCACTTCGCCGGTGTTGACGGCGAGCGCGGAGGGGAAGCCGCTCATGATGCCCATGTCGACGTGGTCGGCGCGGATGGCTTCGACGACGCTGAGGTAATCGGGTACGTCGGTGACCTCGACCGTGTAGCCGGTCTCGGCTTCGAGGAGCTCGACGAGGGCGTCGATGGGGTTCGCCTGCGTGGGGTCTTCGCCGAGGGGGATCGTGGCGATGGTGATCGTCGTGTCGTCTGCGGTGGCTTCGGCCGTCTGGCAGCCGGTGAGGGCGAGGGCGCTGACGCCCATGATGCCGAAGGCGAGGAGCGGTGAACGGCGCATGTTCGGGGTCCTTCCGAGGGATGCTCCCGGGATTTCGAGAACACCGGTATGCAAACTCGCGAAGGTGACCGGCAATTACGAGACCGGTGGACTGGAAATTGGCGCGGAAGTGGACAGTTGGGGCGGGTTCACGTAGCACGCAGGTTCGCGCGCATTGAAGCAGGCCTTCGAACCGTCGATGCCGCCAGTGTCGGACTCTGTCGCGTTTCTCCCGGTGCCCGGTTTGCTTTCTTGTTGCTCAGTACCAACGGTACGGAAACTTCGCAGAGGGTCGCGGTGGGTCGGCGCCATGGGATGAAGCGTTGCCGCACGCATGAAGCAATCCCGGTCAGTCGAGCGATGGCGCTATTGACGGTTTTAGGGACTTTATTCACCGCGATGACAGTGGAGAGGTCGGCGACCGCTGAGCGGCAATTTCGGTCGTGGCTGCCCTGAGTTCCCAGGTCGTGGCCAGTGGTACCGGCTATGCAGTTGCCGCAACAGGGAAGAAGTGCGTAGCGCGCGGCCTTAGCGGGAGCTGCGCACTGTCCTCCAAAGAACACGGCCGGGGGGAAATGAGCTTACTCACCTCCACCTAGGAGGTGGGCGGTGCCGCTGTTTGGTTGCCGAGTTTTCAAACAGTTATAGATGTGCCGGGTGGTGCACCCTATTTGGCGGTGAGCTCTCCGACGGTGTCGGGCGGCGCAACGCATCCAGGTTGATTGCAAGGCGGAGCCGGTTTCGTCTGTTTCCAAGAAATGGTTCGATGCGAGTCCCAGATCTTCTTAATGTCGACTACCTCAAGGTTCTTATGCATGGCTCGCAGCGCGTTGTCGGAATATCTACGCACCCTTTGACTGCCGAATTTGAAGACGTGTGAGAAATGATCGTTTGCGTCGTCCAACCCCAGATGTCGACGTAGCGCTGTTGCCTGGACTCGACCTACGCCCGCCCTATCAGCAAGATCGTAAGCGCCCATGTGGAACTTCCTCTCGAGGTCCACTTCACGGATCGCTGCCGTCTCTGCCGCGGGGTCCTTCGTAAAGGTGACAGCGAGCCCATCAGTCTTAACAAAACGTACTTCAATCGCTAGACCCGTCCCAGAAGACTCTGAGGTAATTCCTGTGAGTTTAGGGAACACTTGTTGGCGATCCTTTCCCTCACGAATACCGCGTGCAGTGCGATCCACATCTGACTCGCTTATGTCGATCGCGTCCGGGTCAGACAGCGCCTCAGTGGCCAGAAGGCTCCGAATCCTTCCCTTCGCCTCTGCAGTCGCTCGCCGACCTGGCTGCAGTAGGTCAGCGATTCTCGAGTACTCGCGATCTATCAGAAAGTCCAGTTCCTGGGGAGGTTCTGAACTTATGGGCAAGACCCGAAGGGGCAGATGTTCTGAGAGTCGCTGTTCCCAAACTCGATGCAGTAGATCGTCGAATAGAGTGACAGCGGCGCGAGAATGCGTATAGAGAAGGCCCTCATCCACTACCTGATGCCAATGCTGCTCGCCGTCACGGAGATTATCTAGGACACGGATCGTTCCAGCCTCTGAGTCCGAGAGCTTTATCCCTACCTGTTGCTGACACCGGTTTATGCAAGATTCCATACCTATGGCCATGCGCTTTCGCTTGTCGAAGACCGTCTTATCGCCAGTTGCGAGAAGTGCAGCTTTGAGTAGCATCTCGAAGGAGTGCTGCAGACTGAGCAGTACTGAGGTCACGCGCCCCTGCTCATCCAGTGAGTTAAACGAGGAGACGCCAGCTCTCAGTGAGTTAACGGCCTTAGAACGCAAGACCCGAACATTGTATGACTCTCTTGGCACAGTATTGATGCTAACAGGGTTAGTCGCTCAGCGCGACTCAGAATTCGTGTCCAGTCGATGTTTGAGCAGTTCAGGCGGTCATCCAGAGGAGACCCTCGCGACAATGCACCCTTAACTGCACTTGGAGGTGAATCCATATATGTCTCTGGACGACGTCCAGTGCCTCAGGTCGATGCTTGCTTTAGATGTCCTGAATGCTTCACCTCGACGGGGTGCCGTAACAGTCCTTGACGTGAGTGAATAGACCTTTTGTTTGCGCTCATGGTGCCCCATCTCAGCGACATGGAAGACCACGTGACTGTGAGCTATTCGCTCGGGGTAAACGAGAGAGCAGTTTGAACGCACAGGTCAGCATTCGCTCATATGGCACCCAACATCAGGGTAATTGGACCGCTTGTGGCGGAACTGCGCCCAGAGCGCGACCTGATCTATCGTTTGACTAGAATAGTTGACGAACGATTTGGAAAGTTCTAAGTGCATACAGGTGCTGAGGTCAGCAATATCCTAGGCGAGTCCGTAGGCCTCTAGAATCAGCCTAAATAGAGGTTCAGCTGCGCGGTGTGCTGTGTGTGTTTTTCCTCGATTTTGTTCTGGAGATTTAGGAATGCGATAACTGTAGCGCTGAGGTTGACTTGCTCTCCGGTCTGCTTGGAGCTGGCCTGCGTAAACTCTAGACTCATGTCCCTGGAAAACTTCTCACTTTGGCCGACCACGAGAATCAGTACGACTATGCTTGGCTCGCTGCCGTTCTCGTCTTGTGAAGAGTCAACAAATGACGGACGCGGGCCTGTGAGTCTTCGAATGGGCCGACCTGGTAGAGGCCATCTACAAATTTGTCGACTTCGGTATGTGCCTTCCTTAGAACTCGGGGCATAAGTAGTGGGTCGTAGAGGTTTGACATGGACTCACCCTTCTCGGCTGACCGAGCGGTGAGTACTCGTTGGCCCAGTTCAGTCAGGGCCTGTTTGTCTGCTTCGCTTATTTGTGGAAAAACGAAGTTGTTGTACACGACATCTTTCGAGTATCGAAAATCACTCTTTATTCTGCCGCCCACAACCCCAAGCCAAGCCATGTGCATTCGCGAAGTAAGCACCGCGAACTGCCAAACCTCGGCATTTGGGATCACGAGGCACGCGTTGGTGGCAACGGTTCCAGCTTCGTAGAAACCCATCGGAACGTAATCCCTACGAGCAGAACTGTGTGCCGGGATGAGTAGGAACGGTTGGGTAGGCTTTTGTGTTCTCTGTGCGAACAGGTGTGGAATCTCCGCCAGATCTGGCCTTGCCGACTCTTTCCGCACTTCTTGTACTAGTGCAATCCGCTGGAGGACGAGCGGCATCGCTTTACGTTCACCGAGCGTCGAGCCCTCGAGCCAAAGGCAGTACCTTGCCTTGCTTCTCAAGAATTCTCGCGATCCCAAGCAGGGATAAATCCACTTTTCCGCCTGAGGTTCTTTGAGTATGAGGTCAGCCCTCTCGGTCTCAGACAAAAGAAGATTTCCCTTGTCGGCGGGCATGTTTCCCCACGCAATTTCAGCTTCCCCAGAGATCTGTTTGCCACGATTGGTCACGACATGCTCATCTCCACTGATCAAGTAAGGGCTGATTGCGTCAACCAAGTCCAGGATTGGTTCGCCCGACACGTCGGGGTAGTCGAAAAGCTGCTTTTGTTCGCGCTCATTTCGGCCGAATCCGACAATGACGCAATGGACATTGGCTTCGCCGGGTGCACCATTCATCCACCGGAAGGTTCGGTGAGCAAAATTGATATGGTTGCCGTGCTCGAAGAATGTGGGCCAAACAATACCCGGTTGCTCGCCTTGTGCGATCGAATTCGTCGATACGAGCGCAACTTCGATTTTTGGATTCAAATCCAAGAACCGGTCGGCGAGAATGTACCAAGCGGTGACGTAGTCGAGGAAACCAATGTGCTTGAACCCTTTGGCGACTGCCTTCAGCTCTGCCTTCTGTTCCTTTTCCATTGTGCGTGAGCCATTAAAGGGTGGGTTTCCCATGATGTAGTCGATCTCCGACGCATCGAACATGTCAGCCCAAGGCCGAGTTAGTGCGTTAGACCAGTGTATGTTTGCGCCTTCAGTGAGGGGGAGGCGAGTGTAATGCATTCCGAGTTGCGCGCTGGCCTCAAGGTTCATCTGGTGGTCTGTAAGCCATAAAGCCGTCCGTGCAACGAGGGCTGGGAACTCCTCGATTTCTATTCCGTGGAATTGCTCCACGCGAACGTTCAGTAAATCACGTACGTCGAGGAGGGCTGTTCCTTCGGACATTGCGGCAACGACGCGGTGCTCGAGGCGACGGAGTTCTCGGTAGGCGATGACTAGGAAATTTCCACAACCGCATGCGGGGTCTAAGAAATCTAGGTTCGCAATCTTAGAGTGAAATTCATGCAGTTTCCCCAATCGACGCTCTCGTGTTCTAGCGTCCTCGCGCCGTTCCTGGTGAGTTCGACGTCGACGGGTAGCAAGCGGCTCGAATTCAGCATATAAGTCGTCCAGGAAAAGAGGTTTGATGACCCTGAGGATGTTCTCCTCGCTTGTGTAATGGGCACCTATGTCGTGTCTCTTCTTCTCATCCATCACGCCCTGGAACATCCCTCCGAAAATGGCAGGAGATACCTTTGACCAGTCGGGTCTACTTGCCTGAAGGAGCGTTAGTCGAAGAGGTGCGTCGAAGTCTGCGGCTACTGTTGTTTCCGCGAACAGTCCTCCATTTATGTAGGGGAACGCTGCGATATCCTCGTCGAGTTTGGACGAGCGATTCTTGATTGGCGTATTGAGTATCTCAAAAAGTTTGTTCAGGCGTGGTCCCAAGTCGGTTCCGTCGTCGTCTGTACGGTCTCGAATGAAATTCTCAAATTGCCTTGGCGTGAAAATTTGCGAGTCCTCGGCGAATAAGCAGAAGACCAGCCGTACCAACAATAGCTCGAGCTTATGTCCGTTATAGCCGGAGTCGGATAGTACGTTGTGGAGGGCTGCCATGCGTTCAGCTGCCTCTCGGTTGACGGGGTTCTGTTCCTCGTATTTCTGGGGTTTTTCGTCTACTAGCACGGCTAGCATGCGTACGTGCTTGGGCAGATCTACTAACGGGAACGATGTGGTCTCGCGAGTATTGAGGTCCAGTATCTGGAAGCTTTGAAAATCGCAAGCAATGATAATCTCTGGGAGGTCGTAATCGACGATTCCGTCGAGGTAGCCGAGGGCTTGGCCTTGCGCTGTGGATAGGTCTCGGCCTGCACTTTTTTGTTCCACGAGCAGCTTGCCGGGGAGGAACATGTCGATAAACCCATACTTTTTGCCGGCGAGCTTGACTCCGTACTCGAAGTAGCCACCCGCTCTTCGGCGATTAACGCCAAAGACTTCGAGGAGTTCGGTCCAAAACGATTGCGATTCACCTTTTTCGTAGGTTGTCTCAGACCAATCTGTCGCAAATTTTCCCGCCCGGGCGGTGATTTCATTCCAAGAAAGACGCACAGGTGCAGTATATGGCCGCGGGAGAGTCGTTCAGCGTCGGCACAAACAACCCGGTGCCTGACCGAGGAAGCGCACGTTGAGGTTGCCGAGTTTCGCGTCGCGCGGCAGCTCCGCCAAGGGTTGACCGGATCTGCAACGCGTCGTGCGCCGAGCATCAGTTTGAGCAGGCAGTCGTGCTCCTTGGCTCATGCGTCGCTGTCTCTTGAGGCTAGATGTCTCAGATAAATCTGCACGGTTGAGTCACTGGCCTGCGTGCTGTAGCTCAAGCCAAGTATCAATCCGATCGGCGGTGGCCGAGCCTGTGGCACCGTCGGGGCCCCGAGCAGCATGAGCCACACGAGAACATCTGGCGTTCCCTAGGGTGCCCCGCGAGCTCGTGCACGGTGTTCTACCCTGATGAACCCGCTCTCCGACAGCGTCCGCGCGTGCCGGGGCAGATGCAGCCGGAACGCCGTCTATGCGTTGACGGGCGCATTAAGAAGTGAGAATCTGCTTACTCAGTCGGGCAACTTTTCGCAGGTGGCCCCGGCCTAGGAGCAGTGGCGCGCGGCTCACTAGACTGTCCGAATCAGGGAAGGGCTTCGCGAACCTGTGTGGGCACGCCTGATCCGTGGTTTGCGACCACGTCTGGGGTGCCATCGAAGCTTGGTAGGCCGTCTCGAGTTCCGGATCGTGAATTAGGCCGATTTTCCAAGCTGGTCGGTAGGACGAGCACCAGCACAGCTGCATCTGCGTCTCGGTCCAGTGTGGTTGCGTTCGCGCTGTCACCGGAACCCGCCTAAAGTTAGCCAGGCCAGCAATAGCGCTCTTGCGCGCAACCCAGGGTCAGGTGCCCCGAGGTTTCGGAGGCATCGATCGCGGCCGCCGCGCCCATCACCGTGGTCGCCGCGAACCTCCCGATCATCTTCGGCGTCTCCGGCTCCGTCGGCGCACCGCTCATGGCGCTTGTCGCGACCGCGATCCTGCTGCTCGCGAAGCGCGGGGCGGAGGCCAACGGGATGCCGACGATCGACCTGCGTCCGCCGGAGCCTTCCCGAACGTAACCTTGGACACGGCGCCGCGAGTTTTAACTTTAAACGCACTAAAGTTAAGCAAGTACCCGCGCGCCAAATCATGGAGAGGAGAGCCCATGGTCTACGTCGATCGCAGCAGGGAACCACAGGACACCTTCGGCGTGAGCCGGAAAGACCGCGCGGGCGGCCGCTACCGCGCCTTCGTGCCCGACGAGCTCGACCCCGCCCTCACTCCGCTTTCGCCGGCTGCCGAACGCGCGGCACAGGACGCGCTCCAGGCGCTCACTCGCGCAGACGAGCGCGTAGGAACGAATGGCCGGTTCCTCAACCACCTGCTCATTCGATCCGAGAGCATCTCCTCATCCTGGATCGAAGGGAACCGCGTCACGCCAAAGCGCCTGGCGATCGCCGAGCTCTTGCGCCAAGGCAAGCCCGTGGCGCTCGACGTGGTCGCCAATGTGCGCGCCACGGAAGACGCGATCGCCGCCCTCGCCGACCACACGCGACCCATCCAAGTCGCCGACATCGAGGCGCTCCAGCACACCATCGAACCCAGCCTCACGCTCGGCATCCGCACCGAGCAGAACTGGGTCGGCGGCCCGGGCTACTCACCCCTCCGCGCAGACTTCATCCCGCCGCCCGAAACGGACGTTCGTCGCCTCATCGGCAACCTGTCCGAATTCGTGACCGCCACCGACGGGAACCCCGTCGTTCGCGCCGCCATCGCGCACGCGCAGTTCGAGACGATCCACCCCTTCGTCGACGGCAACGGGCGCACCGGCCGTGCCCTCATCCACACCGTCCTCAAGCGCGCGGATGCCCTTCGCAACATCCTCATCCCCATCAGCACGGTCTTCGCGGTCGCCAAGAACGCGTACATCGATGGTCTCACCCAGTACCGATCGGGACGCGTCGACGAATGGGTCATCGCGTTCTCTGAGGCCGCGGAGCTTGCGGCCGCCAATGCGGTTCGTCTCGCGGACGACGTGCAACGACTCGACGAAGAGACCCTCGAGCAGCTCATCGGATGGCGCACCCAGCAGCAACTGTCGCCCGCACGTCCCAGGCGCGACGCGGTCTCGCTGCGCATCCTCGGCCGGCTGGCAACCGAGCCAGTTGTCACCACCGACTCCGTTGCTGCGGCCCACGGCGTGTCCAACGTTGCCGCCCACAAAGCTCTGACGCAACTCTGCGATGCCGGGGTGCTCTCCCGCAACACGGACCACAAGGGGCGCGTCGTCTGCTGGAGTGCCGACCGACACCTGGCGCTCGTTGCACTCACCGAACGCAGCAATAGAGTCGGCGGCGCCGACACCGCGGGCCGCACGCCACCACGCGGGCCAGACGCCCCCGATCGCAGTGTCGTCGGGAACCTCCGAGGCGACTGACGCCTGCTTCCGAGCAACAGCCATCGGCCACGGTGCCGGAAGAGCCCGAATCCCAGCGCGCACTGCTCGGCTCCGCGCATCCGTGTGGGCCCAACCCCACTACAGTTCTCAGGTACCCGCGCGAGCCCCACCCCCTTCTTCGGCTCGCCCGAGAAGAGGACTACCCCTTGACGCAAACGCTCACCCGCAAGCTCGGCGTGCCCGGAATCGTGTTCATGGTGATCGCGGCCGCCGCGCCCATCACCGTGGTCGCCGCGAACTTCCCCATCATCTTCGGCGTCTCCGGCTCCGTCGGCGCACCGCTCATGGTGCTCGTCGCGACCGCGATCCTGCTGCTGTTCTCCGTCGGCTACGCGTGGATGACCCCGCACGTGCCCGACGCTGGCGCCTTCTACTCGTACGTCGACCGCGGACTCGGGCGACGCCTGGGACTGGGCACCGCATCCATCGCCCTCCTCTCGTACGTGCTGCTCACTGTCTCGATGACCTGCTACCTCGGCGTGCAGGCCGGCAACCTCTTCGAGCTGTGGACCGGGATGCAGGTGCCCTGGTGGCTCATCTCGGGCCTCATGATCGCGATCGTCGGGTTCCTCGGCTACCGCAACATCGACCTCTCCGCGAAGGTGCTCGGCGTCGTCCTGGTGCTCGAGGTCGTCGCCGTCGTCGTCATCGACGTGGGCGTGCTCGCCTCCGGGCGGGAGCTCACGACGCTGCCGTTCAGCATCAGCGAAGCCGTCTCCGGCACCCCGGGCCTCGGCCTGCTGTTCGCGTTCCTCGGCTTCTTCGGGTTCGAAGCCACAGCGGTGTTCCGCAACGAAGCCCGCGACCCCGAGCGCACCGTTCCCCGCGCCACCTACATCGCCGTCATCGCCGTCGGCGCGCTCTATTTCGTCTCGTCCTGGCTCGTCATCACGGGCCTCGGCGCCGACAACGCGGTCGCCCTCTCGAACGAGGACCCGGCCGGCGTCGTCGTCGGCCTCGCGGGCGAGGTGGTCGCGCCGATCATGGCCGACATCGTGCAGGTCCTCGTCGTGACGAGCATGTTCGCGTGCATGCTCGCGTTCCACAACATCGTCACCCGCTACCTGTTCACGCTGGGGGAGCGCGACGTGCTGCCGCGCACCCTCGCCGCCGTGCACCCGAAGCACTCGGCCCCGTCGCGCGCATCCCTGTGGGTGACGATCATCACCGGCCTCGTGGTCGTCGTCTCCGCGCTCGCCCAGCTCGACCCCGTGCTGCAGATCTACACCTGGTACTCCGGCGCAGGCGCGGTGGGTGTCATCGTCATGATGACCCTCGCGAGCTTCGCCGTCGTCGCCTTCCGCGCGCGCCTCAAGCGGGATGCCGCCGAAGGCACAGCCTCGTCGTGGGTCACCGTCGCGTCCCTGGCCGGCGGCATTGGGCTTGTCCTCGTGCTGATCATCGCCATCTGGAACTTCCCGTTCCTTGTCGGTGGCATCGTCGCCGCGATCATCTGGGGTGTCGTGCTCGCCGGCTTCTTCGCGATCGGGATGCTGCTTCCCGCTCGAGTCGCGGCGAAGGAGCGGATCGAGGAGAACGCGTGAACGCTGAGTAACCCGCTGCGATTCCCCGGGGAGTCCTGCAGGGGTCGAGCTGGCCTATCATTCAGGAAATTCCCAGCGAGAGAACGCGAGCCTCCGATGTCGATGCAGCCACCGGCCCCTCACTACGGCCACCCGAACCAGCCGCAGCAGCAGTACTTCGCGCCGGCGCCGGTTGTTCAGCCGCGAACCACGAGCGCGATCTCCTGGACGGCGCTTGGATTCGGCATCACGGGGATGCTGGCAGCGATCATTCCCGGGGTGTCCTTCTTCGCCTGGATCTTCACCCTGGTTGCGCTCGTTCTCGCGATCGTCGGGCTCGCCCAAAAGCACCGCGCGAAGGCAGTCGCCGGTGTTTCGCTGGGGCTCTCGACCGTCGCCTTCGTGACCGCCGTCATCGTCTCCATGGCGACTCTGGGGAGCGCAGGCACCGAGGGAGCTGAGATCGTCGCGGAGCCGGAGATAGTCGCAGAATCCGCAGCCCCCGCCGCATCGGTCGAAGAACCGGAAACTACTCCAGAGGCGCAGCCTGAGGTGTTGGCTCCGGTCGGGATCGGACAGACCGTCACCGGCCATTACGGCGTCACGTTCACCGTTGACGCTGTGACGTGCGGCATGACGTCGTACTCGTATGCCAGCGGATACCTGGAGGAGACCGCGCTCGGTCAGTTCTGCGAGATTCGATTCACCACGTTCAACGGCAGCACGTCGCCGTTCGATTTCTACTCCGACAGCGTCTCCGGCACCATCGGGGACGCGTACTACGAGGCAGAGTCATCGCTCAGCACGGTCGGTGAGGACTCCTGGTTCAGCACCGTGAACCCGGGTCTAACTGTCAGCGGCGTCACCGTCATCGACATCCCCGTCGGCGCGCAGCTCGAAACCGTGCACCTGCAGACCAACTACTTCAACGGACAGGACATCGTCGTTCAGCTGGTCTGAGCGAGCTCGTCGGATGTTCAGGGGGGAACTCACCGCACGACGCTCACCCCGGCTCAACTCGACCGCTCCCGCGGTGCCGTGCTCGCCGGACTCTCTGTGATCGGGATGTTGCTTCCGAACGGGCGCTGAGCATCTGCGTCCGAGCCGCCACGACTACACACCGTCGAACCTGATCGCCGTCTCAGCGCATTCCGCGGTCGTGCCGACTCCCTCGAGCGCGCATCCACCGTCGACAAGCGCACGCGAACCGAGGGGCTCGGTCAGGGCGACGGAGATGCGGACGGCGTCATTGCCCGGACAACTCTGCGGACCCCCACCGACCGGGGCGACGTCCACGCGAATCAGGATCTGTTCCGCCTCGTAGGTGACCTGGGGTTCGAGGACCTCCCCGGTGGTGCCGCTCGCGCAGCCGAGGCGAGTCACCTCGATATCGATCTGCTCGCTGTCAGCAGTCACCGCGGTCGGGTCCGCCAAATGCCACGTCGCTGGTTCACCGTTGCTCGCCGGCGCCGACATCTGCTGACAGGCGGCAAGCGAGAAAGCAGCTGACGCGAGCAGGACTGCCGTCAGGGCTGTTCTTGTCGACCTCATGTGCTCATCCTGGCCCAGGCGGCTCCCTCCCAACTACCCCGACCGGTCACAGGCGGTGTCAGTGCTCCTCCACCCGTCCTCAGAGACGCAGGCACTCCACGCGCTTCGGCACGGTCGCCTCCGCACAGCCTCCGCTCGGCCCCTGAAGTGCTCTTCTGAGCGCGCATGTGAGCACGTTTCGCGAGTGGCAGTGCTCACATGAGCAAAGCACTGCTCAGCTGTTGCCGAGGGCCTCGCAGCCGACCTACCTTGTCCTCAGTCATCCGGACCAAGGAGGTCATTTCAATGAAGAAATCGGGCTTGTTTCTCACCACCGTCGCCGCAGCATCGTTGCTGCTGACCGGCTGCTCTGTCACCACCACCCCAGGAGGGGAAGGCGCCAGCGCAGGTGGAGCCGACGACGGCACCATCTCCATCGGCTTCAGCCAGGCCACGCAGCAGTCGCCGTTCTACGTCGAGCTCGGCGTCGGCGTGCAGGAAGCCGCAGACGCGGCAGGCGCTGAACTCGAGTACGTCGACGCCAACGGCGACGTCACCAAGCAGAACAACGACATCGAAGACCTCATCACCAAGGGCGTGGACGTCCTCCTCATCAACCCGGTCGACCCGCAGGGCATCGCGCAGAGCATCGCCTCCGCCGAGGCCGCGGGCATCCCCGTCGTCACCGTCGACCGCTCCGCGGAAGGCGCCATCGCCCACGTGGGTCGCGACAACGTCGAGATGGGCAAGCTCGTCGGCGAGCAGGTCAAGGAAGCGCTCGGCGCCGAAGGCGGCAAGATCATCGAGATCCAGGGCGACGCCGGCGGAACCGTCGCCATGGACCGCTCGGAAGGCTTCCACAGCGTCTTCGAGGGCGACTCGTCGGTGAACATCGTCGCTGGCCCGTACGCGGAGTACATCCGCTCGAACGCCGTCACCGCCATGCAGGACCTCCTCCAGTCGAACTCCGACGTGAAGGTCGTGTACGCCCACAACGACGACATGGCGCTCGGCGCCCTCCAGGTGCTCCAGGAGAACGGACGCACCGACGTCCTCGTCGCCGGAGTCGACGGACTCATGGAAGCCGTCGACGCGATCGCCGAAGGCGAGCAGTACGTCGCGACCTCGCTCAACGACCCGATCGCCCTCGGCACCGTTGCGGCCGAGACCGCACTCAGCGCCGCGGCCGGCGAAGACGTGGAAGCGGAGATCGACGCGGGCACCGAACTCGTGACCAAGGACAACGCGGGCGACCTGGTCGGAGACACCCTCTTCGCGCAGGGCGGCAAGTAATCCTCTCGCCCCGAGCGACACCACCAACCATCATCGATTCCTGGAGGAAGCGACAATGACCGAGACGATGACCGCGGCAGTGATGCACGCGCCGGGCGACATCCGCGTGGAAAGCGTGGACGTGCCAAAGCCGGGCACCGGCGACGTGCTGCTCAAGGTCGCCGCGTGCGGCGTGTGCGGCTCCGACATCCCGCGGATGAACTTCGCCGGCGCCTACCTGCTGCCCATCATCTGCGGGCACGAGTTCTCAGGCCACATCGTCGAGATCGGCGCTGACGTCGAAGGCCTCGAGATCGGCCAGCTCGCGACCGTGCCACCGCTCATCCCGTGCAACGAATGCGAGAGCTGCCTCGACGGGCACTTCAGCCTCTGCGAGAACTACGGCTACTTCGGCAGCCGCCAGGACGGCGCCTACGCGCAGTACGTGGTCGTCAACGCGGGCAAC
Organism: Pseudoclavibacter sp. Z016; assembly: GCF_002931215.1. Classification (NCBI taxonomy): domain Bacteria; kingdom Bacillati; phylum Actinomycetota; class Actinomycetes; order Micrococcales; family Microbacteriaceae; genus Pseudoclavibacter; species Pseudoclavibacter sp. Z016. The sequence goes on from NZ_PSTU01000008.1 coordinate 83,822, forward strand.
ATCTTCCTCATGCCGGAGGGCGTCGACCCGCGGGCGGCGGCCATGATGGATCCGTCCGCCATCGCGCTCCACGCCATCTACAAGACGAAGCTCGGCGAGGGCTCCCGAGTCGCCGTCATCGGGGCCGGCCCCATCGGGCTGTTCGCCATCCAGTGGGCGAAGCTCATGGGGGCGAGCGAAGTGCTCGCGGTGGATGTGAACCAGCAGAAGGCCGACATGGCGCTCGAAGCCGGGGCCACCCTCACGGCCGTCAACGACGAGGAAGCCATCGCCCACGCGGGCAAGGGCTTCGACGTCATCATCGAGTCCGCCGGCGTGCCAGCGACGATCGCCCTCGCGACGCAGCTCACGGCACGCCACGGCGAGGCGGCCTTCATCGGCATCCCCCACAAGACGGTGGAGCTCGAGAAGGCGGTCTTCAGCCACTTCCTCCGCAAGGAGGTGTCGCTCCACGGCAGCTGGAACTCCTTCTCGGCGCCCTTCCCGGGCCGAGAATGGGTCGAGTCGGCGCGAGCCTTCGCGGACGGCAGCCTCAAGTGGGAGTTCATGATCACCCACGAGCTCAGCCTCGACGAGCTTCCGCTCACCATGAAGCAGCTCGGTGAGCGCTCCATCTTCAGCTCGAAGGTGCTCTTCCTCCCCAACCGAGACTGACCCCCGCCCGCGCACCCCAACACAACACGAAGGACAGAACAGTGGCGTTCTACTTGGCAATCGACATCGGCACGGAAGGCGCGCGCGCCGGAGTGTTCGACGAGGCGGGGACACGAGTCTCCACCGCGTCGGCCCCGTATCAGACCGCGTACCCGCACCCAGGCTGGGCCGAGCAGAACCCGCGCGACTGGTGGAGCGCCACCGTGCGCGCCTCCAGGGAAGCCCTGGAGGCGGCCTCGGTGCGGTCCGTCCGCGCCGTGGGCGTCGCCACGACCTCCTCCTCCGTCGTCGTGCTCGACGACACCGGTGCCCCCATCCGCCCCGCCCTGCTGTGGATGGACAGCAGAGCGGGCGCGGAGTCCGAGCGCACCGCCGAGATCGACCACCCGTCGCTGCGGTTCGCGGGCGGCTCGGACAGCTCCGAGTGGCTGGTCCCGAAGGCCATGTGGCTCGCCCGCAACGAGCCGGAGAACTACGCGGCAGCCACGCACATCGGCGAATCCGTCGACTACATGACCCTCCGCCTCACTGGGCGCTGGGTGGGCTCGCGGCTCAACGCGACCTGCAAGTGGAACTACGACCACCGAGAGGATGCGCTCCCGTCCGACCTCTACGCGCAGCTCGGCATCCCCGACCTCGCCGAGAAGCTGCCGCACGACATCGCCGCGGTCGGCGACGTCGTCGGCGAGCTCAGCCGTGCGGCCGCCGCCGAGCTGGGATTGGAGCCGGGCGCCATCGTCTTCGCCGGCGGCATCGACGCCCACCTCGCGCTCGTCGCCCTCAGCGGCGTCAGCAGGAACCCGGTCGCGATCGTCGCCGGAACGTCGAACGCCTTCATCGCGGAGCTCGACGAGCCCGTCTTCTCGCCCACCATCTGGGGGCCGTACCCCGGCGCGCTCACGCACGACCGCTGGCTCATCGAGGGCGGCCAGGTGTCTGCCGGGTCCGCGCTCTCGTGGCTCTCGGAGCGCATCCTCGGGGTGCCCCGCGACAGGCTCGGTCAGCTCGTCGCCGGCGCGAGCGAGGTGCCGGCAGCCGAGCACGGCATCCTCGTGCTCGACCACTTCATGGGCAACCGCACACCCCACCGCGACCCGAGCCTCCGCGGCGCGGTGCTCGGCCTCTCGCTCGGCGCGACCCCGGCCCAGCTCTACCGGGCCACGGTCGAAGCCGTCTCCTTCGGCACCCGACAGGTGCTCGAATCCTTCGAGGCCGTCGGGGTCGACTCCGACGACGTCTTCCTGACCGGCGGCATCCGGCACAACCCGCTCTGGCTGCAGACGACAGCGGATGCACTCGGCCGCCCCGTCAACCTCGTCTCGGGGGAGAACCTCACGACCCTCGCGCTCGGAATCCTGGGGGTCGCCGCAGACACCGGCGAGGACCGCGCCGAGGTCGCCAGACGCTTCGCCCCGGACCACGTCATCGTGGAACCGAACCCCGCCGCGACCCAGCCGCTTGCGGACGCCTACGAGCGGTACGAGCGGTCGACGCAGCTGCTCACCGGCATGAGCCACGAGCTCGTGAGATCGACGCAGACGACCGCGAGAGTCGGCGCAGCATGAACGGCGAGGACGAGCTCCTCGCGATCCGCGCCGCCGAGCTGTACTTCCAGGACGACAAGAACCAGTCGGAGATCGCCGCCCGCCTCGGCGTGACGCGCTGGAAGGTCGGTCGCCTCCTCGCGCAGGCGAAGGAACGCGGCTTCGTGCGCATCGAGATCGTGCACCCCAAAGCCAGGCGGCTGCCACTCGAGCGCGAACTGCAGGAGCTCTACGGGCTCGCCGACGCGATCGTCGTCCCGAGCTCGAACAACGACGCCGAGACGCGCATTCGAGTCGCCGAAGCAGCAGCCGACTACCTCGCGACGCTCCGACCCCGCGTGCGAACGCTCGGCGTCTCCTGGGGGCGCACCCTCCAGCAGGTCGCCGACGCGCTGCCAGACGGGTGGGCAGACGGGGTCGACGTCGTCCAGGTCAACGGAGGCGTCACCGTCAACCGCCGCGTGGGCATGGCATCGATGACGGCCACCACGATCGCCTCGAAGGGCAGGGGGACCGTCACGCTGCTCCCGAGCCCCGCGATCCTCGAGCAGGCAGCCACCCGCGAGGCGATCGAGAGCGACCGGTTCGTGTCGACGATCCTCGACAAGGCGCGGGAGGCGTCGACGGTCGTCTTCAGCGCAGGCCCAGTCGACACGAAGTCGGTGCTTGTCTCGAGCGGCTACCTGACCGCGGACGACGTGCGAACGCTCGAACGCAAGGGCGCCGTCGGCGACGTCCTCGGCCGGTACATCGACGCCGACGGACACATCGTCGACCCGGGCCTCGACGCCCGAACGCTCGGCCTCGAACTCGACACCCTCAGCAGCGCCCGCACCGCCGTCGCGGTCATCTCGGGGCGCGAGAAATGGCCCGTCTGCCACGCGGTCGTCGACAACAAATTCTGCTCGGTGCTCGTCACGGACGACGAGTGCGCCAACTACCTCAGAGAAGCGAGGAAACGATGACTGCTGTCATTGAAGAAGCAACGCCTCCGGTCCTCACGATGCGCGGCATCCGCAAGGGCTTCCCGGGCACGCTCGCCCTCAAGTCGGTCGACCTCGACGTCTATCCGGGCGAGGTGCACTGCCTCCTCGGCGAGAACGGGGCAGGCAAGTCGACGCTCATGAAGATCCTCGCCGGTTCCTACACGCCGGACGCGGGAGTGATCTCCATCGGCGGTGCGGAGGTGAAGTTCTCCGGTCCGCTCGACGGCATCCGCGCCGGCATCAGCGTCATCTACCAGGAGCTCGATCTCTTCGCCGACCTGACCGTGGCGCAGAACCTGTTCCTCGGCCACACGCCGAGCGTCGGCGGCCTCGTCAAGCGCTCGACGAGGCGACGTCTCGCCGCCGACTACCTCAAGCGCGTCGGGGCGAAGTTCTCGCCGGACGCCGTCGTCGGCACCCTGCCGCTCGCCGACCAGCAGCTCACCGCCATCGCGCGCGCCCTCACGACGGATGCCCGCATCATCGTCATGGACGAGCCGACCGCAACGCTCGGCGAGGCCGACGTCGAGAACGTCTTCAACGTCATCCGTCGCCTCACCGACGAGGGCCGCGCCGTCATCTACATCTCGCACCGGATGGACGAGATCCGGGACATCGGAACGCGCATCACCGTGCTCCGTGACGGGTACAACGCCGCCAAGTACGCCGTCGCGGACACCGACGCGGATCGCTGGATCGGCGACATGATCGGCGACAAGAAGGCCGAGCTGACCGAGCACCGGGATGCACGGGAATTCAGCGACGTCGAGGCCCTCAACATCAAGAGCGTGTCGATCGACGGCCTCATCGATGTGCGGGACATCGTCGTCCGCAAGGGCGAGATCGTCGGGCTCGCCGGCCTCGGCGGGGCCGGGCGCACCACGCTCCTCTCCGCGCTCTTCGGAGCACGCAAGGCCAAGCGCGACGTCCAGGTCTTCGGCAAGCAGGCGACCCTCACCTCCGTGCGAGCCGCGGTCAACCACCACTTCGGCCTCGTTCCCGAGAGCCGAAAGACGGAGGGGCTGTTCCTCGGGCTCTCCGTGGCCCGAAACGCCGGCATCGCCTCGCTCCGCGGCTCCTCCCAAGTGCTGCCGCGCGAACGGTCCTGGGCGACGTCTGCCCCCATCCTGGAACGCCTCTCCGTCAAGTTCGGCAAGCCCGGCCAGGAGATCCGTCTGCTCTCGGGCGGCAACCAGCAGAAGGTCGTCCTCGCCAAGTGGCTCGCTCGCGACACGAGAGTGCTGCTGCTGGACGAGCCCACTCGAGGCCTGGACATCGGCGCCAAGGCCGACCTCTACCGCCAGGTCCGCATCCTCGCGGACCAGGGCGCCGCCGTGCTCGTCGCATCAAGCGAGCTCGGCGAACTCATGGCGAATGCCGACCGCATCGTCGTCATGCACGAGGGACGCAACGTCGCGGACTTCGACCCGCTCATCTCGAGCGAAGCACGCATCAGTCACGCAATCATCAGCGGGAAGGCATCATGAACGCGACCACCACAACGCCGGCTCCAACCGAGGAGCGCGCGAGCGCGAAGACCTGGAAGCAGCGCAGCTCGAGCTGGCTCATCAAGGGCAACCTGCTCATCGTGTTCGTCATCATCTGCGCGCTGGCGGCCATCCTCAGCCCCGAGTTCCTCACCGTCCGGAACGTCTCCAACCTGCTGCAGCAGTCGAGCCTCACGGGCATCATCGCCATCGGCATGACCCTCGTGATCCTCACGAGCGGCATCGACCTCGCCGTCGGCTCGATCGCCGCCTTCAGCGGCATGACCGTGGCGATCCTGCTCGACGGGCGCATGCCCGTGGTGCTCGCGATCCTCATCTCCCTGGCCGCCGGCATCGGCATCGGGCTCCTCATGGGCGCGGTGTCGTCCTGGGTGCGACTCCCCGCCTTCATCGTGACGCTCGCCGGACTCACCGCCGTGCGGGGCTGGGCCTACACGCTCACCGACGGGCGCCCGGCTGGCACCAACCTGCCGGCCGAGTTCACGATCATCGGCGGCGGCTACCTCGGGCTGCTCCCGCTCACCGGCCTCATCTTCATCGGCGTCACCCTCCTCACCGCCGTCATCCTCCGCTACACGACCTTCGGCGAGTACATCTACGCCGTCGGCAGCAACGAGGAGGCAGCACGCCTCTCGGGCATCCCGGTCAACTGGGTCAAGGCCGCGGTCTTCGGCTTCTCCGGGTTCACGGCAGCGCTCGCCGGGGTGCTCCTCACGAGTCGCCTCACGATCGGCCAGCCCACGGCCTTCCAGGGAGCCGAGCTGGATGCGATCGCGGCCGTCGTCCTCGGCGGCACGAGCCTCTTCGGCGGTCGAGGCGGCGTGGGCGGCACGTTCATCGCCGTCCTGCTCCTCTCCGTCCTGAAGAACCTCTTCAACCTCATGGGAATCGGGTCCTTCGTGCAGATGATCGCGACCGGCATCATCCTCGTGCTCGCCCTCATCCTCAACAAGTTCCTCGACAGCCGCGCGCAGGCATCCGCGGCGTGACGACCTCCAACCAGCAAAGGACAGCAGAACCCATGACCAGTGCACGCCCCCTCGCCACGTACCTCGACCACACGCTCCTCAAGCCCGAGGCCACCCGCGCCGACGTCGAGGCCACCATCGCCGAGGCAGCGGAGCTCGGCGCCTACAGCGTCTGCCTCTCGCCCTCCGTGCTGCCCGTCACCCTCCCGAACGGCTCCGACCTCAAGCTCACGGTCGTCTGCGGGTTCCCGAGCGGTCGCCACCAGAGCAACGTCAAGGCGCTCGAAGCGAAGACGGCCGTCGAGCAGGGAGCCGACGAGATCGACATGGTGATCGACATCGGGGCGGCGATCGACGGCGACTACGACTCCGTCGAGGAGGACATCCGTGCGGTTCGTGACGCAGCACCGGCTCCGATCGTGCTCAAGGTGATCATCGAATCGGCGGCGCTCTCGGACGATGCCATCGTCGCCGTCTGCCGCGCGGCCGAGCGCGCCGGTGCCGACTTCGTGAAGACCTCCACCGGGTTCCACCCCGCCGGTGGCGCCAGCGTGCACGCGGTCGAGCTCATGAAGAGCACGGTCGGCGATCGGCTCGAGGTCAAGGCCTCCGGGGGTGTCAGGACGCGGGCTGAAGCGGATGCCTTCATCGCGGCGGGAGCGACCCGTCTCGGCGTCTCGGGCAGCCGAGCGCTGCTGAACGACGACGCCGAGTCCTCGGCGCCTGCCGGCTACTAGCGTCCCCGACCCCTCCCGCCAGCGGTGGCCAGTCGATGCTGGCCACCGCTTTGTCGGCGGTTCGTTGGACACTGGAGCCATGACACTCACGCCAGCCCAACTCGACCGTGCCCACGGCGCCGTGCTCGCCTCCGCCGTCGGCGACGCCCTCGGCTCCCAGTACGAGTTCGGGCCGCCGCTCTCAGACGACACACCCGTCGTCTACGGGGTCGGCGTCTTCGGGCACGGCGCGGGGGAGTGGACCGACGACACCTCCATGGCCATGCCGATCCTCCAGGCGCTCTCGGGCGGAGCATCCCTGAACGACCCGGCAACCCTCGCGAGCGTCGTCGTGGCCTGGCGCGAGTGGGCCCGCGACGCGAAAGACGTCGGCGCCCAGACGCGGACCGTGCTCTCCGTCCTCGAAGGGGACGTCACGGAAGACCGGGCTCGCGCCGCCGCCCACGACGTGCACACGCGAGCCGGCCGCAGCGGCGGCAACGGCGCCCTCATGCGCACCGGCCCCGTCGCCCTCGGCCACCTCGCCGACGGGCAGGAACGCGCCCTCGTCGAAGCCGCGACCCGCATCGCCGAGCTCACCCACTGGGAGAGCGACAACGCCGACGCGTGCGTGCTCTGGTGCCTCGGCATCCGCCACGCCATCCTCACCGGCGAACTCGATCTCCTCGGCCAGCTCGACGCGATCCCCGCCGAGCGTCGAGACCGCTGGCGCGCCTTCACCGAGGAGGCCCTCGCACCCGGTGCGCACCCACGCGACTTCTCGCAGCAGAACGGCTGGGTCGTCCGCGCCTACCAGGGCGCCCTCGCGGCCATCGCCGGCGCCAGCTCCCTCACGGATGCACTCGAACGGGCGGTGCGGGGAGGAGGCGACACCGACACCGTCGCGGCCATCGCCGGTTCCCTCGCCGGCGCGGTCCACGGCTCGCGGGCACTCCCCGCAGCACTCGTCGAGACGGTGCACGGCTGGCCCGGCCTCCGCAGCGGCGACCTCGAAGCGCTCGTCGACACCGCCGTGATCATCTAAAATAGAGATGTAAAACTGTTGGCAATATCTCCGTAACATATTCGAAACGAGGGGCCATGCGCTCACCAGGCCGCAGCGACGTCTCGCTCACGCAGCTCCGCTACTTCGTGGCGGCCGCCGAGCACGGCAGCATGACGTGGGCCGCCGACGAGCTGTTCGTCGCCCAGTCCGCGGTCTCCACGGCCATCGCCAACCTCGAGACCGCCGTCGGCGCGCAGCTCCTCATCCGCCGCCGCGCCAAGGGGCTGCAGCTCACCGCGACCGGCGCCGATTTCCTCGTCCGCGCGCGCGGCATCCTCGCCTCCGTCGACGACGCCCTCGGCGCCCTCCGCCCCGAGAACACGGCCGGCCGCCTCACCGTCGGCTGCTTCCGCACCCTCGCACCCTTCTACCTGCCATCCGTCATCAGCGGACTCGCCGACGAGCATCCCGAACTCCTCGTCGACGTCACCGAGATGACCGCCGAGCAGGTCCCGGATGCGCTCGCCAGCCAGGCCATCGAGATCGCCCTCACCTACGACCTGGGCTTGGACGCCGCCGTCGAACGCGAAGTGCTCGCCGAAGTTCCCCTCTACGCGGCCGTCAGCGTGCACCATCCACTCGCCGACCGCGACAGCGTGAGCCTCGCCGAACTCGCCGAGCTGCCCATGGTGCTGCTCGACATGCCCGTCAGCCGCGACTACTTCCTCCAATGGTTCACGCGCGCCGGCCTCCGCCCCCACGTGCGCTACCGCTTCGCGAGCTTCGAGGCCGTGCGCGCCATGGTAGGAAGCGGGCACGGATTCACGCTCCTCAACCAGCAGCCGCGTGTCGCCTCCACCTACTCCGGCGGCGAACTGCGGCACCTGCATATCACCGACGACCTGCCGCCCCTCGAGCTCGTGCTCGCCCGCTCCGGAGGCTCGAAGCAGCTCACCAAGAAGGCCGAGCTCTTCGCCGCCCAGTGCCGGAAGTCAGTCGCCGAGCAGGACGCGACAGCGCCTCACGGCGCCTGGTAGACGACCACCCCGCCGACGTACGTGCGGCGCACGCTCGCCGAACCGTAGGCGTCGAGGTCGCTGAGGTCGGCGTCCACCCACACCAGATCGGCGAGGCGGCCGGCCTCGAGCCGACCCGTCTCGCCCTCGAGCCGGTTCACCCAGGCCGCCTCCGCGAGGTACGCGTCCAGGGCGACCCCGAGCGGCAGGGCCTGCTCGCCGAGCAGCGGATGCGTGAGCACGCCGTCGCCGATCGCGTGCGGATCCTCGACCAGCCCCGTGCGCGTCACGGCCGTGCGAATCGACCAGAGCGGATTCGGCGTCGTCACCGGCCAGTCGCTGCCGCCCACGATGCGTGCCCCCGCACGATGCAGGTCGCCGAACGGGAAATGCGTCAGTTCCCGCTCGGCGCCGAGGAGCGGCAGCTTGCGGTGCACGATCTCCTCATCCCGCCGCGCCCACACCGCCGTGACGTTCGCCGCCACGTCGAGCTCCGCGAACCGCGCGATGTCGGACGGGTCGATCAGGTCGAGGTGCGCCACGTGGTGGCGATTCCCGCGGCGCCCATTGCGGCTGATCGCCGCCTCCACCGCGTCGAGCGCGTGCCGGGTCGCCGCGTCGCCGACGGCGTGGAAGTGCACCTGGAAGTCGGCCGCGTCGAGCGCCGTCGTCAGCTCGACAAGCGCCTCGGGGGAGAGGAAGGCGATGCCCACGTCTCCCGGGTGCCCCGCGAACGGTTCGAGCATCGACGCCGTGTGGTTCTCCACCATGCCGTCGATCATGACCTTCACGGTGCCCGCACCCACCCCCACCGCGGCGGCCTCCGCCCGGACGCGCTCGAAGTCGGCGATCTGCTCCACACCACGCGCCCGGTCCCACCACTGCGCGAGCACGACCCGCGCGGTCAGGCGGCCGTCGGCCGCGAGGCGCAGGTACGCGGGGAGCGGGTTCGGGCCGAGGTCGCTGTCGCCGACGGCCGCGTCCTGCCACGCCGTGACCCCCACCGAGTGGAGCTCGCGCTGCGCCGCCTCGAGGGCCGCCTCGACAAACGCCTCGTCCGGTGCCGGCATGAGGTGCTCGACCAGCGCGACCGCAGACTCCAGCAGCATGCCCGTCGGCTGGCCCAGTCCGTCGCGGATGAGGCGGCCGCCCTCCGGATCCGGAGTCGCCCCGTCGATCCCGGCGGCCCGCAATGCCGCAGTGTTCACCCACATGCCGTGCGCGTCGTGGCTGTGCAGCATGATGGGTCGCTCGTCGACGCCCTCCAGCTCGGCCGCCGTCGGGAACCCGCCCTCGAAGACGTCGCCGAACCAGCCGCCGCCCGTCAGCACCGGCGCCGTAGGGTTCGCGGCCGCGTAGTCCGCGATGAGTCGCAGGTACTCGCAACGGTCGTGCACGGGCTTGAGGTCGATGCCGAGCGATTGCAGCCCGGCGAGCAGTGGGTGCACGTGCGCGTCCTGGAACCCCGGGAGCAGCGTGCCGCCCGCCAGATCGACCAGGTGCGCGGCGGTCGGGAGAACGCCGCCGGCGGGGATCACGTCGACGATCCGGTCGCCGACGACCAGCAGCGACGCCCGCTCGAAGGCGCCCGCGCCGAGGTACAGCGTGCCGTTCGTGAAGAGAGTGGCGTCCATGGGGCTCCCGTCTCGCGCGGCCGCGGTGACCGACGCTCCTCGCCACACTGAGCACCCCATGTTTCGTATGCATTTCGCCGATATTGCTGGTCAATTGCATCTCTCTTTTGGATCTCGAGCTTCGAGTCTCGCTATTTGCTTGTCGCCAAGGACCTGCCGATTCTTGACCCAAGTCGCTCCCAGCGAATCCGTCCCGGAAGGACCCTCATGACCACCACCAAGAACGCACTCCGCACCGTGGGCGCCCTCGCGTTGAGCGCCGCGCTGCTCGCCACCACCGCCTGCACGGCGGACTCGGCAGCCTCGAGCGAAGGCGACGCGGAAGCCGTCGGGATGGGCATCCAGCCCTGGCTCGGCTACGGCCCCTGGTACATCGCACAGGAGAACGGCTACTTCACCGACGCCGGCGTCGAGGTCGAGATCACGAACTTCATGAACGACGCCGACATGACCGCGGCGTTCGCCGCCGACCGCATCCAGGTCGCGAACGTCGCAAGCCACAGCGCGCTCCAGTTCATCGAGCAGGGCCTCGACGTCAGCATCGTGCTGCTGCTCGACGCGTCCCTCACGGCCGACGCCATCCTCTCCGACGGCAGCGTCACCGACGTCGCCGACCTGGCCGGCCAGCAGGTCGCCTTCGAGGAAGGCTCCGTCAGCAACCTCCTCCTCGGCTACGCGCTGCAGGAGAACGGCCTCTCGCTCGACGACATCGAGCCCGTCCCCATGGACCCCTCCGAAGCGGCAACCGCGCTCATCGGCGGCAGCGTCCCCGTCGCCGTCACCTACGAGCCCTACATCTCCGAGGCCCGGTCTTCGAGCCCCGACATCACCGAGATCTACACGGCGGCCGAGAACGCGGGCCTCATCAGCGACGTCCTCGTCGTCGACAACACCTACCTGGCCGAGAACGGCGAGACCGTGCAGGGCATCGTCGACGCGTGGGGCCCATCAATCGACTTCTACGAGTCGGACACCGACGCGGCGCGCGCGATCATCGCCGAGAACATCGGCAGCGACGTCGAGTCGCTCGACAGCGCGTTCGACGGCGTGCAGTTCTTCACCCTCGAGGAGAACGCCACCGAGCTCGGCGGCCACTACCTCGACACCGTCCTCCCCAGCGTCGACAGCGTCGCCACCGACATCGGCATCCTCACGGGCGGCACCGACCTCCCCTCCGTCGTCGACCTCACCTTCGTCGGCGGCGCCGAGTAGCCACCGGCACCGCGACGGCACAGGCACCCAGCACCCCCCGGCACCAGTAGCCACCGGCGCACAGCAACCACAGGAGACCAGAGCCCCATGGCAGTTCAGAGCACGGCCCCGGTCGCGAGCACGCAGCCCGCGACCGGGGCGCGCCGGAAGCCGGTCAGAGCACCGCTCACCAGGCGCCAGTACCTCATCACGTCCGTCATCACCTTCATCCTGCTGCTCGCGGCATGGACGGCGATCTCGACCAGCGGCCTCGTCCGCCCCCTCTTCCTGCCGTCGCCGATCGCGGTCACCGAGAAGCTCATCGACCAGGGCGTCAACGGCCAGCTCTGGTCGGACATCGCCGTCAGCACCTACCGCGTCATGGTCGGCTACCTCCTGGCCAGCGTCATCGCCGTGCCGATCGGCGTGCTCTGCGGTTCCATCCCGCGGGTCGAGGCCGCGATCGAGCCGATCATGGACTTCATCCGCTACATGCCGGTCGTCGCGTTCGTTCCGCTGACCATCCTCTGGGTCGGCACCGACGACTCGCAGAAGGTGCTCATCATCTTCCTCGGCACCTTCTTCCAGCAGGTGCTCATGGTCGCCGACGCCGTGCGGCGCGTGCCCATGTCGTACCAGAACCTCGGCGCGACGCTCGGCCTCAGCCGCACCAAGATCCTCATCCGCATCGTCTTCCCCTCCGCGCTCCCGCGCATCTGGGATGCGCTCCGCATCAGCCTCGGCTGGGCCTGGACCTGGCTCGTGGTCGCCGAGCTCGTCGCCGCGACCGAGGGCATGGGCTACCGCATCACGCAGGCGCAGCGCTTCCTCGAGACCGACCTCATCATCGGCTACGTGATCGTCCTCGGGCTCCTCGGCCTCCTCTTCGACCAGGTCATGCGCGGGCTCGGTCGGCGCTTCTTCCGCTACCTGAAGGGACGTGTCTGATGACCGTCGAAACCGCCCTCCGCGACCCCAAGGTCGTCGTCTCCGACGTCACGAAGCGCTTCGGCGAGGTGACCGCGCTCGCCGACGTCGACCTCGTGCTCGGCGACCGCGAGTTCGTCTCCGTCGTCGGCGCATCCGGATGCGGCAAGAGCACCCTGCTCTCCGTCATCGCGGGCCTCGAGGCACCCACCTCCGGCACGGCATCGCTCAGCGGCCACGAGATCCTCGGGCCGGGCCGCGACCGCGGCGTCGTGTTCCAGCAGGCGACGCTGCTGCCGTGGCTCAGCGCCATCGACAACGTCGTCTTCGCCCTCGACGGCGAGCCGGGCCTGACGAAGAAGCAGCGCATCGACCGGGCTCGGGACGTGCTCGACCAGGTCGGCCTGACCGGCTTCGAGTCGAAGTACCCGGCGCAGCTCTCCGGCGGCATGCAGCAGCGCGTCGCCCTCGCCCGCTCGCTCGCCTACGGCCCGGACGTGCTCCTCATGGACGAGCCGTTCGGCGCCCTCGACGCGCTCACCCGACGCACCATGCAGGAGCTGCTCACCGAGGTCTGGGAGCGCCACCGCATGACGGTCATGCTCATCACCCACGACATCGAGGAGGCCGTCTTCCTCTCCGACCGCGTCATCGCGATGACCCCGCGCCCCGGCAAGGTCGCGGCCGAGTACGCGATCGACCTCCCTCGCCCCCGCGAGGTCGACGTGCTCGGCAGCCCCGAGTTCCACGGCTACTACACGGAGATCCTCGACCTCATCCACCGCGGCTGATGACGGTGCCGCGGCCCGGCATACTGAAGAGATGTCACACGAAGCTGAAGCCGACCGCCGATGGATGCAGAACGCGATCCGGATGCTCGAAGCCGACGCCAACCGCAGTGCTGACACGCACCTGCACGTCTTTCCGCTGCCACGCGAGTGGGGCATCGACCTGTACCTGAAGGACGAGTCGGTGCACCCGACAGGCTCGCTCAAGCACCGCCTCGCCCGCTCCCTCATCCTGTACGCCATCGTGAACGGGCAGGTGGGGCCGCGCACGACGCTCGTCGAGGCGTCGAGCGGCTCCACAGCCGTGTCGGAGTCGTACTTCGCCCGGATGCTCGGCCTGCCGTTCGTGACCGTCGTGCCGCGAACCACGAGTCCGGAGAAGATCGAGCTCATCGAGTTCTACGGCGGCCGCTGCCACCTGGTCGACGAGCCACTGCAGGTCTACTCGGAGGCGGAGCGCCTCGCCGCCGACGTCGACGGGCACTACCTCGACCAGTTCACGAACGCCGAGCGCGCCACCGACTGGCGAGGGAACAACAACATCGCCGAGAGCGTCTACTCGCAGATGTCGCTCGAGCGCTTCCCCATCCCGAGCTGGATCGTCGTCAGCGCCGGAACCGGCGGCACCTCCGCCACCTTCGGTCGCTACGCCAGGTACTGCGGGCACGACACCCGCCTCGCGGTCGTCGACCCCGAGGGGTCGGCGTTCTACGAGGCCTGGAAGACGGGCGACCGCACCCACGCGACCGGCCGGGGGTCCAAGATCGAGGGCATCGGACGCCCGCGCGTGGAGCCGTCGTTCATCGAGACGGTCATCGACGACATGATCCAGGTGCCGGATGCGGCCTCGGTCGCGGCGATCCGCGTGCTCCGCGAGAAGACGCAGCACTGGGCGGGCGGATCGACGGGAACGAACCTCGTCGGCGCGTTCCAGATCATCGCCCGCATGCTCGCCGCGGGGGAGCAGGGCAGCGTCGTGACACTCATCTGCGACGGGGGAGCGCGCTACGCGAACACGTACTACGACGATGCCTGGGTTGCGGCCCAGGGGTGGGACCTCGAGCCGCACCTCGAGCGGATGCACCGCTTCCTCGACACGGGCACCTGGGTCGACTGACTTGGCTGCGGCCGGTCAGACGACCTTCTTGACGACGCTCGATTTCAGCTGCATCTGCCCGAAGCCGGGCACCTTCGCGTCGATGTCGTGGTCGCCGACTCCGTCGGAGATGAGGCGGATGCCGTTGACCTTCGTGCCGACCTTGACGGTTCCGCCGCCCGCGCCCTTGACCTTCAGGTCTTTCGCGATCGTGACGGAGTCGCCGTCGGCGAGCACGTTCCCGACCGCATCCTTGATCGCCGGTGCCGCGTCGCTGTCGCGGTCGCTGTCAGCGTCAGCGTCGCCCGGCGCCCACTCGTGCCCGCACATCGGGCAGACCAGCAGCGCACCCATCTCGTAGGCGAGGTCGCTCGCGCATTCCGGGCACGGGGGCAGCTGCTCAGGCATCGAAGGTGGCCTCCAGGAGAACTCGCCGATCAGGGAACATCGACCACGTTAGGGCACCGGGCGGCCCGATCTCGCCGATCCCGTGTTGCGTGCGCAACCGTGCGAGTCCATTTTCTGGACAACTGTCCTAAACTTGCTAGGCTCGTGGTGTGCCAACGACCGCCACACCCCGCTCGCCCGACCCTCGTCCAGCCCGCACCCAGGCCGCGATCATCGACGCGGTCGAGCGCCTCTCGGCTCTCGGCGAGGAGGTCACCGTGCCGGCGATCGTCGCCGAAGCCGGCGTGAGTCGCTCGACGTTCTACACGCAGTTCCGCGACCTCGACGCGCTTGCCGTGCGCATCCTCACCGAGGTGTTCGCCGAGATCGAGGCGCTCGATTTGCGACTCCGCGCAGCCGCGACCCCCATCGAGACGGCGAGGGCGACCACGTCGCAGCTCGTCGCCGAGTTCGCGAAGCGGCGCACCCTCTACGCAGGGGTGCTCGGCAGCCGAACGACGACGGAGGCCCACCGGACGGTGCGCGCCGCGTTCGCCGACCAGGCCCTCGGCACCATGCAGCTCACCGTGCCGGAGGGCCTCGACCCGAAGGTCGCGGCCGACTACGTCGCCGGCGGCACGCTGGCCGTGCTCACCGCCTGGCTGCTCAGCGACGCCCCCGAACCCACCGAGCGCGTGCAGCAGCAGCTGCTCGCGCTCCTCCCGACCTGGCTCATCAACGAAGACAAGGACCCAACCTCATGACCCGTACCTACGTCGTCACCGGCTCCGCCTCCGGAATCGGCAAGGCCACCGCCGAGAAGCTCCGCGCCGACGGGCACACCGTCATCGGCGTCGACCTCAAGGGCGCCGACATCAACGCCGACCTCACGACCGCCGAGGGCCGGGAGGCGCTCGTCACCCGCGCGAGCGAGCTCAGCGGTGGAGTTGTCGACGGTGTGCTGGCCATCGCGGGCCTCGTCATCCCGGCCCCCGTCACCGTCGCCGTGAACCACTTCGGGGCCGTCTCGACCCTGGAGGGGCTGCGGCCGCTGCTCGCGAAGTCCGACGCGCCACGCGCCGCGGTCGTCGCGTCCCTCGCCGCCCTCGAGGAGGTCGACGGGCAGCTGCTTGATCTCATCGAGTCCGGCGACGAGGCCGCCGCCCTCGCCTACGCCGACTCGCTCGGTGCGACCGCCAACGCGACCGGCTCGTCGGTGCTCTACACGACCTCGAAGCTCTCCATCGCGCGCTGGGTGCGCAAGAACGCGCCGAGCGCCGAGTGGGCGAAGGCCGGCATCGCGCTCAACGCCGTCGCTCCAGGCGTCATCCTCACGCCGATGACCGCCGCGGCCCTCGAGACCGAAGAGGGCCGAGCGGCACTGGATGCTGGCGCCCCGGCACCCTACAGAGGCCCGGCCGCCGACCCCCGCCAGGTGTCCAACCTCCTCGCCTGGCTCACGAGCGAGGACAACGGCTACGTCACCGGCCAGGTCATCTTCATCGACGGCGGAGCGGAGAGCATCCGCCGCCCCGAGCTCGTCTGACTGGCGGCCGCTCGCGTCGGCAGGCGTCAGCGGGCGTCGGCAACCGTCGCCGATAGGTCACTTTCGCACCGTGTGGAGCGCTCGGGTGGGGTGAAAGTGCCCCATTGTTGGCGGGTACATCCCACAGTCTCGCCTGTGGGTCACTTTCGCGCCGTGTTCAGCGCTCGGGTGGGGTGAAAGTGCCCCATTGTTGGCGGGTACATCCCACCCCCTCGCGTGTGGGTCACTTTCGCACCGTGTGGAGCGCGCAGGTGGGGTGAAAGTGCCCCATCGTGGGCGGGCATATCCCACAGCCTCGCGTGTAGGTCACTTTCGCACCGTGTGGAGCGCGCAGGTGGGGTCAAAGTGCCCCATCGGCGGAGGCGGAGGCGGAGGCGGAGTCGGAGTCGGAGTCGGAGGCGGCGGCGGCGGCGGTGGGGCGAGCGGCGGCGGGGCGAGCGGACCGGTCCGGTCCGGCTAGGCTGGGGTGGATGGATGACTCCCTGGTGCTCAGAAGCGTACTTTCGCTCGTGATGATCGGATCCGGACTCCTCGTGGTCTGGATGGCGAGCGCGGCAGCCTCCGGTCAGCTGCAGCGGAACTCGCTCGCGGGCATCCGCACGCCGAGCACGATGTCGAGCGATGTGGCGTGGGTCGCGGCGCACGTGCGGGCGAAGCGCCCAACGATGATCGCCGGATACCTCGCGCTGGCGACCGGCCTTGTTGTCCTCATCCCGATGCCGGAGTGGGGGATCGCGGTGGTTGTGCTCGGCGGATGCGGGGCGCTGCTCGGATTCGTGCTCTACGGGGCTCGCGTGGGCGTCCAGGCTGCGAAAGCCGTGCTGAAAGCTCCCGGCGCCAAGCCTGCGGCCGAGCCTGACGCCTAGTCCGTGGGTGGCACGTCGCCGTCCATGACCACAGACTGCGTGTCCTCATCCCACGTGAAGGTCGCCTGGACCCGCCCGCTGGATTCGGCGTTCGCCTCACCGGGCAGCGTGTACGTGTAGGTCACCTCGATGCTCGCGTCGTCCAGGCGGGCGACGCTGGGCAGGAAGCCGTACGCGTCCGCGGTCGCGGTGCCCAGGTAGCGGCCCTGGTTGAAGAGCATGATGTGGCACGGCGTGGAAACGGTGCCGCCAGACAGCGTCACCACGACGTAGGAGAGTTCCGCGCACTCGTCGTACGTTGCCGCGTCTGGCGTGGCGGCGACCCACTCGTTCGACTCGAGGCCCGGGAACGGGGCGATGGAGCCGATCGACGCCGAGACGGCTTCCTCCTGCGTGAGTCCGGAGCACGCAGGCACCTCCGGCGTGGCGGTTGCCGTCTCCGCCGGACTGGCCGGCGGTGCCGACGCCGGAACGGTCTGCGTGACCGTGACGGTCGGGGCGGCGGATTCGGGGGCCGCCGACGGCGAGCATCCGGTCAGTGCGACCAGCGTCAATGCCGCACACGCGACGACAGATGGTGTCAGGAAGCGGGGAGCCATGCCCGCAACCTAGCACCGGGACTCAGGCGGATGGCCCGACTTTGGCTTCGATTTCCACGAACGTGAACGGTACGTCGCGGTCGTTGACGAGGTTGTGGTGGGCTCCGGGCTCTCGGCTGTAGCTGACACCCGCCGTGCAGTCCATGGCGAACGGGTCCGCCGACGTCGTCTCGACCGTCAGGGTGCCGGTGGTCTGCGGCACCACCACGTAGGGCAGCTCGTGGGTGTGCCAGCCGGTCTCCGCTCCGGGCGCGAACCGCCACTCGGTCACGCGGAAGCGATCGTCGTCGACCTGGATGGTTGGGGTGGCGCTGGGGCGAGTCATGTCTCGACGCTAGCGGCTGCGCTGCGTGCCACGCGTGCGCCTAGTTCTGCTCCTCTGCCGGGTCCTCGTCTTCCTGCTTCGTCTCCTCGGTGCGGTCGCGCAGCTTGTCGGCCATCGCGGCTGCACCCTCGCGTCCGTGTTCGCTCTCGACCTGTTCGATGATGTCGCGCAGGTTCTCGCCGCCGGTCGAGTCGTCGGATGTGGGGGACGCGTTCTGTGGGGTGGTCATGCCGCGACCGTACGCACCGAGGCTGGGCGGCCGCACATCACCGCCGGACTGCGGGCTCCCGTGGGTCCGCGGGGCGCTCGCTCCGCTGGAGCCCCAGCTTCTCGATCGCCCGCACCGCGTCGCGTCCCGCCCGGTTCGCGCCGACCGTCGACTGCGACGGGCCGAAGCCGATGAGGTGGATGCGCGGCTCGTCGGCGACCTGCGTGCCGCGCATCGTGATGCCGCCGCGGGGGTTGCGCAGCCCGAGCCCGTCGAGGTGCGCGAGGTCGGCGCGGAACCCCGTGGCCCACAGGATCGCGTCGACCGGAGTGAAGGACCCGTCGGCCTCGCGCACGCCGTCCGGCTCGATGGCGGTGAACATGGGCCGCCGCTCGAGCGCGCCCCGATCCCGGGCCGCTACCGCGTAGGTCGACCAGCCGAGGCCCGTGTACGAGACGACGCTGCTCGACGGCTTGCCCGCCTCGACGTCGGCCGTCACCTTCGCGATGGTGCTGCGCCCCTCCACCTCCGGGTTGAAGCCGTTCTCGAGGAAGACCGGCTCGCGTCGCGTGTACCAGAACGTCTGCGCCCCGCGCGAGATCTCCTCGAGCTGCTGCACCGCCGAGATGCCGCCGCCGACGACCGCGACCCGCTGGCCTTCGAAGGCCGACGCCGACACGTAGTCGCGCGTGTGCAGCTGCGTGCCGCGGAACGAATCCTGGCCCGGGATGCTCGGCAGCAGCGGGTTGTTCCACGTTCCGGTCGCGTTGATGATCGCGTCGGCGCGCCACCCTCCGGCGCAGTCGGTCGCGACGAGGAGCGCTCCCTGCGGGTCGTCATCGACGCGCGACACCTCGAGCACCTTGACCGGGCGCAGGATGGGCAGGGGCTTCGCGCGCTCGAACTCGGCGAAGTACCGGGGCACCGCGTCGCGACTCGGCTCGTCCTCGCTGCCAGGGGTGCGCGCGAACGTGGGCAGGTCGAAGATGCCGTTCACGGTCGCCATCGTCAGGGACTCCCAGCGGTGCTGCCATGCGCCGCCGGGCTTGGGGTTCGCATCCAGCAGCACGAAGGTGCGCTCGGCGTCCGGCTCGTCGAGGGCGCTCGCGAAGCCGCGCCGCGATAGGTGGAAGCCGGCCGAGAGGCCCGCCTGGCCGGCGCCGATGACGACGACCGTCGCGGAGCGTGGTGCCTCAGGCACGGTCGGCGCCGCCCTCCGCCTCGTCGAGCCCCAGGTGCTCGCGCAGGGCCTCCGTGATCGACGCCACCTGGGTCAGCTGCTCGGGCGACAGTGCGTCGAGGAAGAGTTCCTGGATGGCCTTGAGGTGGGGCACCGAGCCGTGCCGGAACGCGGCGGCGCCCTCTTCGGTGAGGCTCACCATCGAACCCCTGGTGTCGTCGGCGCAGGGGTCGCGGCGCAGGAGGCCGCGCTTCTCCATGCGGCCGAGCTGATGCGAGAGGCGACTGCGCTCCCAGCCGATCGTCGCCGCGAGCTCCGACGAGCGCAGGGAACGGCTGGGCGCCTCGCGCAGTGCGAGCAGGACGCTGTAGTCGCCCGTCGAGAGCGCTGATTCGCTCTGCATGCGGCTCGCGAGGCGCGAGTTCAGCACGCTCGTGGTCTCGATGAACCCGCGCCAGACCCGCAGCTCCTCGGCGCTGATCTGCGTTCGCTTCTGCGTGCCCATGGGTCCTCCATCGCTGGTTTCGCCCCCATCATGCCACGTAGTTGACATATCAACTACTCGGATGCATGATTGACGCGTCAACTACCTGGAGGACCCATGAGCACGCAGAAGGGCACGCAGATGAGCGCAGTGGATGCAGCCCAGTTCGGATTCGAGATCGGCCTCAACTCGTTCGGCGACGTGCCGAACGTCGACGGCCGTCCCATGTCCGACGCCGAGACGGTGCGCCTGCTCGTCGACGAGGCGCGCCTCGCCGAGCGGGTCGGTCTCGACGTCTTCAGCATCGGCGAGCACTACCGGGAGGGCTTCGTCGACTCCGCGACCCCCGTCATCCTCGCGGGCATCGCCACGGCGACGGAGCGCATCGGGCTCGGCTCTGCCGTCACCGTCCTCAGCACGAACGACCCCGTGCGCCTCTACAACGAGTTCTCGACCCTCGACGCGCTCTCGAACGGGCGCGCGCAGATGGTCGTGGGGCGCGCATCCCAGACCCAGTCGTTCCCGCTCTTCGGCTACGACATCGCCGACTACGAGCAGCTCTTCGAGGAGAAGCTCGACCTCTTCATGCAGCTGCAGCGCAACTCCTCGGTGACCTGGTCTGGCACGGTCCGCGCGCCGCTCGTCGACCAGACCCTGCACCCGACGATGCGCCCTGGTGGCATCCCCACGTGGGTCGGCGTCGGCGGCAGCCCCGACTCGGTCGTGCGGGCGGCGCGCTACGGTCTGCCGCTCATGCTCGCTATCATCGGCGGCCAGCCCGAGCGATTCGCCGGCCACGTCGACCTGTACCACCGCGCGCTCGAGAAGTTCGGGATGCCAGCGAATCGCGTCGGCCAGCACGCGCTCGGCCTCGTCGCCGAGACCGACGAGGAAGCGGCCGAGACCTGGTGGGAGTCGTGGAAGCCCATGGTCGAGATGATGGGCAGGGAGCGCGGCTTCTCCCCGCCCACGAAGGACCGCTACCTCCAGGAGCTCGAGACGGGCGCCCTCTTCGTCGGCTCCCCGGACACGGTCGCGAAGAAGATCGTGCGCATGGTCGACGCGCTGCGCATCAGCCGCTTCGACCTCAAGTACGACGTCATCGGCCTGCCAATCGATGCACGCTCGCAGACCATCACCCTGCTCGGCACCGAGGTCGCACCCCGCGTGCGCGCCCTGCTCGCGAAGGAGTCCATCGATGTCTGACGCTCAGCCCAACCCGGGCCGGACGGCAGCGAGCCTGCCCACGATCGGCATCCTGGGGGCCGGCAAGGTCGGCACGGTACTCGCTCGCCTCCTCATCGCGAGCGGCTACCGGGTGCTCATCGCGGGTTCCGGCTCCCCGAGCAAGATCGAGCTCATCATCGACGTGCTCGTGCCCGGCGCGACCACGGGCACCAGCGCCGAGGTGGCCCGGCAGGCCGACGTCGCCATCCTCGCGCTGCCGCTCGGGAAGGCCCTGCCGCTCGATGGGCACGAGGCGATTCCCCGCGACGAGCTGCGCGGGAAGCTCGTCATCGACGCCATGAACTACTGGTGGGAGATCGACGGCGTGCGCGACGACCTCAACGACCCGTTCACGGCAACAAGCGAGCTCGTCCAGGAGCTGCTCTCCGAGTCGCGAGTCGTCAAGGCCTTCAACCACATGGGCTACCACGACCTCGACGAGGGGCCGAAGCCCGCTGGCGCCGTCGGCAGGAGGGGGATCGGCATCGCGGGCGACGACCCCGCGGACATCGCCGACGCCTCGCTGCTCGTGGATGCCGCCGGCTTCGACCCCGTGCTCGTCGGCACCCTGCACGACAGCTTCTCCCTGCAGCCGGGCAGCGAGCTCTTCGGTGCGAACTTCGCCGCAGCGGAGGTGCGCTCGACCGCCGCGCGCTTCCCGACCACCGAGCGGGGCCTCGAACTCGAGGCCCTTCGCGAGGAACGGATGGGCACGGTACCAGCCGGGCAACCGCGATCCTGAGTCGCGCCAAGCTGCCGCACACCGCGCATCCACGTGCGGATGCTGGACTCGTCGCATGGCGCAATCGCGTCGAACCGACGAAGTGAAGGAGACCGAATGGTATTCGAGAACATCGGCGACAAGGCAGCGCAGGCGGCGAACAGCGAGCAGGGCGAGCAGTTCACCGATCACGCGTTCGACGCGGCCGGAGACCACGCGGACACCGCGATCGGCAATCAGCACGACGAGCACATCCAGAAGATGCGCGACGGCGCCGACGCGGCAGTCGGCACCGAGTAGCACCGCCGTCGCGGCGCAGCCGCAGACCACGAAGGCCCGCCCAGGTGGCGGGCCTTCGGCGTCTGCTGGCGGGCTGGCGGGCTGGCGCTGGCGGGACGGCGTCAGCGGATGCGGGTGCGCAGCTCCTCGGTCGACGTCACGCCGTCGTCGATCACGGCTCGGGCCGCGTCGCGGAGCGCTTCGCTCTCCCCGACGTCCCAGAGCAGCACGCCGACGGGTGCCCCCGACTCGTCGCGGAAGTAGCTGACGCGGCTGTGGTCGGACTCACCGGACTCGGGGAGCGGCGCGTCCAGCACGTCGAGCTCGGGGTCGAGGGTGCCGACCGCTTCCCACCGCGTGCCGAACACCATCGAGTAGAAGTACGGGGTGTGCGAGTACGGTTCTGCGGCGCCCGCCATCGAACGGCCCGCGGCCGCCCCCATCTCGGTGGCGTTGTCGACGTGCTCGACGCGCGTCTGGCCGAGCACCGGGTCCGGGTAGACGGCGATGTCGCCGGCCGCCCAGATGGCCGGGTCGATGGTGCGGAGCTGCTCGTCGACGACCACGCCTCCGTCGTCGACCACGAGGCCGGAGTCCTCAGCCAGGTCGACGACGGGCTTCGCCCCGAGGCCGAACACGACGAAGTCGGCCTCCGTCTCCGCTCCGTTGTCGAACACGACGGTCACACCATCCGGGGTGGTCGCGGGGGAGGGGGCGCCAGTCGCGGTCTCCACGGTCTCCACGGTCTCGGCTGCCTCCGCGGTCGCCTCGTCGTAGGGTGCCCGCACCTCGGCGCGCACGCGCTCGACGCGGCGCCCGGGCACGAGCCCCACGCCGTGCTCCACGAACAGCGCCTGGAATCGTTCGGCGAGCGACGGCGGGAACGTGGATGCGCCGAGCACCTCGTCGGGGAAGACCAGGTCGACCTCCACGTGGTTCTGCGCGAGGGCCGCCGCGATCTCCGTGCCGATGTATCCGCCGCCGACGACGACCGCGTGGGCGTTCCCCTCGCTGAGCTCGCGCAGGCGTCGGTAGTCGCTCGCCGAGCGGAAGAAGAGGATGCGCGTGCTCTCGGGCACGTCGATCTCGACGGGCTTCGACCCCGTCGCGAGCAGCAGCTTGCCGTAGCTGACGGTCTCGCCGGTGTCGGTCGTGACGGTCTTCGCCTCGCGGTCGATGCCCGTCACGAGCGTGCCGAGCGTGATCTCGGCGCCCGTCGCGTCGCTCGTGCCGAGCGGCGTCTGCTCCCACGTGAAGTCGGGGTCGACCCAGAGCTTCTTCGAGAGCGCGGGCCGCGCGTAGGGTTCGTCGATGTCGGCGCTCAGGATGCCGATGGTGCCCGTCTCGTCTCGTTCGCGGATGCCGCGGGCGGCCGCATCCGCGACCATTCCTCCGCCGATGATCAAGTAGTCGTAAGCGCTCATGTGCTCCACGCTACGAACCGAGCTCGGGTGGCGCCTGGGAGCGGGGGCGGGGAGTTGCCCGCTGCTCGGGCTCGCGCGTGCGGCGAATCGGAAAGCGCTCCCTGGATCACTGACGGTTGTCTCGCGGATCATTCCACGTTATGTTGGAGCAATCGGGAAAGCGGTTACCCACCGTGAGAGCTCAACCGGGTGCCGCGTTCGACCGAGTCCCCTCTTACAACGCTGTAAGGAGCTCCGCATGACGAGCGCAACCACCAACACCCCAGTCATCGGCTCGCCGACTGACGCAACGCCCCCACCCGTGAAGCGACGCTCCATCGCCAAGGGACTCTCCGGCTACACCTACCCGGCCATCTTCCTCATCGTCGCGTTCGCGGCCTGGTGGGCGGTGACGGAGACCGGGACCGTCGCCTCCTACATCCTGCCCTCGCCCGCCGACACCCTCGCGGCGTTCACCGACAACCCGCAGTACCTGTGGGACAACACGTGGGTGACCACCGTCGAGACCGTCATCGGCTTCGCCCTCTCCGTGGTCCTCGGCGTCGCGGTCGCCGTGATCATGGTCTACTCCCGCACCCTCGAGCGCACCTTCTACCCGCTGATCCTGTTCGCGCAGGTCATCCCGAAGATCGCCATCGCGCCGCTCTTCATCGTGTGGATGGGGTTCGGTCCCGAACCGAAGATCCTCGTCGCCGTGCTCATGGCCTTCTTCCCCATCGTCATCGCCGGCATCAGCGGTCTCCGCACGATCGACCCCGAGATCCTGGAGCTCACGAGCACCATGGGCGCTTCACGATGGAAGACGTTCGTGAAGGTGCGCTTCCCCGCCGCGCTGCCGGAGCTGCTCTCCGGTATGAAGGTCGCCGCGACGCTCGCCGTCACGGGAGCCGTCGTCGGCGAGTTCGTCGGCGCCAACGCCGGCCTCGGCTACGTCATCCTGCAGGCCAACGGCAACGTCGACACCGCCATGCTGTTCGCCGCCCTCATCATCATGTCCCTCCTCGGCATCCTCCTCTTCGCCGTCATCCTCGTCGCCGAGCGCTTCCTCGTGCCCTGGCACGCGTCGCGTCGCAACCTCGAGAGCTGACAGCAGCCATCTCCCACCACCTCGACCCACACCGCCTCGACCCACAACTGGAAAGGCCCCTCATGTCAAAGAAGACAATCCGCAACGGGCTCGTCACCGCCGTCGCCGCCAGCGCGCTCCTCCTCACCGCGTGCTCCGGGAACGCATCCCCCGAACCGGGAGCCGCCGGAGCCGACGGCGAAGCCGGCCTCACCGACGTGACGCTCATGCTCAACTGGTACCCGTACGGCGAGCACGCCCCCTTCTACTACGGGGTCGAACAGGGCATCTTCGAAGAGCACGGCATCAACCTCACGATCCAGGCGGGCCAGGGGTCGACGAAGACCGCCCAGGCCGTCGGCCAAGGGCAGGTGGACTTCGGCTGGGCAGACACCCCGGCCGTGCTCGCCAACATCGACAAGGGCGTGAGCATCCGCAGCGTCGGGGTCTTCCTGCAGACCACGCCGTCCGCCGTGCAGGTCTTCACCGACTCCGGCATCTCGACGCCCGCCGACCTCAAGGGCAAGACCATCGCGACGTCCGCGGGAGACGCGCCGACGACGACGTTCCCGCTCTACCTGGAAGCCGCCGGCCTGGAAGAGGGGGATGTCACGCAGCAGAACCTCGACGCCGCCGGCAAGATGGCCGCGATGATCAACGAGCAGGTCGACGGGCTCATCGGCTTCGCCCACGACCAGGGCCCGACGATCGCCGCGCAGAGCGGCAAGGACGTCACCTACCTGAAGTACTCCGACGTCGGACTGAACTTCTTCAGCAACGGCCTCATTGCCAACACCGACCTCATCGAGAGCAACCCGGACCTCGTCGAGAACATGGTCGCCGCGACCTCCGAGGCGTACGCGGCAGCCACCGAGGCGCCTGAGGATGCCGTCGCCGCCATGGACGGCAAGGACCCGCAGATGCCCGCGGCCGAAGTGCTCATCGAGCAGTGGAACAACACCATCCCGCTCCTCACATCCCCCGAGAGCGACGGCAACGCCCCCGGCGTCAACACGACCGGAGACTGGGAGGCGACCATCGAGGTGCTCTCCACGGCCGGGCTCATCGAGGAGGCGAAGCCCGTCGAGGACTACTTCGACGCGAGCTTCGAGCCGAGCGGAGCGGCAGAATGAGCATGACGGTCAACGAGCGCACGGCGCCCTCCTCGGCGGGCGGCCACCAGGACTACCTGCTCGGCATCGACGACGTCGGCATCCGCTTCGAGACGAAGCGACGCAGCGTGCAGGCGCTGCGCGACGTCGACCTGCACGTCCGCAAGGGGGAGTTCGTCTCCATCGTGGGGCCGTCGGGATGCGGGAAGTCGACCCTGCTGCGGGCGGTCGCCGGCCTCACCGTGCCGACCGAGGGAACCATCGAGCTGCGCGGCTCCCGAGTCACCTCGCCGCGGCAGGACGTCGGGTTCGTCTTCCAGCGACCGGCCCTGCTGCCGTGGCGAGACGTGCGCGGCAACATCCTGCTGCAGGCCGAGATGCGAGGCCTCGACAAGGCGGCAGCGTCGAAACGGTGCGACGAGCTCCTCGAGCTCACGAGCCTCACCGACTTCGCGAAGGCCCTCCCGCACGAACTGTCTGGCGGCATGCAGCAGCGCGTCTCGCTGTGCCGGGCCCTCCTGCATGACCCCGATGTCCTCCTCATGGACGAGCCATTCGGGGCCCTGGATGCGCTCACGAGGGAGCACCTCAACGTCGAGCTCCAACGCCTCTGGGCGCAGACCGACCTGACCGTGCTCCTCGTGACGCACTCCGTGCCCGAGGCTGTCTACCTGGCGAGCAGGGTGGTGCTCATGGGGCCGCGCCCCGGCACGATCATCCAGGAGTTCGACGTCGACCTGCCGCGCGAACGCGAATACGAGCCGACGCTCGAGGACCCGCGCTTCCACAAGGTCGCCGGGCGCATCCGCGAACTCCTCGGCAGCCCTCTCGGCGGCGACTGAACGCCCCGCCGAACCGCGACCCTCGAAGCACCTGGCCCGCTCGCCGCAAGGTGGGCGGGCCTCTTCGTGCGCCGGCAGGTCCGCCCCGGGTCCCGGCAGAGCAGCGCGGGCACCGTGCGCCCGCACGCCCGCGCCCGGCACGCCCATCCCGTGCTCCGGCAGAACAGCGCGGGCACACAGCAGAGCGCCTGCCCCGGATCGGGGCAGGCGCTCTGCTCGCTCGTGCGGGGGCTGGCCTCAGCCGCGCACCGGCAGCGCGAGGTGCGTGCCGACGTGCGTTCCGAAGGCCTCGACCGTGTCGGCGAGCGCCTCGTCGAAGTCCTTCGCCCACAGCTCGGCGTTGAAGACCTCGACCTCGACGTCGCCCGTGTAGCCGGCATCGGTGACCCAGCTCGTGAGCTCAGCGAAGTCGATGATGCCGGCGCCGGGGAGGTGGCGGCTCAGCAGCACGTCGGCGGGGAGGGGAGTTGCCCAATCGCACACCTGGTACGAGGCGATTCGGCCGTCTCTCCCGGCCCGGGCGATCTGCTCCTCGGCATCCGGATCCCACCAGACGTGGAACGAGTCGATCACTACGCCGACGGCGGGGCTCCCGACACGATCGGCGAGGTCGAGCGCCTGCTTGAGGGTCGAGAGCACCGCCCGGTCGGACGCGTACATGGGGTGCAGGGGCTCGAGCACAAGCGTGACGCCCGCCGCCTGCGCCTCGGGCGCGAGCTCGGCGATGGCCTCCTCGAGGCGGCCGCGGGCCCCCGCGAGGTCGCGGCTTCCCTCCGGGATGCCGCCCGCGACGATGATGAGCGACGCGGACGACCCGGGAGCGCCGGCTGCGGCAAGCGTCGCCGCCTCCTCGATGGCCCTGCGGTTGTCGTCGATGGCCGCCCGACGCTCAGCGCCCTCCGGCATCGTCACGAACCCGCCGCGGCAGTGGCTGGAGAACCGCAGCCCGGAGTCGGCGAGCATGCGCGCCGACTCCGCGAGGCCGACATCCGCGACCGGCTCCCGCCACAGCCCGATGCTCTGCACGCCCTGACGCACGGTCGCATCGACGGCCTGCCGCAGCGAGGCGTGCTTGATCGTCGCCTGATTGATCGACAGGCGGGGGTGCGCGCTCATGCGAGCACCCCCGAGGTGGCGTCGACGCCGTTGAGGCGCAGCATCGCGTGCCAGCGTTCAGCCGCGAGCTCGGGCCGCTCGAGCGCCCCGGACGTGTTCGCGAGCTCCACGATGCGCGAGAGGTGCGGGAGGCTGCGGGCCGCGTGCAGCCCGCCCACCATCTGGAACGCATCCTGGTGGCCGTTCAGCCAGCTGAGGAACGCGACGCCCGTCTTGTAGTAGAAGGTGGGTGCGGCGAAGACCTGCCGCGACAGCTCCTGCGTCGGCTCGAGGATGCGCCGGAACCCAGCGGGGTCGCCCGCGTCGAGGGCCTGCACGGCAGCGGATGCGCTCGGCGCGAGCACGCTGAACGCGCCGAGGAGGGCGTCGGAGTGGATGCCGTCCGCGTCGTCCTCGATCAGCTCGACGTAGTTGAAGTCGTCGCCCGTGAACATCGTGACGCCCTCGGGGAGGCGTGCGCGAACGGCCCGTTCGGCGTCCGCATCCAGGAGGCTCATCTTGATGCCGCTGACCTTGTCGGCGTGCTCCTCGATGAGGGTGATGACAAGGTCGGACGCCTGCTGCCAGGCGTCGGCGCCGAAGTAGCCGCGCAGAGCAGGGTCGAACGCGGTGCCGAGCCAGTGCAGCACCGCCTTCGACGAGACGGCGCCGAGCACGCGCGTGTAGACGCGGGCGTAGTCGGCGGGGGACTGCGCCGCGCGGGCCAGGTGTCGGCTCGCCATGATGACGGGAAGTGCGCCTTGCTCCTCCGCGAACGCCAGCTGCTCGAGGTAGGCGCGCTCGATCTCGTCGAGGGTCAGCACCTCCTCCGTGCGGGAGTCGGTGTTGACGCCGACGGCGATGCTGCCGCCCTCCTCGCGCGCGGCCGCGGAGCTGCGGGCGATGAGCTCGCGCGTCGCCGGAGCGTCGAGTCCCATGTTGCGCTGAGCCGTGTCCATGGCGTCGGCGACGCCGAGCCCCCACGACCAGAGCTGCCGGCGGTAGCCGAGCGTCGCATCCCAGTCGATGTCGGCAGGCGCGCCAGGCACGTTGTCGGCCGTCGCGCGGGGGATGACGTGCGCCGCCGCGTACAGCTCACGGGAGCGGAGCCCGCCCGCCGGGCGCTGGAAGGCGGGGGCCTCGAGCAGCTCGACCCGCGACGACTCGCCGGCGGGGGAGAGCAGGGCGAGCCGAGTGCCGGTCGCCGTCCGGGGGCTGTCGATCACCTGCGTCGCCGTCACTTCGCACCCGCCTGATCTGCGAGCGATACGCGGCGGCCAGACGCGTTCGACTCGAGCGCGGCCTCGGCGAGCAGCATGCCCTTGGCTCCCGAGCGGAAGTCGTAGTCGTGGGTGCCGTCCTCGAGCACGTAGCGGAGGAACTCGATCCACTGCAGCTTGAAGCCGTTGTCGACGGCGTCGTTCTGCGGCACCTCGATCCAGTCCGCGGAGTAGTCGTGCTCGTCGCGCAGGTCCGGGTTCCAGGTGGGCTTCGGGGTGACGTTGCGGGGCTGCACCTTGGCGCCGAAGAGGCCGACGACGGCGCTCCCGTGCGTGCCGTCGACGTGGATCTCGACGAGCTCGTCGCGGTTGACGCGCACGGTCCAGCTCGAGTTGAACTGCACGATCGGTCCGTCGGCGAGGTCGAAGATCGCGTACGCCGCATCGTCGGCGGTTGCCGTGTAGCGCTTTCCCGCCTCGTCGACGCGCTCGGGGATGTGGGTGCGCGTCTCGGCGTAGACGGAGGAGATCTCGCCGAAGAGGTTCTCGATGACGTAGTTCCAGTGCGGGAACATGTCGACGACGATGCCGCCGCCGTCCTCGGAGCGGTAGTTCCAGCTCGGTCGCTGCGACGGCTGCCAGTCGCCTTCGAAGACCCAGTAGCCGAACTCGCCGCGCACCGAGAGGATCTCGCCGAAGAAGCCACTCTCGATGAGGCGGCGCAGCTTGATGAGGCCCGGCAGGTAGAGCTTGTCGTGGACGACGCCGTTCTTGACGCCGGCCGCCTCCGCCTCCTCGGCGAGGGCCAGCGCGTCGGCGTAGCTCTCCGCCGTGGGCTTCTCGGTGTAGATGGCCTTGCCGGCGGCGATGGCCTTGCGGATCGCGGGGACGCGCAGCCGCGTGATGAGCGCGTCGAAGTAGACGGGGAAGTCTTCGTCGGCTAGGGCGACGTCGAGGTCGATCGTGTACTTGTCGATGCCGTGCTTCGCGGCCAGCTCGCGGAGGCGTTCCTCGTTGCGGGCGACGAGGTAGAGCTCGATCGGGCGACGCGTGCCGTCCGACAGCGGGATGCCGCCCTCGTCGCGGAGGGCGAGCAGTGAACGGACGAGGTGCTGGCGGTAGCCCATGCGCCCCGTCGCGCCGTTGACGATGATCCCGAGCTTGTCCGTGGTCATATCCATCCTCTCGTCTGAGTCTCGGCGTTGAGACTTCGACCAGCGTATTGGAAAGCGCTTACCGAAACAAGCGCGAGATCGAAGCGGGGGGTACCGGCCTGGTCTGTGGCCCGGATCGAGGGCGGTCTCCAAGGCGCGCCCGCCAACGGGTCAGCCGCGGCGCGGAGTGCTCTCGCGGATCACGACGGCCGTGTTCACGGGCAGCACGACGGGGCCGTCCTTGCCGCGCTCCGCGAGGGCGAGGCGCACGGCGCGGTAGCCCATGTCGCTCAGGGGTGCGACGACGGTCGTGAGGGGAGGGGTCACGTCGCGCACGAGCGCGATGTCGTCGAAGCCGGCGACGGACACGTCGCGGCCGGGTTCCTTGCCGAGGTCCCGGAGGGCGGTGAGGACGCCCGTGGCCATGAGGTCGCTGGTCGCGAAGATGGTGTCGGTGTCCGGGAAGCGGGAGAGGAGCGTGCGCAGCGCCTCGTAGCCACCGTCGCGGGTGAAGGCGGTGGAGATGACGGCGTCGTCGTCGATGCCGAGGTCCGACTCCGCGAGCCCCTCGGTGAAGCCATCCACTCGGTCTCGGTTGGTGAGCAGCTCCAGGGGCCCCGTGATGATCCCGAACCTCCGGCCGCCCTGGTGCACGAGCTGACGAGCGAGCTCCTGCGCGCCGTCGCGGTTGCGGAGCTCGACGACGTCGAAGGGGGAAGGGGCCTGGGCGACGAGCACGACTCGCCCGCCGGAGGCGTCGTACGCGAGCAGCTGCTCTTCGAGGGCCGCCTGCTGCGGGTCGTCGATGCGCCGGGACCCGGTGAGGATGATGGCGCGGGGGCGCTGCCCGCGCAGGGTGCGCACGATCTCGAGCTCGTTCGTGACGCTCCGCTCTGCCGCGGCGATGGTCACGATGAGGTTGGCTTCCTCGGCGCCGCGCATGACGCCCGCCGCGATGGCGCTGAAGTACGGGTCGGCGATGTCGCTCACGACCACGGCGATGGTCGAGGAAGCGCCCCTCGCGACGGCCTGCGCGCTCAGGTTGGGTGAGTAGCCGAGCCGGTCGGCGGTCTCCTGGACGCGCTTCTTGATCTCCTCGTTCACGCGCCTGCCAGCGCTGCCGTTGATGGCGCGCGAGGCGGTTGCGATCGAGACGCCGGCCGCCTGCGCGACCTCGCCGAGCGTGACGTGGTTTCCGTGTCGACTCACGTGTCTCCTCCCCGGCGCGCGACGGTGCGCGCCGCCCTGAATATCTGGAGCCTAGCGGGAAACGCTTTCCTCGGGCGCGTTCCGGTCGGTAGGTTGGGGGCATGCAGCGCCGCACCGTCATCGCACCGGATTCGTTCAAGGGCACCGCTTCGGCGGCCGAGGTCGCCGCGGCGATCAGGCGGGGCTGGCTTCGCGCCAGACCCGGGGACGAGTGCGTCGAGGTGCCGATGGCCGATGGCGGCGAGGGGACGACCGCGGCCATCGCCGGCTCGGTTCCAGGCGCGCGAGTGGCATCGGTGCGCGTCGAGGGGCCGCTCGGTGCCCCCGTTGACGCTGAGCTCGTGGAGCTCCCGGACGGCACCTGGGTCGTCGAGCTGGCGGAGACGAGCGGCATCGCGCTGCTCGACGGGGTGGACCGCGAGTCGTGCGCCCGAGCGTCGACCATCGGGCTCGGTCAGGCGATCAGGTTCGCGGCGGAGCACGGCGCGAGGCGAGTGCTCGTCGGGCTGGGGAGCAGTGCGTCGACCGACGGCGGCGCGGGGATGCTGTCGGCGCTCGGCGTGCGGTTCCTCGACGCCGCTGGCGCCGACATCCCGCTCGGGAATCGCGGACTGCACTCGCTCGAGAGCGTCGACATCTCCGGGCTCGTCCGGCTCCCCGACGACGGCCTCGTCGCGCTGACCGATGTCGTGAATCCGCTCTTCGGGGTGCTTGGGGCCGCCGCCGTATTCGGGCCGCAGAAGGGCGCATCCGTTGACGATGTTCCCCTGCTCGAGGCCGGGCTCACGCGGCTCGCGCAGGTGCTCGACGGGGCGCCGGAGGCGAGCGGCGATGTCCTCGCGCTCGCGGCGCATCCCGGTGCCGGTGCGGCGGGCGGCACGGGATTCGGCCTGCTCGCGGTCGGCGCGGAGGTCTCGGCGGGCGCCGTGGCGGTCGCCGAGGCGGTCGGCCTGCGGGAGCTGCTGCGCGGGGCCGACCTCGTCATCACCGGGGAGGGCAGCTTCGATGCGCAGTCCGAGGCAGGCAAGGTCCCCTCGCTCGTGCGCAAGCTCGCGCAGGAGGAAGGCGCACGCTTCGGGGTGATCGCTGGCCGTGTGGGCCTCGGCGCCGAGGAGCGGGCGGTGCTCGCGCGGGACGGGGTCAGCATCGTGTCCTTGTCAGAGCTCGCAGGCTCCGGCCAGCGCGCCATGGACGAGACCCTCGACTGGGTCGAGGTCGCGGGGGAGCGGATGGCGGGCACGCTCGAGTTCTGACCCGCCTGCCCGGGAAGGGCTTCAGGCGTCAGGCGTCAGCGGCGCGATCGCGAAGCTCGCGCTCCACTCGGGCGAGGAATTCGGGGTCGCGCACGACGATGCGCACTTCCTCGACCTGCGACCCCGAGCCCGAGATGGTGTCGATGGCGGCGGCGATCGCGTCCTCGAGCGGCCAGGCGTAGATGCCGGCGCTGACGAGAGGGAACGCGACCGAGGTGGCGCCGAGCTCGTCGGCGACCTCGAGCGAGCGCCGGTAGCAGGAGGTGAGCAGCGTGCGATCGCGCTGGCCCGAGCCGTAGTCGGGCCCGACGGTGTGGATGACCCATCGGGCTGGCAGCTCCCCGGCGGTCGTATATCCGGCATCCCCGGTCGCAAGGCCGTCGGGGAACCTGGCTACGCAGTCACGGAGCACCTCGGGGCCGCCCGCACGGTGGATGGCGCCGTCGACCCCGCCGCCCCCGCGCATCCCGTTGTTGGCCGCGTTCACGACCGCGTCGACGGCCTGCTCAGTGATGTCTCCGAGAACTGCCACGATTCGCGTCATGAGAGCAGTCTGTCGCAGTGGCGCCGAGCGAAACGGCGGATGCGGTGACAGCTCAGCGCGGGGCGCGGCGAATCCGGCGAACGCAGAGGCCGGGGCCGAGGCAGCGGCAGCAGATCGGGCGGCACTTCGCCGGTGAAACGCTCGCCCCGCGAGACCCATGCCCGCTACTGTGACGAGCAGAGCTCAGCGCACGCTCCCCAGCGCTCTCGAGCTCACGATGGACGGAGCTTCTCATGTGGATGCAGGACATCGACCCGTTCGGAAATCCCTGGTTGTCGGCGCTCGTCGCCGTGATCCCGATCGCCATCTTCTTCATCTGCCTCACGGCGCTCAAGATGAAGGGCATCCTCGCCGCCAGCATCGCCGTCGTCGCCGAGATCCTCGTGGCGCTCGTCGCGTTCGGGATGCCGGGGACCGCCGTCGCAGGGTCGGGGCTCCTCGGCGTCCTCACCGCCATCTGGCCCATCGCGTACATCATCGTCATGGCCGTCTGGCTGTATCGCCTCGCCGTCGCGAGCGGACGCTTCGACGTGATCCGCGCCTCCATCTCGGGCATCTCGCCGGACCAGCGCATCCAGGTGCTGCTCATCAGCTTCGCGTTCGGCGCGTTCCTCGAGGGCGCGGCGGGCTTCGGGGTGCCGATCGCGATCTGCGCGGCCCTCCTCGTGCAGCTCGGCTTCAAGCCGGTGAAGGCCGCCATGCTGTCCCTCGTCGCGAACGTCGCGGCGGGAGCATACGGCGCGATCGGCATCCCCGTGATCGTCGGCGCGCAGGTGGCCGGCGTCGAGGTGCTCGAGATGTCCCGCATGATGACGCTGCTCCTGCAGCCCCTCACATTCCTCGTGCCGTTCCTGCTCGTCATGATCCTCGACGGCTGGCGCGGCCTCCGCGAGACCTGGCCGGCGACCCTCGTCGTGAGCGTCGTCTTCAGCGGCGTGCAGGCGTCCGTGCTGTGGTTCCTCGGGCCGGAACTCGCCGACCTCGGGTCGGGCCTCGCGGCGATGCTCGCGCTCTTCGTGTTCGGCCGCGTCTGGCAGCCGAAGCGCATCTTCCGCGAAGGCGGTGGGGAGGCGCCGGCCGTGGAACGTCACAGCGTGCGCGAGATCGCGGTCGCCTGGAGCCCCTTCTACATCCTCACGGGCCTCATCCTCGTGTGGAGCATCCCCGCGTTCAAGCAGCTCTTCGCCGTCGACGGGCCGCTTGCCGCCGCGGTCATCAAGTTCCCGATTCCGGGCCTCACCGGCGAGATCGCGCTCTCGAGCGGTGACCCCGTCGCGACCACCTGGGACTTCGCCCCCATCAGCGCCACCGGCACCGCCATCCTGCTCGCCGTCATCGTGTCGTTCCTCACGACGCCGAGCCTCAAGGCCGCAGACCTGTGGGGGCAGCTCGCCGCCACGTTCCGCGAGCTCTGGCAGGCGCTGGTGCTCATCGCGCTCATCCTCGTGCTCGCGAACATCGCGAACTACTCGGGCGGCTCCGCGAGCATTGGCAGCGCGCTCGCCGCCGTCGGCCCCGTCTTCCCGCTCCTCGCGCCCATCATCGGGTGGCTCGGCGTGTTCCTCACCGGATCGGTCGTCAACAACAACACGCTCTTCGGGCCCCTGCAGGTCGCGACGGCCGGACGCATCGGCGTCGCGCCCTCGCTGCTCGTCGCCGCCAACACGGCAGGCGGCACGACGGCGAAGGTCATCTCGCCGCAGTCGATCGCCATCGCCGCGGGCGCCGTCGGTCTCTCGGGCCGCGAGGGAGAGATCCTCCGCAGCTCCATCGGCTACAGCCTCGGGATGCTCGCCTTCATCTGCGTCTGGAGCTTCACCCTCTCGATGCTGCTGCCCTCCTGAGTGCGCTGGCGCCCGCTGGCGCGAGCCGGCGCGAGCTGGCGCGAGCTGGGGCCCGCTGGCGCAAGCGGGGACGCGCCGGGACGCGCGCAGGGTTGTGGCTGGGTGCGGTCGCGGACCTCCCGAGGAGCGTTTTGCCACAACTCTGCGGCGCTACTGGGTGAGCGGGGTGAGCGGGTGTGGCGTCCGGTCTGGTGCGCGACCGCGCGGGGTGAGCCGGCCTCGGCGCCTGGTCCGATGCCTGGTCCGGTGCGTGTCGGTCGGCGCGTGCCGGGACGTACACAGAGTTCTGGCTTGGTGCGGTCGCGGAGCCCCCAAGGAGCACTTCCCCACAACTCTGCGATGGCGCCGGGGCGCGGCGGTGCGGGCGCGCGTTAGGCGGGCGCGTGCGGGTCCCCGCGCGCAGGGTTGTGGCTTGGTGCGGTTGCGGTTCTCCCAAGGAGCGTTTGCCCACAACTCTGCAGCGGTGCCGGGCGCGCGGTGGTGCAGGAGGTGTGCAGGGTTGTGGCTGGGTGCGGTTGCGGAGCTCCCAAGGAGCGTTTTGCCACAACTTTGGGGGCGGCGCGGGGTGAGTCGGCTTCGATGCCTGCTCGGGCGCGCGTTGCGCGGGCGAGTGCGTGTCCCCGCGCGCAGGGTTGTGGCTTGGTGCGGTTGCGGTGCTTGCGAGGAGCGTTTCCCCACAACTCTGCGGTGGTGCCCGGCGCGCAGTGGTGCAGGATGCTCGCAGCGTTGTGGCTTGGTGCGGTTGCGGTGCTCAGCAGGTGCACCAAGCCACAACTCTGTGCGGGGGAGCTGTGGCCGGAGGCGCTAGCGCGGCACCTACTTCGAGACGAAGAACTCCAGCGCGATCTGATCGGGGTCCTTGAAGCTCAGCGCGTAGCCATACGCCGCCTCGACAATGCCGCTGTGCTCGATACCGTGCTCGCTCAGGTGGCTTGCCCACGCCTCGAGCTCATCGCGGCTCTCGACGGTGAGCCCGATGTGATCGAGTCCCGGCGAGAACGGCGAGAACCCTCCGCCACTCGCCCCGTCGGTGCCGCCGTCGTGCTGCGTGAGTCCGAGGTTCGTGCCGCCCGGCAGCGCGAACAGCTTGCGGTGCAGCGATTCGTCGTCGATCTCGGTCGCCGGGGCGAAGCCGAAGACCTGCTCGTAGAAGGCGACGCTCGTCTCGAGGTCGCGGACGGTCACCGCGAGGTGATGGATGTTCGTGAAGGTGGGCATCGTCGCTCATTCCTGCGCGCGTCGGGGCTGCGCGCTCCGCCATCCATCTAACGCCGGTCCCGCTGGGAAGAACCGGGATGCTGCGGGCTCCGAGCGGCACGGGAATCCGAGCGGCCGGCTTTGACGGCAGCGGTGTGGCCAAGTGCGGTTGCGGTGCTTCGCGAGCGCACTTACCCACAACCTTGGCGCCGGGACAGCGAGCGAGGGGCCGCGAAGGAGGCTGCGAGGGAGGGGCTGAGAGAGACTCAGCGGGAGAGCTCGAGGGGCGAGAAGCCGGGAGCCGATCGGCAGGGCCCCGAGACGCCGGGAGCCGATCGGCAGGGGGCCCGAGACGCCGGGAGCCGATCAGCAGGGCCCCGAGACGCCGGGAGCCCGAGCGGAGGGTCCCGAGCGGCACGGGAATCCGAGCGGCCGCCTTTGACAGCAGCGGTGTGGCCAAGTGCGGTTGCGGTGCTTCGCGAGCGCACTTACCCACAACTTTGGCGCCGGGACAGTGGGGGAGCGCGAAAGGAAGCGAGAGGAAGGCCGACAGCGCGAGAGGAAGGCCGACAGCGCGAGAGAGCCCGAGGAGCGCGGGGGCGCCCGCAGACGCAGGCTCCCGCAGACGCAGATGCCCGCAGACACAGCTGTGGCGAACCGGCACCCAGGAGTCCGCGGGTGCGGTTCGCCACAGCGTCCGACCGGCCAGGCAGCGCAGTCTGCCCGCCCGGTCTCCCCAGTTGTCAGCGCAGCGCCGACACCCCACGGAAGCGGAGCGTGACCAGCTGGAACGGGCGCACCGACAGGGCCAGGGCCCCCTCGGCATCCACGATCGCCGTCTGGTCGACGTCACGTTCGAGCAGGTCGGTCTCAGCGACCGACTCGAACGCGAACCCGGGCGTCACCGTCGCCCGAGCCTTCGCACCGCGAGCCTCATACAGGCGGACGACGACGTCGCCGCTCTGGTCTTCGGCCAGCTTCACGGCCTCCACCACGACGGCCGGGTCGTCGACCGTCAGCAGCGGCTCGATGGCCGCGGCTCCGGTCACGGCGCGCGGTGCGACGTTGAGCCGGTAGCCCTCGGCGGCCGCGTCCAGCACATCCGCACCCACTCGCACCGAGGTGCGGAGCACGTGCCGGCCCTGGTCGGCGTGCGGGTCCGGGAAGGTGGGAGCCCGCAGCAGCGACTCCCGCACGAGGGTGGTCGTGCCGCCGGATTCTCGGGTCGTGCGGGTCACGTCGTGCCCGTACGTCGAGTCGTTCGCGACGGCGACCCCGTAGCCGGTCTCCCCGACGTGCACCCAACGGTGTGCGCTCGTCTCGAACCGTGCGACGTCCCACGACGTGTTGCGGTGGATGGGGCGGTTGACGTGCCCGAACTGGATCTCGGACGACGACCGCTCCGCGTGCACATCCAGCGGGAACGCCAGCTTGAGGAGCTTCTGGCGCTCGTGCCAGTCGACATCCGTCGTCAGGTCGAGCGTCGGACGCCCGGCGCCCAGCGACAGCTCCTGCACGAAGGTGCTCGAGCCGTGCGAGCGCGACACACGCACGACGACCCGGTCGGCGTCCTCCGAGACGACCTCGATCGAGTCGACCGAGCGGATCGGGCGGCCGTGGCGCTGGTAGTGCACGTCGATGTCCCACGCATCCCACTGGGCTGGGGTGTCGCGGTAGATCCACAGCTCGGCGGCGCGCTCGCCGGCCGGAACCAGCTCGCGATCCGCGGCGACGTCGAAGAGCGACGACACGAGACCGTCCGCGTCGATCGTCACGCGCACCAGCGAGTTGTCGAGCACCAGGGTGTCACCGGAGCGCGTGAGCGTCACCGGGCCACCGTGCGGGGCGGCACCCGAGGCGGCACCGGATGCGCCACCACCGAGCGCGGGCACCCCGTCCACCGCGTACGGTCCGGCGTTCGCGAGCAGCGCCGTCTCCCCGGCGCCCGTCAGCGAGCCGAGCGCCGACGAGATGAGCGTCTCGAGCTCGCCCGCGACCCGCTCGTAGTGCTCCTCGGCGACCTGGTGCACCCAGGCGATGGAGGAGCCGGGAAGGATGTCGTGGAACTGCTGCAGGAGCACCGTCTGCCAGGCCGACTCGAGCTCCGCGTACGGGTACGCGGCGCCCGTGCGAATCGTCGCCGCACTCGCCCACAGCTCCGCCTCGCGCAACAGGTGCTCGCTGCGGCGGTTGCCGCGCTTCGTGCGCGCCTGCGACGTGTAGGTGCCACGGTGGAACTCGAGGTAGATCTCGCCGGACCAGACGGGCGGCTGCTCGAGCTCGGCCTCGGCCTGCTCGAAGAACGCCTGCGGGCTCGTCATCTCGACCGTCGGCGAGCCTTCGAGGTCGCGGGTGCGCTCCGCGGCCGCGATCATCTCGCGGGTCGGGCCGCCGCCGCCGTTGCCGTAGCCGAACGGCACGAGCGAGGAGTTGGCTTCGCCCTTCTCCTTGTAGTCGCGCTGCGCCTTGTGCAGCTCCTCCTGCGAGAGCACCGAGTTGTAGGTGGCGACGGGCGGGAAGTGCGTGAACACCTGCGAGCCGTCGATGCCCTCCCAGTTGAAGGTGTGGTGCGGCATGACGTTCGTCTCGTTCCACGACGGCTTCTGCGTGAGGAAGTACTTCGAGCCGGCGGCCTTGACGATCTGGGGGAGCGCGGCCGAGTATCCGAAGGAGTCGGGCAGCCACACCTCGGGCGGCTCGATGCCGAACTCGCGGATGAAGAAGCCCTTGCCCGCCACGAACTGGCGGGCCATGGCCTCGCCGCCCGGCAGGTTCGTGTCCGACTCCACCCACATGCCGCCGACGGGCACGAAGCGCCCCTCGAGGACTCGCACCTTGATGCGCTCGAACAGGTCCGGGTAGTGCTCCTTCATCCACGCGAACTGCTGCGCCGACGAGCAGGCGAAGAGGAAGTCGTCGTTCTCGTCCATGAGCGAGAGCACGTTGGAGAAGGTGCGCGCGCACTTGCGGATCGTCTCGCGCACCGGCCACAGCCAGGCCGAGTCGATGTGCGCGTGGCCGACGGCGACCACGTGGTGGGCGCTCGCGTAGGCGGGGGAGGCGAGCAGGGGAGCGAGCACCTCGCGGCCGGCCTTCGCCGTGCTGGAGATGTCGTCGGGGTCGAGGGTGTCGATGAGGCGCTCGAGCCCGCGGAGGATCTCCGCACGCCTGGGTGTCTCCTCGCCGAGCTCGCGCCACAGGCCGTCGAGGGTCCACACGTCCTGCGCCAGCTCCCACACGGGCACGTCGCGCAGGCCGATGTCGAGCACCCGAGTGCGGTAGATGGGGGCGTCACCGGAGGTGGCGAGGTCGCCCATGGGGGTGGGTGCGTAGACCGACTCGCCCTGCACGTCCGGGTTCGACGCCGCCTCGATGTAGAGGTCGATGCTGTCGCCTGGGCCGATCTTCAGCGGCACCGCCGTGTTGCGGGGCTCGATGGCCTTCAGGATGTGGCCTTCCGGGGTCCAGACGAGGCCCTCGGCCTGGAAGCCCGGGTGGCCGCTCACGAAGCCGAGGTCGACGAGCACCTCGACGCGTGCATCCGTCATCTCCCAGTCGGCTGGGACGGTGCCGGTGATGTGGAACCACGTGGTTCCCCACGGGCGGCTCCACTCGTCACCGACCCGGAAGGGCGTGAACTGCTGGGTGACCGCCTCGGCGAACGGCACGGGCTCGCCCGGAACGTCCCAGGAGGTGACGGTGAGCTGTTCGCGCTCGCGGTAGATGGCTGGGGTGAGTCGTTCGGACACGAACCGGCGGATGCGGAGGTCGACGAACTGCGTGGGATCAGGCATGAAGCGCCTTTCTGCGTTGAAGGAGACGTTGGAAGTCGTGGATCAGCCCTTGACGGCGCCGGCGAGCGCGAACGAGCCGCCGCCGAGGCGGGACACGAGCACGTACAGCGCCAGGACCGGCAGGGAGTAGAGGAGCGAGAACGCGGCGAGCTGGCCGTAGGCGACCGCGCCGTACTGGCCGAAGAACGAGAAGATGCTCACCGCGGCGGGCAGCTTGTCGGGGCTCAGCAGCAGGATGAAGGGGATGAAGAAGTTCCCCCACGTCTGGATGAACACGAAGATGAACACGACGGCGATGCCGGGGCGCATGAGCGGCACGACGATGAGCCGCAGGGTCGCCATGGCCGAGGCGCCGTCCGTCCAGGCCGCCTCCTCGAGGGAGACGGGCACCGAGTCCATGAAGTTCTTCATCATCCAGATCGCCATGGGCAGCGAGGTCGCGGCGAGGAACAGGATGGTGCCGAACATGTTGTCGATGAGGTTGAACGCCACGAACAGGGCGTAGACGGGCACCATCATCGCGGTGATCGGC
The DNA here is from genome assembly GCF_002931215.1 of Pseudoclavibacter sp. Z016. Classification (NCBI taxonomy): domain Bacteria; kingdom Bacillati; phylum Actinomycetota; class Actinomycetes; order Micrococcales; family Microbacteriaceae; genus Pseudoclavibacter; species Pseudoclavibacter sp. Z016. The sequence goes on from NZ_PSTU01000008.1 coordinate 123,964, forward strand.
AGGCAGGTCCCGAACAGCACCCCGTACAGGAACGGCTTGTTGATGCGCGACTTGTAGCGGGAGAGCGGATAGGCGGCGAGGATCGCCGCGAGCACCGTCACGATCGCGCATCCGCCGGACAGCACGAGGCTGTTCCAGAGCGGGATGAGGGAGATCTCCGGGGTGAGGACGGCGAGGAAGTTGTCGAGCGACGGTGCTTCGGGCCACTTCACGGACAGGCTCGCGGTCGAGTCGAACGATGCCAGGAGGAGCCAGACGAGGGGGAGCAGGAAGATGATGCCGATGACGCTGAGCACGATGTTCGCGAACCAGCGCATCGCGCGACCCCGAGGGGCCGCCATGCTCGTCTCGACGTGGTGGCCGCCCGTCGCGATGGACCTGGTCGTGACGGCGGGGTCAGCCGCGGCCACGGACGTGTTGGTTGACATGATCAGTCCACCTCCGGTTTGAGCGCCCTGATGTAGGCGACCGAGAACAGCGCGCCGACAAGCAGCAGCATGGTGGCGATGGCGGTGCCAAAGCCGAGCTGGCCGAAGCGGAACGCCTCCTGGTAGGCGAGCAGCGGCAGGGTCGTGCTGTCGGTGCCCGGTCCGCCGTTGGTCATCACGAAGATGAGCGCGAAGACCGAGAGCGTCTGCAGGGTCGTGAGCATGAGGTTCGTCGAGATGCTGCGGCGGATCATGGGCAGCGTGATGAGCGTGAAGCGCTGCCAGCCTCTCGCGCCGTCGACCTCGGCCGCCTCGGTGATCTCCGGCGGCACGTCGTTGAGAGCTGCCCGGTAGACGAGCATCGAGAAGGCGGTGCCGCGCCACGTGTTGGCGAGGATCACGCTCAGCAGGGGGAGCGTGTAGAGCCAGTTGGGGCCGGTGATGCCGATCGCGGCGAGCATCGTGTTGAGCGTGCCCGCATCGCTGAAGAACGCGTAGGCCGCGAACGCGGCGACGATCTCCGGCAGCACCCAGGCGGTCACGACGATGGTGCTCACGGTGCTGCGGACGAACTTGTTCGACGACTGCATGAGCACGGCGAGGCCGAGACCGAGCACGTTCTGCCCCAGGATCGCGGAGGCGACGAGGAAGATGAGCGTGATGAGCACGGACTTCGGGAAGTCGGGGCTCGCGAAGAGGTCGAGGTAGTTCTGGAACCCGACGAACTCCGCGCTCGAGGCGCCGACGCCGCTCAGCGTGGAGTTGGTGAACGAGCCGTAGAACGACGAGATGACGGGCCCGAGGAGGAAGACGGCGAGGAGGCCGACCGCTGGGATCAGCGGCACACCGCGGGTGACCCGCTGCAGCGCCTTCCGCTTCCTGGGGGCGGGCCGCCCCGTCTCGGGAGCGCGGGGCGCTCCCGAGACGGGGGAGAGGGTGGCGGTCATCAGCTCGACGCCGACGTCGTGTTCTCTTCGCCGACGATGCCGATGACGGCCTTGTCGTAGGCGGCGGCGGCTTCCTCTGGTGTCTGCTGACCCGTCATGACGGCTTCCATGGCGACCGTGATCGCGGCGGAGACCTGCGAGTAGTCGGAGTTCGCTGGGCGGAAGTTCGTGTCGGGCACGAGGTCCGCGAAGAAGCCGAACGTCGGGTTGGCGTCCGTGTACTCGGGGGCTTCGGCGACGTCGGTGCGCACCGGCACCTGGCTTGCTGCCACGTCGTAGCTCAGCGCGTTCTCCTGGTTGAGGGCGAGGCTGATGAAGTCCCAGGCCGCGTCCGGGTTCTTGGTCCCGGCGCCCATGGCGAGGGTCCATCCACCGGACATGCTCGTGACGCCCGGGTCCTGGCCGTCCTGCGTCGGCATCGGCGTGACCTGCATGACGTCCGACCATTCCGGCCACGGCTTCGAGCCGGAGTCGAGCCAGGTGCCGCTCACCCAGGAGCCGTCGAGGCTCATCGCGAGCTGCCCGTTCGGGATCCATTCGGTGTTGATGCTGGTGCCGACGTTCTTGTCGAGCGCCTCCTGCGGGGTCGGTCCGAGGCCGCCCTGGTAGATGTCGCCGACGAAGGAGAGCGAGTCGATGAAGCCCTGCGAGCCCGTGACCCACTTCTGCTCGTCGGTGTTGAAGAGCTCGTCCTCCGTGCCGGTGAGGAGCATCTGGAAGCCCTGCATCGAGGCGCCTTCTGACATGGCCTTGCCCGAGTAGATGTTGAAGGGGCGGATGTTGGGGTCGTGCGCCTTCACGGCTTCCGCGGCCGCGATGATGTCGTCCCAGGTCTTCGGCTCCCACGGCACCTGCACGCCGGCCGCCTTCAGGATGTCCTGGTTGTACCAGAGGGCGCGCGTGTCGGTGCCCATCGGGATGCCGTACACCTTGCCGTCGTCGCCGAGTCCGGCCTGGCGGGCGTTCTCGGGGAACTGCTCCCAGTCGGCCCAGTTCGCGACGTAGTCGTCGAGCGGGGCGAGGTAGCCGGCCTCGACGTCGGTCTTGACCATGAACGTGTCCTCGTACATGACGTCCGGCGCGGTGGCGGGGGAGCGGTTCATGAGGGCGAGCTTCGCGAAGTAGTCGGCTTCCTGTGCCTCGATCGGGATGAGCTCGACGGTCATTCCCTCGTTGGCCGCTTCGTACTCGGCCTTGACCTTCTGCATGTGGTCGTCCATCTGGGTGAACTGCCCGAACTTCTGGTAGGCGACCTTGATGGTGTTCGAGTCGCCTCCGCCCGAGTCGCCGCCCGCGCAGGCGGACAGTGCGAGCACAGAGGCGGCGGCGAGTGCCACGACCCCGAGTGTGCGATTTTTCATGGTGCTCCCTTGCTCCACGACCGTTCTCCGTGCGGCTCGACATCGGTGTCGCGCCTTCGGCCTGCTATAAGTAAACCGATTGGACTAACTCATGTCAAGAGCTTCTTGCCACCACGCGGCGGCCGGGGCTGGGAGGGTTCACGGCAGGGTTGCCGGCAGGCTGACCGCACGGACGACGGCACGGGTGAACGGCCTCGGGACGTGCGGCCGGTGCGTGAGCTGGACGTGCGAGCTGAGTGCGACCCGGCAGCGCTCAGCGCGAGATCAGGAGCGCCGACGTGTGGGGCGCGAGGGTCTGGTCGAGCACGAGGCAGCCGGCGCCGACGGCGGCGACGTCCTCGCCGATCGTGGAGTTCGGGACGAAGATCGGGTGGTGGGGGATGAGGGCCGCGTCAGCGTTGACGAGCTCCTCGATGCGCGAGCGCAGCGCTGGCTCGATGCGCCGCCAGAACGGCCCGCCGCAGACGACGGTGTCGATATCGAGCAGGTTGATGAGGCTCACGAGGGCGCGCGCGATCTGCGTCGCCGCGGCCTCGATGACCTCCATCGAGCGGGGCTCGCCGCGGACGGCGGCCGCCGCGAACTCCGTGAAGAGCCGGTCGACCTCGTCGAAGTCGGACCGGTCGACGCTCTCCTCGCCCGGGAGCGCGCCGATGCGGATGGCGTGCTTCACGAGGCGGTGCGGGACGACGAGCTCGCCGACGCAGCCGCGGCGACCGCACGAGCAGACGGGGCCATCCGCCTGCACCATGATGTGTCCGAGGTCGCCGGCGTTGTCGCTCGCGCCGCGGAGCACCTCGTGGTTGACGACGAGACCGATGCCGATGCCGGTGCCGTAGTAGAGGAACGCGAAGTTGTCGCGGCGGGGGCCGGAGTCGAGCCAGAGCTCGGCGACGGCCGCGGCGGTGACGTCCTTCTCGAGCACCACGGGGAAACCGGTGGCCTCGCTGAGGGCGTCGCGCAGCGGCACCGACTCCCAGCCGTCGAGCATGGGCGGGTCGAGCACCACGCCTCGCGCCGAGTCGAGCGGACCGGGGGCCGCGATGCCCACGCCGAGCACCCGGTCGCGGGGGATCCCGGCGCGCTCGAGGATCGCGGCGATCTCCCTCGTCATGTCGGCGATGACGACGCCGGGGTCCGGCTCGGTGGGGGTGCGCGTGCGGTGGTCGACGACGACGGCGCCCGCGAGGTCGAGGACCGCGTAGGTGATGACGGTCGGGTCGAGGTGCACGCCGACGGCGTAGCGGCTCGTCGCGTCGAGACGCAGCCTGGTGCGGGGTTTGCCCGGCCCGGTGATGAGGCGCTCGCCCTCCCGGACGAGGCCCCCGTCGATGAGGCGGCGGGTGACGTTCGACACGGTCTGGGCCGAGAGGCCGCTGGCCTGGGCGACCTCGACGCGGCTCACCCCGTCCGGGGCCCGGCGGATGAAGTCGAGGATGACGGCCTGGTTGTAGTCGCCGACGGCCAGCAGGTTGTGTCCTCGTCGCATGCGCCACCTCCCATCAACCCTGATCTTGGGAACTGACGTTCTCACATTTTCCGGCCGGCCGCGGACGTTCGCGATCGAATCCGCTGCGGCGCGTCGACTCCGGGCGTCCCAGTCGGCGCAGAGGGACGGCTCGGGGGTGAGTACGCTTGGACGGCGCCGCGCCCTTGAACGGGGCACGCGCATCCGGCACCGGATGCGCGTCGGCAGTCACAGGTTTCAGCACGAAGGAGCAACGATGACGGCAGCAAGAGTCACTCCCCAGGAAGCGTGGGACGACCTCGTCCAGGGCAACGAGCGCTTCATCAAGGGCGATCTCCTCCACCCGCAGCAGAGCGCGGCGCGCCGCACCGAGATCTCGGGCAGCCAGGCACCGAACGCCGCGTTCCTCGGCTGCTCCGACTCGCGTGTCGCCGCCGAGATCCTCTTCGACTGCGGCCTCGGTGACCTCTTCGTCGCCCGCAACATGGGGCAGATCGCGAACGAGAACACGACCGCGACCATGGAGTTCGCCGTCGCCGAGCTCGGCGTGGCCCTCATCGTGGTGCTCGCGCACGGCTCCTGCGGCGCGGTGAAGGCCGCCATCAACCAGACCACGGCGCACCCGCGCGACGTGACGCCCGCCATCAAGGACGAGCTCGCGCGCATCCAGCCCTCCGTGCAGGAGGAGTGGTTCACGAGCGACCAGTCGACCCCGTACGTCGACGAGGCGCAGATCGACGTGGAAGCCGTCGGCCGCCGCCACCTGTACTCGACCATCAACTCGCTCGTGCGCAGCTCGCGTGTCATCAGCGACGCCGTCGCGAGCGGCGCGCTGAGCATCGTCGGCTGCCAGTACGAGCTGTCCGACGGCCGCGTCGCCCCCGTGACCGCGATCGGCCAGCTCGCCATCACCCGCTGAGCGCCGCGTAGCTGCGCCGACACGACTCGGCGCTCACTTCGAGGTGCGTCGAAGTGCCTCGATGAGCGTCGAGGAGCGCCGATGAGACCGTCCGGGCCTCCGTTCGTCGCGCTCGCGCGGATACGGACCTGCTCGGCAGGGGCTTCGAAGGCCCGCCCGCTCGCCGCGATCGTCGCCGAATGGGTCGCTTTCACCCCATAGCGGCCGCCGAAATGGGGTGAAAGTGACCCATTCGGCGGTGGCGGTGGCGGTGGTGGCGGCGGCGTCGTCGGCTGCGGGGCGGATGCGGGGCGGATGCGTCAGTCGGCCGAGCCCGAGGTGCTCGCGGGGTCGCGCAGCGAGTGCACGAACGCGAGCTTCTCGACGACTTTGTCCGGCAGGACGAACGGGTAGAGGTCGCGCTGCCCGAGCGAGCGGTTGACGACGTTCATGGCGGTCGCGAACGGCATCCAGCTGTCGGCGACCACGTCGCGGGCGGACGCGCCCGCCTCCGGCGCGGGCAGCAGCTCGAACGCGACGGCCGTCTCGAGGGTGTCCTGGATGTGCAGGTAGTGCGCCCAGGTCTCCGCGAAGTCCTCGTACGGGTGCATCGTCGCGTAGCTGCTGAGGTAGTCGCTGCGCCAGTTCTCCGGCGGGCCCTCCTCGTAGTGGCGGTCGATCTCGGCCTGGTAGTCGGCGCGCTCGTCGCCGAACAGCTCCCTGGCCTCGTCGATGCGGGACGTCTGCTCGACGAGCTGCCACTCGTAGTAGTGGCCGCTCTCGTGGCGGAAGTGCCCCAGCATGGTGCGGTACGGCTCGGCGAGGCGCTGCCGGACCTGCTCGCGGTAGCTGTCGTCGCCCTCCGCGAGGTCGATCGTGATGACGCCGTTGGCGTGGCCGATCGTGACGCTCTCCGACACGCTCGACAGCAGGTCGAAGACGGGCGTCTGGCCGACCGTGGCGGGCTCGCCGCTCTCCTTGGGGCGCGTCGCGAACCCGAGGCGGGTGAGGTCGCGTACCAGGTGCCGCTTCGACTCCTCCGCGATCGGGAAGAGGCGCAGGCCCTTCGCGTCGGCGTCGCTGGGGCGGGTGCGCGTGAGCTGGCAGCTCTCGCAGAGCCCGCCGGCCTGCGCGGTCAACCACGTGCATCCGGCGAGCTCGGCGTTGCTGCACCGCCGCAGGCCGGCATCCGTCGCGGATGTGCCCCCTTCGACGAGCACGTCGTCGAGGCTGAGCACGTAGCCGAGCTTGGACGAGCATCGCTCGCAGGACACCGAGTCGAAGAAGACCTCGTTCTCGCACACATCACAGTCGAACCGTCGCACGGGGGGAGCCTCTCTTCTGCCGCGGCTCAGGGGTGCCGCGGCGACCGACGGATCACTGTACGCGGGCGCACATGGGGGGCCGCGACGCTTGACAAGACCCTTCCCGGGCAGTCGGCGGCGCACCGGGTCAGACGGGGAGGCCCTTCTGGCGCAGGAGCGCGTTGAACCGCTCTGGGTCGGAGGTGCCGTCCTCGTTGTGCTTGCGGATGCGGGCTTCCCGCTCCAGGTGCCGACGCGCGTCGTGCAGCAGCGACTCCGCCCGCTGCGCCGGGACGGCGAGCACCCCGTCGAGGTCGCCGAGGATGAGGTCGCCCGGGTTCACGACGAGGCCCGCGATCGAGACGGGCACGTTGATCTGGCCGGGGCCGTCCTTCGTGGGGCCGCGGTGCGTGTGCCCGAGTGCGTAGGCGGGCATGCCGCCTTCCCGCCACTCGGCGACATCGCGCAGGGCCCCGTCGAGGACGAAGCCGCCGAGGCCCTTCGCGAGCGCTGACGTGCGGATGAGCCCGCCGATGACCGCCTGGCTGAGGTCGCCGCCGCCCTCGATCACGATGACATCGCCGGGGTGGGCGTCCATCATGGCCTTGTGGATCATGAGGTTGTCGCCCGGTCGGATCTTGACGGTCACGGCCTGCCCCGAGAGGGGGGCGTCGCCGTGGTAGGCGGTGAGGCCGAGCGCTCCCACGGAGCGTCCGAGGCAGTCGCCGGCGACGGCGACCGGGATGGCGCGGAACGCGTCGATCAGCGCAGCCGGCAGCTCTGGCGCGCGCTCGCCGATGAAGTAGCCGGTCGGCCAGGCGGGTGCTTCGGTGGGTTCCTGCTGGGTCATGCGGTGCTCCGTTCGGGCGAGAGGGTGGTGGGGTTCGCGCAGGAGCGCGCGTCCGGGATGGCGCCGTCGAGGTAGTCGAGCACGTTGTGGGCGGCCGCCAGCGCCATCGCCTCGAGTGCCGCAGGGGTCGAGCCGCCGACATGCGGCGTGATGACGACGTTCGGGCAGGCGAGCAGCGGGTTGTCCTGCTCGATGGGCTCAGCCCAGGTGGTGTCGAGGCCCGCGGCGAAGAGCCGTCCGCTGCGGAGCGCGTCGACGAGGGCTGGCTCGTCGACGATCTCTCCCCGCGCCGTGTTCAGCACGATGGCGTCTGCCGGCAGCAGGGCGAGCTGGGCGGCCCCGATGAGGCCACGCGTGTGCTCGTTGAGTGGCACGTGGAGGCTCAGCACGTCAGCCTGGCCGAGCAGTTCCTCGAGGGTGCCGACCATCGTGAGCTCGGGGATGGGGGCGTCGAGGCTGAGCCCGGGATCGAAGGCCAGCACTCGCATGCCGGTCGCCGCCGCGGTGCGGGCGACCCGCTGCCCGATCTGTCCTGCCCCGACGAGGCCAAGCGTTGCGCCGGCCAGCTGCCGCCCATCCTGCGCTCGACTCCAGCGGCCCTGCCGGATCTCCGCGTCCATCCAGGACACTCTGCGGGCGGCGTTGAACATGAGTGCGATCGTGAGCTCGGCGACGGACTGGGCGTTCGCCCCCGGTGTGGTGAGCACCGGGATGCCGCGCCGAGTCGCGGCTTCGACGTCGATGTTGCCGACGCCGACGCCGTGCTTCGTGATGACTCGAAGCGACGGGCACGACTCGATCGCCTTTGCCGACAGCTCGACGGTGCGGGAGATCACGGCGTCGACCGCTTCGCGCGCCAGGATCTCCTCGACCTCAGCCCGCCCGCCACCTTCAGGCAGGTAGATCACCCTGCTGCCGGACTCGGCGAGGGCATGCACCCCCGACTCGCCGAGGCGAGGGGCCGTCACGAACACCGTTGCGCTCATCGCACCGTCTCCTTCGTCGGTTCACAGTCCTGCTCGAGGTCCTGCTCAGAGTCTTGCTCTCGGTCCTGGTCCTGGTCCTGGTCCTGCTCCGCTCGCGGCGCTGGCCGTCTTCGGCCGCGCCCCTCTTCACTCGAGTGCCGGGGGCAGTCCGGTGCGCGGCACGTCGCGCACGCAGGCGCGCAGCGCGTCGACGAACTCGGGGATGCGCGCGTCGACGAATCTCGCGGTGGGCCCGCCGAGCACGACGACGACGGGTTGCAGGTGCGGTCGCTCGGGATTCTCGGGGACGAGCATCGCCAGGCCGCTGTTGCCGGACTCCCGCTCGCCGTGGCTGAGTCCCCAGCCCCGCTCGCGGATCTCGTCGACCCGGTGTCGGAGGGCGGCGGTGTCGACGTCGATAACCGGGTCTGCGTCGAGCTTCGCGAGCACGGCGTCGAGCATCTCCGGGCGCTCGCCGCTGAGGAGCGTCGTGGATGCGGCGCCGCGCCAGATCGGGAGCTCGTCGCCGACCTGGACCACGTGGCGGATGGTGTGTCGCCCGGGGGCCTGGGCGATGGCGACGCGCTTGAGGTCGCGGCGGACGTAGAGGCTCACCGTCTCGCCCGTCTGCTCGGCGAGCTCGCGGAGGCGCTCAAGTGTGGGGGCCGGCGCCGACCAGGCTGCCTTCGCGAATGCTCCCCAGCGGATCATGCGGGGGCCCACGCTCACGCGTCCGTCGGGGAGGAGCTGCAGCATCCGCTCGCCCACCAGGGTGTCGACGAGGCGCAGCACGGTCGTTCGCGGGAGCTCGCAGCGGCGGACGATGTCGGCGATGGCGAGCGACTGGCCCTCGTTCTCGAAGCAGTCGAGGACATCGAGGGCTCGGCTCACGGCGCGGATGCCGCCCGGTTCTGACCGCTGGGCTGGTGCGTCGTCGGCGCTTGTCATGGGGTCTCCGGCTTCGGATCGTTTGCTTGCCCGGTCACACTAGCGTACCATCTGGTGGACAGATATGTCCGCTGTGTGGACAGTCAATCACAAGGGAGTGATCGTGACAGCAAAACGGAAGCTCATGGGCGCGGTGGGCATCGCCGCGACCATGGTGCTCGTCGGAGTGGCCGCGTTCGACGCGAGCCAATCGACGACGGGGACCGACCCCAGCACCAAACTGACCTTCATGTCGCCCTCCGCCCCGGGCGGCGGCTGGGATCTCGCGGCCAGGGAATCGCAGCAGGCGCTCCGGGCCGGCGGCATCGTGAACAACGTGCAGGTCGTCAACGTGCCAGGAGCTGGCGGCACGATCGGCCTCTCCCAGTTCGTCGGCCTCGGCGCCGACCCGACCAACCTCATGATGACCGGCACGGTCATGATGGGCGCCATCAACGTCAACAAGTCAACCGTTGACCTGTCGGACACGACCCCCATCGCACGCCTCGCCGAGGACTACGAGGTCTTCATCGTCCCCGCGAACTCGCCGTACGAGACGCTCGACGACTTCATCGCCGACTGGAAGCAGAACCCGCACTCCGTCGCGATCGGCGGGGGAGGCGTCGGCGGGACCGACCACCTCCTCGCCGGACTGGTCGCCGAGGAAGCCGGCATCGACCCGGGCGACATCAACTACGTCTCCTACGCGGGCGGCGGAGAGGTGCTCACGTCGCTGCTCTCCAACACCGTCGCGATCGGGGTCAGCGGCTACAACGAGTTCAGCGACCAGATCGAGGCGGGCAACCTCCGTGCCCTCGCCGTCTCCGCTGAGGAGCCGATCGACGGCATCGACGTCCCGACGCTCATCGACCAGGGCGTGGACGTGCACCTCCCGAACTGGCGAGGCATCGTCGCGCCTCCCGGCATCACGGAGGCCGAACGGGACCAGCTCGTCGCCATCTTCGAGGAGATGGCCGCGACGCCGGAGTGGCAGGACACCCTCGAGCGCAACAGCTGGGAGCCGGCCCTCCTCACGGGAGACGATTTCGCCGCGTTCATCGAGGAAGACCAGGCGAGAGTCGACCAGATCATCGAGGAGCTCGGACTATGACCGGCGTCATCCCCACCTCCGCGTGGACGCAGCACGACACCACCTCCAGGCCAGGCTGGTGGCGTCGCCGAACGGGCCTCGTCGTGCCCGGCATCCTCACGCTGACCGGCATCGGCCTCACCATCGGCACGATCACCATGGACGTTCCCGGCAACGTCTCGCAGCCAGGTCCGCAGGTCTTCCCGGCCATCGTCACGGTCGCGGTCTTCGTGATCGCGGTGCTGCTGGCCATCGACGTGATCCGCAACCCGGAGCCGGAGCGCGTCGCCGAACCCGACCAGGCCGAGCTGCGCGGAGAGCGGCGAGTGATCGAGGAGGATCCCGACTACGACCTCGACGAGCTCGCCGTCGCCCAGGACCGCGAGCTGCAGGCCGAGCACATCCGCCCCCGCACCAACGTGCGCTCGCTCCTCGGCGCCCTCGGCACGACCATCGTGTTCATCGCGGCGCTCACCCCGCTCGGCTGGCTGCTCTCCGGAGCCTTCCTCTTCTGGGGCATCTCCCGGGCGCTCGGAAGCCGGCGTCCGTTCTTCGACATCTTCCTCGCCCTCGCGATGTCCTCCATCGTGCAGATCGCGTTCTCGATCGGGCTGGGCCTCAACCTGCCCCCCGGCATCTTCGTAGGAGTCCTCTGATGGATACGCTCGCCAATCTCGGGGAGGGGTTCCTGACGGTCCTCACCCCCATCAACATGCTGTGGGTGCTCATCGGCGCCGTGCTCGGCACCGCCGTCGGCGTCCTCCCCGGCCTCGGGTCCGCGATGGCCGTCGCCCTCCTGCTCCCCGTCACCTTCTCCCTCGACCCAATCGGCGCGTTCATCATGTTCGCGGGTGTCCTCTTCGGCGGACTCTTCGGCGACTCCATCGCCGGTATCCTCATGAACACCCCGGGCAACAGCACGGCCATCGCGGGCTCCATCGAGGGCCACATCATGGCCAAGAACGGTCGAGCGGCGCAGGCACTGGCGACGTCGGCCATCGGCGCGTTCATCGGCGGCATCCTCGCGTCGATCCTCGTGGTCTTCTTCGCGCCCCGCCTCGCCGAGCTCGCGACCCTGTTCGGCCCCGCCGAGTACCTCGCGCTCGCCGTGTTCGCCTTCATCGCCATCTCCGCCGTCGTGACGCAGTCGATCATCCGCGGCCTCGCCGCCCTCGTGCTCGGCCTCGCGATCTCGGTCGTCGGCATCGACTCCATCTCGGGCGCCTCGCGCTACACGGCCGGCATACCGGAGCTGTTCGACGGCATCGACATCGTCGTCATCACCGTCGGACTCCTGGCCCTCGGCGAGGTCTTCGCGGTCGCCGGCCGACGCGGCTACTCCGACGACACGGGGCTCATCCAGTCGAAGGGGCGCCTCTGGCTGTCCCTCCGCGAGCTCCGCCAGGCGATGCCCGCATGGCTTCGCGGCACCGCGATCGGGATTCCGTTCGGCATCATCCCCGTCGGCGGCGCCGAGGTGCCAACGTTCCTCGCCTACGGGACCGAGCGCAGGCTCGACAAGCGCCGGAAGAAGCCCATGTTCGGCCTCGGCGCCATCCAGGGCGTCGCAGGCCCGGAGGCCGCTGGCAACGCGACCGCCGGAACCGCGATGGGCGCGCTGCTCGCGCTCGGACTGCCGACCTCGGCGACCGCCGCGATCCTGCTCGCCGCCTTCCGGCAGTACGGCCTGCAGCCAGGGCCGCTGCTCTTCGAGCGGTCGAGCGAGCTCGTCTGGGCGCTCCTCGCGAGCTTCTTCATCGGCATGGTCGTGCTCCTCATCCTGAACCTGCCCTTCGCTCCGCTCTGGGCGAAGCTGCTCAAGATCCCGCGTCACTACCTCTACGCGAGCATCACGCTCTTCGCGATGCTCGGCGTCTACGCCACGAGCGGCAAGATCCTCGACCTCGTGCTCGTCGTCGTCATCGGCCTCATCGGCTTCACGATGCGGCGCTACGGGCTGCCGGTCGCCCCGATGCTCATCGCGATCATCCTCGGGCCGCTCGCCGAGACGGAGTTCCGCCGCGCGATGGCGGTCAGCGAGGGCGACCCGAGCGTGCTGATCGACAGCCCCATCACCATCACCCTCTACTCCGTTCTCGCGATCACGGTGGCGTTCGTCATCGTGCGCGTCATCCGCGCGAAGCTCGCCACCAGAAAGGAAGTCACGGTTTGACGGACAAGACATCGGGACCCCTCGCGGGAGTGCGCGTGCTCGACATGACCAACGTCCTCGCCGGGCCGTACGCGTGCTACCAGCTGGCCCTCATGGGGGCCGAGGTCATCAAGGTCGAGGTGCCGAAGGGGGGAGACCTCGCACGGAGCCTCGGGTCCGACTCGGAGCTGAACAGCGAGCTGATGGGGGTCTCGTTCCTGGCGCAGAACGCCCAGAAGCGATCGATCACCCTCGACCTGAAGTCGGACGGGGGCAAGGAGGTCATGCGCCGCCTGGTCGCCGAGGCCGACGTGCTGTGCGAGAACTTCCGACCGGGGGTGCTCGCGCGTCTCGGCTTCGGCTGGGAAGAGCTGCGCGCCATCAACCCACGCCTCGTGTACTGCGCGATCTCCGGATTCGGGCAGACGGGGCCGCTCCGATCCAAGCCCGCGTACGACCAGATCATCCAGGGCGGCTCGGGCATGATGAGCGTCACCGGCACGCCGGAGACCTCCCCGCTCCGAGCCGGCTACCCCATCGCCGACACGCTCGGCGGGCTCGCGGCCGCGTTCGCCATCACCTCGGCACTGCACGGGCGCGAGCGCACGGGCGAGGGATCCAGCATCGACGTGTCGATGCTGGAGACCGCCGTGACCGCCATGGGCTGGGTCGTCTCCAACCACCTCGTGGCCGGCCAGGTGCCCCGAGCGCTCGGCAACGACAACGGCACTGCCGCGCCGTCCGGCACCTTCCAGACGGCGACCGGGGCGCTCAACATCGCCGCGAACAAGCAGGAGCAGTTCGAAGCTCTGACGCGGGTCATCGGGCGCCCGGAGCTGGCGGCGGATGCCCGCTTCCGCGACCGGGAGGACCGCAAGCGATTCAGGGCCGAGCTCACGAGCGAGATCGAAGCGGCCCTTGGCGCCGAGGACACGGCCTACTGGGAGGAGCGGCTCTCGGCGGCGGGAGTGCCGGCGGCGGCGGTGCTCACGGTTCCCGAGATGCTCGAGAGCCCGCAGATCGTCGACCGTGAGCTCGTGCACGACCTCCCGTTCCCGGGACGAGAGGGGGAGACGCTGCGGGTGCTCGGCAACGGCATCCGCCTCGACGACCGCCCGAGCGCACCGACCATGCCGCCTCCGGGGCTCGGGCAGCACACCGACGAGATCCTGCGCGAGCTCGGCTACGACGCCGCGCAGATCCGAGCATTCCACGAGGAGCGAGCCGTATGACCAGCAGCGCCAGTCCCGCCGACCAGCCCACCGTCGCCGACACCACGGCGTGGTGGAGCACAAGCGTGACCCGGATCGCCCCGGGGGAGATCGAGCTGCGGGGGTATCCGATCGAGCAGGTCATCGGCAACGTCGGCTTCGTGAGCACGATCTGGCTGCTCACGACGGGGAGCCTGCCGAGCGCGACGGTCTCGAACCTCCTCGAGGCGACCCTCGTCGCGAGCGTCGATCACGGCCCGCAGGCGCCCTCCATCGCGAGCGCACGCATGGCCGCCACGTGCGGCGTCGGCCTCAACTCGGCCGTCGCCAACGGCGTGAACGTCCTCGGGGATACCCATGGCGGCGCGGGCCAGCAGTGCGTGCAGCTGCTGAACGACCTCGTCGAACGGCACGAGACCGAGGGCGTGCCGCTGGATCAGCTCGCCCGCGAGGCGATCGCCGACCACAAGAGCCGGGGCGTGTTCGTGCCGGGCTTCGGGCACCGCTTCCACCCCCGCGACCCACGACGCGACCCGCTCCTGACGCTCGTGGAGGACGCGCTCGCCGCGGGAGATATCTCCGGGAGGCACCTTGCCGCCGGGCTCGCGGTGGAGCGGGCCCTCGAACGGGGGGAGCGGCGCATCCCCATGAACATCGACGGCATCTCCGCGATCGTCTACGCGGAACTCGGCGTCGAGCCGGAGCTCGCGAGGGGCCTGTTCGTGCTCTCCCGCTCCGTGGGGATCCTCGCCCATGCGTGGGAGGAGAAGCAGGCGGGCCAGCGCATCAAGGGGCCGCTGCCCCCGCCCCTCCTCGCCGACTACACCGGCGAGCCGACTCGGGACGTGCCAGGCGCACGCCGCCCAGCTACTCCCTGACCGCCCCCTCGAGCATCCCCTGGATGAAGTGCCGCTGCAGGAAGATGTAGAGCACGACGACGGGCAGCGCGACCATGATGGCGCCCGCCGCGAGCAGCGCGGTGCCCTGCGTGTACTGCCCCTGGAAGAAGGCCAGGCCCAGTGGCGCGGTGCGCACGCTGCCGTTCGGCGACATCACGAGGGGGATGAGGAACTCGTTCCAGGTCCACATGAACGTCAGCAGCACGAGCGTCAGGATGGCGGGCCGGCCGATGGGGACGAGCACCTGCCACAGGATGCGCATGGAGCCAGCCCCATCGAGCTTGGCCGCGTCGATGAGCGCCTGGCTGGAGGAGCGGAAGTAGGTGCGCATCCAGAACGTGCCGAACGCGATCGACATGGCGATCTGCGGGAACGCGACGCCCCACACCGTGTTCGTGAGGCCGACGGTGCGCAGGTCGAAGTAGAGGGGCACGATGAACGCCTCGGTCGGCACCATGATGCCGAGCAGGAAGAGGTAGAAGATGGGCGTCGCGCCGCGGAACTTCATGGTGCCGAGCGCGTAGCCCGCGAGGATCGACGCGAGCACTGCGACCACGACCACGATGACGGCGACGACGACCGAGGTCAGCATGTACTGCCCGAACCGCGCGACCTCCCACGCCGTGGGGAAGTTCTCCCAGTGGAAGACGCGCCCTTCCTGCGCGACGCTCGCGTTCTCTGGCCCGAACGCGAGCGTGACGATGACGCTGATCGGGCCGAGGATGACCAGCCCGAAGACGCCGAGGATGAGGTAGTTCGCGACCTTCTCGAACACGGAGACGTTCATGCGCGGTCCCCGATCCGGTTCACGACGAAGTTGATGGCGAACACGATGAGGGTGAGCACGGCGCCCACGGCCGTCGCGGCCCCGACCTCGCCGAGCTCGAACGCGCGCCGATACACCTCGAAGCTGGGCACCGTCGTGGACGTGCCAGGACCGCCGCTCGTGGTGACGTAGATGAGGTCGAAGGTCTTGAGCGCCGCGACGATCGTGAGCGTCAGCGCCACCGTGATCTCGCCCCGCACCGAGGGCAGCGTGATCGAGAAGAACTCGCGCACCGGGCCCGCGCCGTCGAGCCTGGCCGCCTCGTAGAGCTCCTTCGGCACGCGGCTCATCCCGGCCATGAGCAGCACGGTCACGAGCCCGAGCGACACCCACGAGCCGATGAGGCCGACGGCCGGCAGCGTGAAGGTGTAGTCGCCGAGCCACGCCCGCGTCCAGCTCTCCAGCCCGACGAGGCGCAGCAGCCCGTTGAGGGGCCCGTCCGGCGCGTAGATCTGCCGCCACGTGACCGCGACGACGACCATCGCGATGACCTGCGGCAGGAAGATGAGCGTGCGGAAGAAGCCGAGTCCCCGCACCCGCGCCCGCGTGAGGATCGCCGCGAGCATGAGGCCCACCGCGAGCGGCAGGATCGAGTAGAAGAAGATCAGCACGAACGCGTGCCCGAACGCTTCCCGCAGCCGCTCGTCCTGCACGATCTGCACGTAGTTGTCGAACCCGACGAAGGTGGATGCGCCCAGCCCGTCCCACTCGAAGAACGAGAACTGCACGGCACGGCCGAGCGGGAACAGCAGGAACGTGCCGTAGAGGAGGAACGCGGGCGCGAGGTACGCGAACGGCACCCAGGCGGGGGTGCCGCGGCGGGCGCCCTTCGCCGGGCGACGTTCGCGCGCCGTCGCGCTCGAGCTCGTCATTCGGGGCGTCGCTCGGGCTGCGCGGGCGCCACCGGGCGCAGGCTACTCATTCGCCGCGATGAAGTCGGCGTAGTCGGTCTCGAGGGTCTCGGTGAACTGCTCCGGCGTGAGCTGCCCGTCGATGAGCCCCTGCAGGGACTGGCCGATGGTGTCGCCGAAGGTCGGCGTCGCGTAGTCCAGGTAGGGGAGCACGCTGCCCGACTCGGTGACCTCGCCGAACGCCCCGTAGATGTCGGCGAAGACGCCGGACTCCGGCGCGAGCTCAGCCGAGTTGTTGACGGGCAGGTTGCCGGTGTCGGCCAGGATCTGCATGGCCTCGTCGCTCGTCAGGAAGTCGATGTAGGCGGCCGCGACGTCCGTGTTGTCTGCCGCGGAGGTCATCGCGAACGGGAGTCCGGTGCCTCCGGTCGTCGCGAGCGCCCCGTCGCTGGTCTTCGGGACGAAGAAGCCCAGGTCGTCGCCCATGCTCGCCTCGAGGTCGGCCGCGAGCCACGAGCCGCCGATGAGGAACACGCCGTTGCCCTCGGCGAGCGCCTGCCAGGCCGCGTCGTAGTCGGTGCCGTTCACTCCCGTGTTGAAGTAGCCGTCGTCGACCCAGCCCTTGAGCGCGGTCGCCGCCTCCACGTTCTCCGGAGTGGTCCAGCTCGCGCCGGGGTTGCCGAGCCCGAGGTTCGTGATGGTCTCCGCATCCACATACTCGCCCTGGAGCGGGCCGAACACGTGGCCCGCCGGCCACTGCTCGATGTTGCCGAGCTGCATGGGCGTCTCGCCTGCGGCCTTCGCCGTCGCGAGCGCCGCCTCGAACTCGGGCCACGTTCCCGGCACCTCGACGCCGAGCGACGCGAGCTTCGCCTTCGAGTAGAAGATGCCGACGACCTCGCCGACCTGCGGCAGGCCGTAGAGGTTGCCGTCCCCGAAGACCTTCGCGTCCTCGCTGTACGTCGAGTACTGCAGGATCGACTCCTGGTAGCGGTCGAACCAGCCGTAGGCCTCCGCGTAGTCGTCGAGCGCGCGCAGCTGCCCGGCCTCGACGAACGCCCCCATCGTGTTGCGGCCGTTGTTGGCCTGCACGACGTCCGGCGCGTTCTCGTCGGTCAGGGCGAGGCGCAGCGTCGTCGCGAGGTCGTCGAAGGCCTGCGAGTTCCGCTCGATGGTGACGTTCGGGTACTTCTCCTCGAACGCAGCGTTCAGCTGCTCGATCTGCTCGTTCTGCCCGCCGCGCACCTCCTGGTCCCAGACGGTCAGCGTGACGTCGCCGACCTGCGAGATGTCGGTGCTGATCTCCGCCGTGGAGGCATCGGGGGCAGCCTGCTGGCCCGTGCCGGGCGCGCATCCCGCGAGGGCGAGCGCGAGTGCCAACCCGCCGGCGACCGCCGCGGTTCTCCGATGCTTCTCGTTCATGTTCGGCTTCCTTCTTTCGCTGAGGGTGCGTTGCGTGCGATGGGGGACCAGCGGTCAATTGTCGCGGATGCGGTGCCGACAGCCCGGCTGGGTCGGCTCTGGCGCGCCGGTCAGACTCCGGGGAAGTGGTCGACGAGGCGGAACGTGGCCTCCGCGCGGCGGACCGCGCCTGGGCGCTCCGACGGCAGCACGTCCTGCAGGAAGCCGTACCGCTCGGTGAGCTCGGTGTCTCCCGAGGCGCGCGTCGCATCCCACCAGTCGGCGATGTCGCCCCAGCCGGGGGCCGCGAGCGATCCGCCGAACTGCTGCACGGCGAGGGCCGAGCAGAGCGCCGAGAACTGGAGGCGTTGCTCGAGCGGCCAGTCGCGCAGCGAGCCGAGCACGAAGGATGCGCCGAACACGTCCCCGGCGCCGGTCGCGTCGAGCGCGCGGACGGGCACGGCGGGAACCCGGACCTCTTCACCCGTCGCGGAGTCGATGCCGATCGCGCCGTCCTTGCCGCAGGTCACGACGACGATGGGCACGTGCTCGGCGAGGGCGCGGGCCGCGGCGAGGGGTGAGCTGGTGCGCGTGTACTCGACGGCCTCCCGCTCGTTCGGCATGAAGGCGTAGCAGGACGACAGGGGCTCGAGCACGGCTCGGTCCCACACGCCCGTGTCGTCCCAGCCCACGTCGGCGAAGATCCGGGTGCCGTCGGCCGCCGCGCGCAGCCACCACGGCTCCTGCTCGAGGCTCGTCATGGTGCCGAGCTCGGCGAGCGCGGTGCGGCTCGAGACGCCGTCGCTGAGGAGCGCGTCGCTCGAGATGGGGCTCGGGTGCCCGTGCGTGATCATGCTGCGGTCGCCGTCCTGCGCCACGGAGACCGTGACCGCGGTGTGCCAGTTCTCGAAGCGCCGCGAACGGCTGAGGTCGATGCCCTCGTGCTCCTCCAGCAGCTCCCAGCACCAGCGCCCGTAGACGTCGTCGCCGAAGACGGAGGCGAGCGAGGTGGTGAGCCCGAGGCGGCTGGCCGCGACGGCGAGGTTGGCGATGCCGCCCGGCGTCGACCCCATGCCCTCTGCCCACACCTCCGTGCCCGCGCTCGGCGAGCCGTGGAGATCGGTGAAGACGATGTCGAAGAAGACGGAGCCCGCGAGGACCACATCGAATCGCGCACCATCGACCGAGTCGGTCGGGGGTGTGTCGTGATGGGCCGAAGCCATCGCGGCTCCTCTCGGTAGCAACAGCGGTGTTGCTCACACATCCTGCGCGGTGATCGTTCGTGCGTCAAGTCCCGCTCGTTCGTGCTTGCGACGTGCTCGTTGGTGACTGCTACGATGCCTCGCATGCTCACCACGACGCGTCAGGCTCGCATCCTGCAGTCGCTGCGCGCGGACGGTCAGGTCACGGTCGAGGAGCTCGCCGTCGAGTTCGGGGTGTCGCCGTCGACGGTCCGGCGGGACCTCAACGCCCTCAGCGCCGAGGGGCTGCTGCGCCGCGTCCGCGGTGGTGGCGGCGTCGAGCCCGACCGGGTGCCGTTCGCCGAGGTCGCGACCCACCAGAGCGCGCAGAAGACCGCCATCGCGGCGCGGGCAGCCACGCTCGTCCGGGACGGCGACGTCGTCCTCATCGACATCGGCACCACGACGGCGCTGCTCGCCAGGCAGCTGCGTGGGCGACGTATCACCGTCATCACCTCGAGCCTCGCCGTGGTGGACGCGCTCCGCGACGACGACGCCGTCGAGCTCATCGTGCTCGGCGGGGTCGTGCGGAAGAACTACAGCTCGATGGTCGGGGTGCTGACCGAGCAGGCGCTCGCGCAGATCCGCGCGACCGTGTGCTTCCTCGGCACGAGCGGCATCAGAGCAGACGGCACGATCTCCGATACGACCGGCACCGAGGTGCCCGTGAAGCTCGCGATGATCGCCTCCTCGCAGCGCACGGTCGTGCTGGCGGATGCCACGAAGTTCCCTGGAGTCGGTCTGCTGAGCGTGTGCGGCGCATCCGCCATCTCCGCGATCGTCACGGAAGACCATGCGGACCCGGCGACGCTCGCCGTGCTGCGGACAGCGAAAGTCGAGGTGATGTTCTCGTGAAGCTCACGATCATCGGAGGCGGAGGGTTCCGCGTCCCCCAGGTGTTCGAGGCGGTGGCCTCCGACGAGGCGCCCGTGCGCATCGACGAGCTGAGCCTCTACGACGTCTCGCCGGAGCGGCTGGCGATCATCCGCGTCATCGTCGAGCGCATCGCGAGCGAGAAGCGCTTCGCGCCGCGCATCAGCGTCACGACCGACCTCGAGGAGGCGCTGCGCGGGACGGACTTCGTGTTCAGCGCCGTCCGCGTGGGCGGCACGGCCGGCAGGGTCGCGGATGAGCGCATCGCCCTCGAGCTGGGGGTGCTCGGCCAGGAGACGGTCGGGCCTGGCGGGCTCGCGTATGCGCTGCGCACGATCCCGATCATGGTCTCGCTCGCCGAGACCATCAAGCGGGTCGCTCCCGATGCCTGGGTGATCAACTTCACGAACCCCGCCGGAATCGTCACCGAGGCGATGCGGGGCGTGCTCGGCGACCGTGTCGTCGGCATCTGCGACACCCCGATCGGGCTCATGCGCCGAGCGGCGGCGGTTGCGGGGGCCCGCGTCTCCGCCGGCCCCGAGGGTCGGGGAGAGCCCTCGGTGGTCGCCTTCGACTACGTCGGCTTGAACCACCTCGGCTGGCTGCGCTCGCTGCGGGTCGACGGCGTCGAGCGCCTGCCGGAGCTGCTCGCGTCCGACACGTCCCTGCAGCGCATCGAGGAGGCGCGCCTCCTCGGCTTCGACTGGGTGCGGGCGCTCGGCGCCCTGCCCAACGAGTACCTGTACTACTACTCGTTCACGCGTGAGGCCAACGCCAGCATCCGCGCCGCGGACGCGACCAGGGGCGAGTACCTCGACGCGCAGCAGGGCGAGTTCTTCGCGAACCCGGGCGCCGACCCCTTCGAGTCGTGGATGCGTACCCGCCACGAGCGCGAGGCGAGCTACATGGCCGAGAGCCGCGAGGAGGGGGAGGAGCGCGAGGTCGAGGATGTCGCGGGCGGCGGCTACGAGAGCGTCGCGCTCGACCTCATGGCGGCCCTCTCCTCCGGGCGGCCAGCCACCATGATCCTGAACGTGCGCAACGGCTCCCTCGTGCCCGCGCTCCCCGACGACGCGGTTGTCGAGGTCGGCTGCGTCGTCGACGCCGATGGCGTGCATCCGTGGCCGGTCGCGCCCGTCGAGGGCGAGATGCTCGGGTTGATGGTGCAGGTGAAGTCCGCCGAGCGGCTGGTCATCGAGGCCGCGACGCGCGGCTCCCGCGAGCTCGCCTGGCGCGGCTTCGCGGCGCATCCGCTCGTCGACTCGGTCGGGGTGGCGCGGAAGCTCGTCGACAGGTACAGCCAGCACTTCGCCGGGATCGGTGCGCTGCTGCGCTAAGCCGAGCGTGGCGCGTGTCGTCAGCGTGAGCGCGAGGCCCGGCTCATGGCGCGCAGCAGCAGCTTCCGCGGGACGAGTTTCGAGGCGATCGTCAGGGACGTGTTGATCGGGCCGGGGACGACGGAGGGTCCAGGGTTCGGCTTCTTGAGTTCGCGGAGCGTCAGGCCGACGACCTTGCGGGCCGTCATCTTCGGCAGGCCGGAGCCGATGTCCTCGCCGGCGACCTCGAAGAACTCGGTTGCGGTGGGGCCGGGGGAGAGCGCGAGAACGCGCAGCCCGGTGCCTGCCGACTCGGCCCACAGCGCCTCGGTGAAGCTGCGGACGAACGCCTTGGTCGCGCCGTAGACGGCGAAGCCCGGCGTGGGCTGGTAGCCGGCGACGCTCGCGACGTTGACGAGGAAGCCGTCGCCCGCGCGCAGCTGCGCGATGAAGGTGTGCGTGAGGTCGACGAGCGCCGCGACGTTCAGCGCGATCTCGGCGCGCACCCGCTCGGGGTCCTCCTCGTGGAAGCCGCCGCTCGTGCCGAACCCCGCGTTGTTGATGAGGCTCGTCACGCTCACTCCGCGGCCCTCGAGCTCGGTCCCGAGTGCGGACGCGGCGCCCGGCTCACCGAGATCGGCGGCGATCGTCGTCACCGTCACGCCGAACCGGTCGCGCAGCTCGGCGGCGAGGCTCTCCAGCTTCGATTCGCGCCGGGCCACGAGCACCAGGTCGCTGCCGCGAGAGGCGAGCTGGCGGGCGAACTCCGCCCCGAGCCCAGAGCTCGCGCCCGTGATGAGCACTGTCTGGGATCCGAAACGAAGGGGGAGCATCCGGGAAGTCATGCCGTCAATGTACGGGTGCGTGACGGTGGAAGCCTGCGCGTGGGCCCTGCCGTCCCCGCAGCTGCCGGGACGCGGCTCGGGGGTTGCCCGCCCGGGCACGCCCCGCTCCGCTCCGCCCCGCTCCGCTCCGCTCCGCCCCGCTCCGCCCCGCTCCGCTCCGCCTCCGTTCCACCTCCGCCGCGGCGCGGCCAGTTCTCCGGCGTCGCGCAGCCAGACGAGGAATGCAGGCTCGTTCGGAAACGAGCCTGCATTCGCCGTGGGGATGCGTTCCGCCTCAGCGGCGGTCAGCGGCGGACTGCGGGGGCAGCGGAGTCAGCGCGGGTCAGCGTGCGCCGGCGGTCTGACGCGCCTCGCGCTTCTCGTCCCGATCCGTGTCCCTCGCCCGCATCGCCTTCTCGTCGTCGAGCCAATTCGCGCCCTTGTTGTGGAGGAAGAAGACGTAGACGACCAGCGACGCGGCGATCGCGATGGTGGCGTAGACGATGAACAGCGGCACCTGCTGCGCTTCGCCGGCGGCCGTGTAGAGGAGCGGCGCCGTGCCGCCGAAGATGGAGTTCGCCATGGCGTAGCCGAAGCCGACGCCGAGGGCGCGGATGTGCGTCGGGAACAGCTCGGCCTTCACGACGGCGTTGATCGACGTGTAGCCGGTGAGGATCACGAAGCCGCCCACGAGGATGCCGAACGCCGCGAACTCGTTGGTCTGCTGCGGCAGGTAGGTGAGCAGGAACCACGTGTAGAGCACGCCGCCTGCGCCGAAGAACACGAGCAGCGTCTTGCGGCCCACGATGTCGGACAGCCAGCCGCCGATGGGCTGCAGCAGCATGAGCACGGTGAGCGCGATGAGGTTCAGGATCGTGCCGGACACGACGTCGTCGCCCGCGAACGCCTTCTTCACGATGCCGGGGCCCGTGACCGAGTACGTGTAGAAGGCGACGGTGCCGCCCATCGTGATGAGGAAGCAGAGCAGCAGCGGGCGCCACTGGTGCAGGATGAGCTCCTTCATCGAGCCGGAGGAGCGCGACTTGCCGTCCTTGACCGACTCGAGCGCCGACTCGCTGAGCGACTCGTCCATGGTGCGTCGCAGGTAGAAGACGACGATCGCGGCGACGCCGCCGATCGCGAACGCGATGCGCCAGCCCCACTCTGAGATCGCCTCGGTCGGCATGGCCAGCACCATGATGAGGAGCGTCGCCTGCGCGAGCACGTGGCCGCCGACGAGGGTCACGTAGTGGAACGACGAGAGGAAGCCGCGGCGGCCGCGGATGGCCGCCTCCGACATGTAGGTCGCGCTCGTGCCGTACTCGCCGCCCGTCGCGAAGCCCTGCACGAGGCGGCAGACGATGAGGATGATGGCTGCTCCGGCGCCGATGACGGCAGCGGAGGGGGTGAGGGCGATGACAAACGAGCATCCGGCCATGATCGACACCGACACGGTGAGCGCGAGGCGACGCCCGTGGCGGTCCGCGAAGCGGCCGAAGAACCAGGCCCCGATGGGGCGCATGAGGAACGTGACGGCGAAGATCGCCCAGATGTAGATCTGCGAGTTCTTGTCCTCGGAGTCGAAGAACTGGAACTCGAAGTACGAGGCGAAGACCGAGTAGACGTAGACGTCGTACCACTCGACGAGGTTGCCTGCCGAGCCCTTCAGGGTGTTGGAAACCGAGCGGCGCAGGCTGCCCGGCACTTGTGTCGTCGTCATTGACTTCTCCATCGTCGTTGATCTTCATCTGCCAGCAGGCGGAGCCCTGGCCCCACCTCGGTGTGGGTGTACTGGACAACTCTCTGCACCGGGCAAGGGGCGCGAGCGGATCCTTACATTCCCTTTACGTGGACCTCGCATCTCTGCCCGCGCCTACCATTGGGGGTATGCGTGTGCTCGTCGCCGAGGATGACGCGTCCGTCTCCGCCGCCCTCGCGGCCGTGCTCGGCCGCGCCGATCACGCCTGCGTGCAGGTCGCCCGCGGCAGCGACGTGCTGCTCCAGCACCGAGACGCCGAGCTCGTGCTCCTCGACCTGGGACTCGAGGACATGGACGGCCTGGAGGTGCTCAGGCGGCTCCGCCAGGTGAGCCAGGTGCCCGTCATCGTCGTCACGGCCCGCGGCGACGAGCGCTCGACGGTGCGAGCGCTCGGCCTCGGTGCCGACGACTACCTCGTCAAGCCCGTTCGCATGCACGAGCTGCTCGCCCGCATCGACGCCGTCGCCAGGCGTCGCGCGCCCGCGGCTGAGCCCGAGGTGGTGCAGCTCGGCGACGCGAGGATCGAGCTGCTCTCGCGGCGAGTCGTCGTCGGCGGCGCCGAGGTCTCGCTCACGCCGACCGAGTTCGAGCTGCTCGCGATTCTCGCGAAACGGCTCGGCAGGGCCGTGAGCAGGCAGGAGCTCCTCGACCAGGTTTGGGGCGACGCCTACGCCGCCACCTCGCGCTCCTTCGACGTGCACCTCGCGCAGCTGCGCCAGAAGCTGCCCGCCGTCGCCATCACCACGATCCGCGGCTTCGGCTACCGGCTCGAGACGAAGCCGGCGCGATGAAGCTGCAGGTGCTGCTGCCCCTCATGCTCTTCGGGCTGCTCACGGTCATCGCCATCATCGTCCCGGCCAGCGAGGGCATCGCCGTGAACCGCACCCAGCAGCTCACCCTGCAGCGCGCCACCTCGATGGACCAGATCGTGCAGCGCGCGGAGACGGCGGTGGCCGCCGACGACGCGTCCGGGCTCGAGCGCTACCTCGAGCGCTTCGCCGAGACGTACGGCGAAGCGGCGATGGTCGTCGACAGCGAGGGCCAGGTCGTGTCCTCCGTCGGCGGCCTCGAGCTGGATCCGCAGGTCGCGTCGCTCGTGCTCGCCGCGTCGCGCACGGTGCCGCAGCGCTCCATCTCGACGATCTACCCGTGGAGCGACGACACCCACCTCGTGGCCGAGCCGTTCGCGAACGGCGCGAGCGCCGCATCCGGGGCGGTCGTCCTCGAGGTGAACCAGACGGAGGCGAAAGCGCAGATCACCGGCTGGTGGGCGCTCGTCGCGCTCGCGGGCCTGCTGCTCCTGCTGCTGCTCTTCGCCGCGTCGCAGTTCTGGACCAGCTGGGTGCTGCGTCCCGTTCGTGCCCTGGACGCGGCCGCGAACGCCCTCGCCGAGCAGCGGGAGCCCGACCTCGCGGCCGCGACGGGGCCCCTCGAGCTCAGGCGCCTCTCCTCCTCGTTCGCGCGCATGTCGAGGGGAGTCGAGGACGCGCTCGAGCAGCAGCGGGGGTTCGTCGCGGAGGCGTCGCATCAGCTGCGCAACCCGCTTGCCGCGATCCGCCTGCGCATCGACGCCCTCCCGCGCGACGAGGCGGAGGAGGCGGCGCTGGAGGCCGTCGGCGGCGACCTCGACCGTCTCGAGCACGTCGTCGACCGGATGCTGGTGCTCGCCGATGCCGAGCACCGCGCCACGGCAGAGGCGAGCGGCAGGCGCACGGGCTTCGCCGACGGCGCCGCGCGAGAGCACCTCACCTCGGCGGCCATGCTCACGGCGCCCCACGAGGAGCGCTTCCGCGAGGAGGGCATGCGTCTGCGGTTCGACGGCGACGAGGAGATCAGGGTCGCGTGCCGCAAGAGCGACCTGGAGGAGATCGTCGAGACCATGCTCGACAACGCGCGGAAGTACGCGGGCGAGGGGGCGAGCGTCACGATCCGGTTCGCCGCGGCGCCCAGCTCCGGGTGGTCCGCGGCGGCGCCCGGCGAGGGGGAGCCTGACGGTGCGTTCGACGGCCGCAGCCAACCAGCTGAGGCGTTCGAGGCGTTCGAGATCGACGGTCCACGCGCGGTGCTCGAGATCAGCGATGACGGACCAGGCGTCGACGAGGACGAGCTCGCCCAGCTCGGCACGCGGTTCTGGCGCTCGCCGAGCCACCGATCCCTGCCGGGGACCGGGCTCGGCCTCGCGATCGTCGGGGAGCTGGCACGCGCCAACCGCGCCACCGTCGACTACGACCGCGCCCCAGAAGGAGGGCTCCGCGCCCGCATCAGCTTGGTGCGGACGTGGTGATCCTCACGAGGCGGGGCCTGCTGTTCGGCGCCGGTGCGGCCTCGGTCGCCGCCGCGACCTTCGCGCTCGCCGGATGCTCTCTCGGGCAGCCGTCCCCGCGCATCCGCATGGCCTGCGGCGAGCAGGGCGGCACCTACGTGCAGTTCGGCGAGCTGCTCCGCGAAGCGCTCCGCCGAGACGGCACTGCGGGGCTCGACGTGGTCACGACGGGTGGCAGCGTCGAGAACCTGGCCATGCTGCAGGCCCGCGACGCCGAGCTCGCCATCGTGCTCGCCGACGCGGCGGCGACCGACGCGCAGAACAAGGTCGCGATCGGGCGCGTCTACCAGAACTACCTGCAGTGCTTCGTGCGCTCAGACGGGCCCGTCAGCGCCATCGGCGATCTCGCCGGGCGGCGCGTCTCGGTCGGGGCGCCCCAATCCGGTGCGGCGCTCACCGCCAGGCGGCTCCTCGGCACGCTGGGCCTCCTCGAGGGCGCGGGCGCGAGCGTCATCTCCGAGCTGTACCTCGACGAGGCCGTCTCCGCCCTCCAGGCCGGCACCGTCGACGCGATCTTCTGGTCGGGCGGACTGCCGCTCCCCGCCGTGCAGGACCTCGACACCGCGGTGGAGCTCGTCGACCTCACCGATGCGCTCCCGGCCCTCGAGCTCGAGCATCCCGGCGTCTACACGCTCACGGCGGTTCCTGCCAGCACCTACGGGAGCGCCGAAGCGGTGCCCGCGATCGGGGTCTCCAACTACCTGCTCGCCAGGCCCGACCTCCCGGACCAGGTGGCGAGGGCGCTCGTCGACGTCCTCATCCGAGACGCCGCGCAGCTCGTGCCGGAAGGGTCGCTCGGCGTGCAGTACCTGACCGCGTCGAACCTCATCGACACCCTCCCCATCGCGCTGCACCCCGCCGCCCAGAGACGCTACCGGGAGCTCTACGGCTGACCGGCCTCGAGACAGTGAAGGATGCTGGCCGCGGGACCTCAGCCGAGGAAGGCGTGGGCGACCGTGAAGATCGTCACGCCCGCGAGGGCGCCCACGATCGTGCCGTTCAGGCGGATGTACTGCAGGTCGCGGCCCACCATGAGCTCGATCTTCTCGCTCGTCTCATCGGCGTCCCAGCTGGCGACGGTGTCCGAGATGATCGACGAGATCTCGTGCCGATACCGGTCGACGAGGAACACCGCCGCGTCGATGACCCACGTGTTCACCCGCTGCTGGAGCTGCGCATCCGTCGTCAGTCGCTGACCGATGTCGACGAGCGCCGCCGTGGCGCGGGTGCGGAGCGCGCTCTCCGGGTCGGCGAGCGAGCGCAGGAGGCCCGTCTTCGCGGCGTTCCAGGCCTCCGCGGCGAGCTCGCGCATGCGGGGGCTGTCGAAGATGTTGCCCTTGGCGCCCTCGAAGCGGGCGATGAGCTCCGGGTCGTGCTGCAGCTGGTCCGAGAGGCGAGCCAGGTAGCCGTCGATGGCGGCCCTGGCGGGATGCGCGTCGTCCGCTCGCACCGCCGCGACGAACTTGACCGCCTCGTTGTACGCGGTGTTGTCGACGAGCTTGGTCGCGACCGACGGAACCCACGAGGGGAGACGCCTCGACACGAGGCCATCGAAGGCGCTCTGGTTGGCGGCGAGCCACGCGGCGGCGCTGTCGGCCGCCAGGTCCACGGCGCCCCGATGCGCGCCGGTCGCGACGACGCGCGACATCCACTCGCCCAACGGGGGAGCCCACTGCGGTTCGACGAGGTGCTCGCGAGCCAGGTCCTCGATGAGGCCCTGGACGTCGTCGTCGCTGAGCGCCTCGAGCACGCCCGTCGCCATGATGGAGGCCTCGGAGGCGATTCGCTCGGCGTGCTCCGGCTGCTCGATCCATTCGCCGAGGCGGGCCGCGATCGAGGTGGCCTGCAGCTTCGTCCGCACCACGTCGCCGCGCAGGAACTCGGTCTCCACGAACTCGCCGAGCGTGCGGCCGATCTCGTCCTTCCGCTTCGGGATGATCGCCGTGTGCGGGATCGGGATGCCCAGCGGGTGCCGGAAGAGCGCCGTCACGGCGAACCAGTCGGCGAGCGCGCCCACCATGCCGCCCTCCGCGGCGGCGCGGACGTACGCGAACGCCGGCACATCTCGTTGCAGCGCGAACGCGACCACGAACACCACCGCCATGAAGAGGAGGGCCCCCAACGCCACCGCCTTCATGACTCGCAGGCTGCGCCGGCGCTCCTGGTCTGCGGGGCTCAGAAGCTCGGTCGGGGTGCGCGACATGCGGTCATCTTTGCACGCCCGAGCCGGACGGCGACTGCGGGGTGCCCCAGGTCTGCCTCGGGTCTCCGGGGATTCCCCGGCGGGCCGAGATCGACAGACTGGACGCATGACTTCGCACTCCAGGGGCTCGTTCCGGTCGGCGGCCGACGGGGCGTCCACGACCTCGTTCATGTGGTGGATGGTGTTCGTGCTCGTCGGCGCGCTCAGCGGAGTCGTATCGTCGCTGGCGTCCGCTCAGCTCGCGGTCGGCACCCAGCAGCAGGAGGCGCTCACGATGATCTTCTGGGTGTCCCTCGTCGTGAGCGGCATCTGCGCGATCGGTGCCCTGGTCGCCTTCATCCGCACGATCTACGTGCTGCTCGACCGCAGCGACCGGCGCTGGAGCGGGGAGTAGGGGGCGGGGCAGGGGCAGGGGCACAGTGCACGGGCAGGGGACAAGGGCGCAGGGGCCCGGACGGGCAGACGCGCGGGCACGGCCCGGCGGTCGGCGTCCGCGATCTCCGTCGCGCAGCCGATGCGCCGGCTGGGGCGGATCTCGTACCGTGGGCCGCATGGATATCTCGTCGATGATCATGGGAGCGGCAGTGGCATCCGTCATGTGGATCGGATTCGTCCCGTGGGCGCGACTCAAGCGCCTCCGCGAGCTCGAGGCGCGGTACGCCGCAGGCCGGCCCGAGTCAGGGGGAGCCGGCGAGGGGCCGACCCCAGCTCTCTAGCGCCGCCGGTCGCTGCCTCCTACCCGCTGCCGACTGTCCGTCGCGCGTTGCTGGCTGCCCGACGCGGTTATCTGTTGCTTGCTGCCGCTGGTCGTTGCCGGCTACCCGCCCCGCGCTACCAGGGTCTGCCCCGGAGGTCGACCACACCAGGAGGCCAGCAATCGACGCTCTGCCGGATCGGCGAGATGAGCACCGGAGACCCCGCTTCGACGACTGCCTCGACACTCGTCTCCGCTCGCATCACTGTCTCGGGTGGCATCATCGTCTCGGGTGGGAGCGAGCGCGGAGTGCTTCGCTCGACGACGCGGATGCGATGCCACCCGGTCCGCTCGTAGAAGGGCACGACGTCTTCCCGGCATCCCAGATAGCCGTACTCGAGGTCGGGGGAGGCTCGCATCGCACCTCGAGCGAGCGACATCGCGAGCTCGCCAAGGCCTTGGCCTCGGAGCCCGTCATCGACGAGCACGCCACCCGTGCCGGCCACGACGACCTGGGCGCGGCCGACCGTGATCTCACGTCGCTGGAACCCGACGTGCGCCACGGCCGAACCTGCTGCGTCGAAGACGATCGCGTGCGTGGAGGCCGGGGCGTAGCCGTAGGGCTGCTCGGGATCCCACTCGCCGTGCACTGAGCGGTACTCGCGATCGAAGAGTGCACGCAGGGCCGTGAGCTCGGCCGGTGTGAGGGCTGAGTGCTCGACCACTCGGGGGAGGTAGGTCATCACGTCAGCGTAGGACGCTGCTGTGCTCCTCCTCGCTCGGCAGCGGCGCGGCTCGTGCCCGCTCGGGCGGGGCCCGTGGCGAAGTGCGGGTGGATTTCCTCTGCTCACCTGGGTATTCCGGGGCAGATCTTCCGTTCGAAGCTAGATCCTATTTTCTCGAAGAAAACCTGGTCCTGATATAGATTTTGGTGCGGTCCAGTGCTAGTCTGATGGTGATCTTGGGGGAGGTTATCGTGGCATCGCAGGCGGAGCAAGAATCGGGTCGACAGTCGTCGGCGCAGCCAGGACAGTCATCGGCGCGGTCGTCAATGGAGACGGCTGTCGTGGACGCGCTTCTCGAGGCGCGGTGCCAGCTGACGGGTCTCCCGGACGCGGAGATCGTCGTTGTGCTCCGCGAGCTCGCTGCTCGGCGACGAGTGCTGGATGCTGCTCTGGTGGAGGTCACGGGCGAGCTGCTGCTGCGTGAAGACGAGTCTCCGCGAGCGGAGACGGTCGCTCGGAAGTCCGGGTTTCGGAACCTTGCGGCGATGGTCGAGCAGGTGCTCGCGGTGAAGCCCTTCGAGGCGAAGACCCTCGTGCAGCTTGCAGAGGCGACGAGGGAGCGGATGAGCGCTACAGGCGAGCCGATCCTCCCGAGGTACGCGGAGGTGTCGAAGGCGGTGGGCTCCGGGGTTCTGTCGGTGGCGCAGGCGACCGCGATCACGAAGGGGCTCGACCGCACCGGCAACCGCGTGGACGTCGACGAGCTCGCGCGCGGCGAGATCGAGCTCGTGGCGTCCGCGTGCGGCCTGAATCCGGAAGATGAACAGCCCGCGGTGCCGAAGGTGCTCGAGGTGCAGGCCGCGACCTGGGTTTCCTACCTCGACCCCGACGGCGACGAGCCGCGCGCCGACAAGATCGCCGAAGAGCGCGGCCTCTGGTTTACGCGTCGCGCCGACGGTGCGGTGTCAGGGAAGTTCGTCGCGACGCCCGAGCAAGGCGAGCAGCTGCTCTCAGTCTTCGACGCCCTGCTCTCTCCGCGCCGTGCCGTGGAGTTCCCGGCCGCATCCGAGTGCGGGGAACCGACCGCGCCAGCGCTCGGTGCCAACGAGGTCCCGCTCGCTGCCGGCCACGACGACAGTACTTGCGGGGGTGACGACGCTGCTCCCGGTGGTGACAGCAGTGACGACCGTGCTCGCGGGCGTGACGATGGCGACGTCGGTGCTGACGGTGCTCGCGGCCGTGCCGTTGGCCGCGACGGTGACAACCACGGCGACGTCGCTGCGGACGAGATCGTCGACGTCCCACTGGTTGACCCGCGGTCGATCGAGCAGCAGCGCATCGACGCGCTCACGATGATCGTCCGCGCCTACGCCGAGTCACCCGACGCGCCCCGCACCGGCGGCGAGGCGCCAACGGTCATCATCGTGACCACCACCGCCGGACAAGACGGCACCGCCACCCGACCCGAAGACCTGCCCCACCTCGAGCGCACCGGAGAGCCAATCCCACCGTCGGTCGCAGCCCAGGTCGTCTGCGACGGGCTCATCCGCATCGCGAGCACCGACACCAACGGCGAGATTCTCGACCTCGGCCGCAAGCAACGCCTCTTCACCACAGCCCAACGGCGGGCGATCGCGACCCGCGACCGGCAATGCCGAGCGCCCGGATGCAGCGCACCAGTCCGCTGGTGCGAAGTGCACCACGCGATCCCCTGGAGTCAGGGCGGACCAACCGACGCGAAAGACGGCATCCTGCTGTGCTCCTTCCACCACCACGAAGTCCACCGCGAACGCCTCACCCTGACTCGCAGCAGCAACGGACGCTGGCACGTCGTACCCGCGCTCGGGCGGCACGTCCCGCCCAGAGCCAGCCGCCGCCGCGGATACCCGCCACCGGCAGCCAACTCCCGGGCAGCCAACTCCCGGGCTGCCAACTCGCGCGCCGCCAACTCCCCGGCGGCCACCCGCCCACAGGTCAACCGAAGACCCTGAGACCGCCACGACGGCCTGGCCCGGAGAGGCACAGTTTGGCCCGGAGAGGCACCGTTTGGCCCGGAGAGGCACAGTCTGAATCAGGAAGACACCGCCTGGCGCGGAGAGGAGCGGCGCGGCTCAGAGGGCCCCGCTAGGGCGCGCAAACGCGAAAGTGCCGCCGTGGTCACGAAGACCAGGGCGGCACCGTTTGCTCACCAAGACCCTCCCAAGCCCTCTCAATCGAGAGAGCGCAGCAGCGCGATGAAGTGCTGCGATGAGTGCTGCGAGGAGAGCTGCGACGAGAGCTGCTGCTAGAGCTGCGGCTGACGAGTGTTGTAGCCGAAGCGCGTGGGGCGCTGCGCGTACCCATCCTTGCGGACGGCGCGAACAGTCTCCGCCGCGAAGGCGACAACCGCCACAACCCCGATACCAAGAGCGAGAAGTTCCATGAGTCCACCTCCGTGATCTGCCGGCAAACACCGGATACTGCAATCCAATCGGAGACGCCCGGGCGTGTCGCGGTCCACCCGAAGGTCAGTGGACTGGTCGCGCCAGGTCAACCCGCGCTTCCGGCGAGCCAATCTTCGAGGAACACCGCGACACCGTCATCGGTGTTGCTCGGAATCACCGACTCCACCACCGCGAGCGCCTCCGGGCGGGCGTTCGCAACGGCGATCGGGTGGCCGACGACCTCGAAGGCCGGCAGGTCGTTGAAGTTGTCGCCGGAGTAGTAGAGGTCCTCCCGCGCCACCCCCAGCAGGTCAGCGACCGCGAGCAGGCCCGTGCCCTTCGAGCACGCTGCGTTCGCGATCTCCAGGTACGTGTCCTTCGACCGGTACGTCACGACGCCCGAACGGTCCGCGAGGGCCGCCTCCAGCGCATCGACCAGGGCAGGGTCACCCATGCACATCACCTTGTGCGGCGGCGTCACATCCACACCGCCAGAGGCGACGAACTCCAACGTCGAGGCAGGCTCCGGGAACACCCACGTGTGGGTGCGCTCCCGGTCCGTCCACTCGTCCTCACCCCACGCATACCAGTGCTCGCCGGCGAAGAAGCTCGCGTGCAAGCCGCTCGCCTCGCAGTGATCGGCGATGAAGCGCGCATCAGCGGCCGAGATGGCAACGTCGTGTCGCACCTCGCCGTCGCCGGACAGCACCAGCCCGCCGTTGAAGGCCACGAGCGGCGAGCCGATGCCGCCGTACAGGCGCTCGAGCACCCGCATCGACTCCGGGGGCCGGGACGAGCACAGCACGAAGTGATGGCCGGCCGCTCGCACCGCCTCGATCGCCGCGATCGTCCGTGGAGAGAGCGTGCGCTGAGCGCTGAGCAGCGTGCCGTCGATGTCGCTGAGGAAGAGAACCATGGACTACACCATCTCAGGAAGACGCGTATCCGCCATCGATCGCACGTCGCGCGCCGAGAGTTGCGCCCAGGATTCGGCGAGGATCCGCGTGCCAGCTTCGAGATCGGCGACGGGTGCCGTGAACGGGACCCGAAGGAACCGCTCGAGGCTCCCATCGATGGAGAACTTCGGGCCCGCGACCAGGGCCAGGCCGCGCGCCTCCGACAGGGACGTCATGGCGGAGCTCGCCGGCTGCGCCAAGTGCACCCACATCGACAGTCCACCGTCTGGCCACGGCACGTGCCACTCCGGCAGGTGGAGGCTCAACGCGGCGTGCAGGGCGTCACGGTGCAGGCGCATCTGCTCGCGCCGCCGGGGCAGCAGCTCCGGAAGCGCCCGCACGACACGCTCCGCGAGGAGCTGCTCGATCTGCGGCGTCCCCAGATCGCCGGCCGGACGGGCCTGCACGAAGCGGCGGATCAGAGCTGCATCGGCGCGGATCCACCCGATGCGCAGACCGGCCCAGGCCGCCTTGCTCAGAGAGCCGACCGTCACGACCCCCGAGCCGGAGAACGGGGACGCGCCGCGCGCGTGACGAGCGAACGGGCCGTCATCCCACGGCCGGTCGATCGACAGGTCCGCGGTCGTCTCGTCCACGACGAGGATCGTGCCGGCCGCCCGAGCCGCCTCCGTCACGCGCACCCGGTCTTCCGGCCGCATCGACGCGCCCGTCGGGTTGTGGAAATCGGGGATGAGGTACGCGAGCGCGGGGCGCATCCGCTCGATCGTCTCGATGACGTGCTCGATCTCCCAGCCGCCAGTGGTCACCGGCGTCGCGATGAGTCGAGCGCCCGCGCGGCGCATCGCCTCGTAGGCGTGCGGATACGTGGGCGACTCCACCAGGACGAGATCCGAGCGCGTGAGGAGCGTGTGGGCCGTCAGCGAGATCGCGTGCTGGGCGCCCATCGTCACGATGATCTGCTCGGGCGTCGTCGGCAGCCCGCGCGCCGTGTAGCGCTCGGCGATCGCCGAGCGCAGCGACAGGGTGCCGAGGAGGTCGAAACCGGGGGCGCCGAGCGCAAGCGGCATCGAGCTCGCGGCGTCCGCGATGATCTCGGCCAGCCCCTCGACGGGCGGCGGCACCGCGCGAGCGAAATCGACCCCGAAGTTCTCTCCCTCGCCACTCGGGCGGTAATCCTGCCTGCCGAGGCGGGGGAGCGTCACCCGGCTCCCCGAACCCTGCCGGCTCAGCACATGCCCGCTGTCGCGCAGCGACTGGTAGGCGGCCACGATCGTCGTGCGACTGCGCCCGGACTGCACAGCCAGCTCGCGCTCCGAGGGCAGGCGCGTCCCCACCGGGATGCGCCCATCGACGATCAGTAGGCGGATGCGCTCCGCGAGGGCCTCGTAGGCGGACGAGTCGTCACGAAGCTCACCAGCCAAGGAGAGCAGCGTGCGTGCGGATATGCGAGAACCAGATGTCGACTCCATGGGTCCAGTATGCGCCAAGTGGACCGCGACGGCCAGGCCAATGTGGCGATTGGATGTGCCTATCTGCAGTACTCGTCGACTGTCACGGAGGTGGCCCCATGGAACTCATCACGCTCATCATCACAGGAATCGTCGTCGCGGCCATCGCCGTTGCCGGAGTGACCGCGACCCTCGTCGTCATGCTGCGCGACGGCTACGGGCACCGCGCATTCCAGTCCAGTTACGACACTCGCCAGCCGAGGTAGCGAGCGGCGCCCTCGGAGTGCCCGCTGGACCGGGCTCGGAAAAACGGGAAGCGCCCGGGAAACTGGAAGAGGTTAGAAGAGGTTAGAAGAGGTTGACGAGCACGACGAAGGTCGCCGTGCCGAGTCCGACGCTGAGCAGTGTCTTGCGCCCCAAGCCCAGGTGCACGCCCACCGTCACGGCGAGCGCGAGCGCCGCCCAGAGTGCCGTGCCCGGCTCGCTCGCGAAGTCGCTGAAGGTGACAGCGGCGAGGATCGCGAGGATTCCGGCGGGCATCCAGACCGAGAGTCGCTGGACCGTCTTGGAGTCGCGAAGCGGCTTGAGCGCGACGAACGGCAGGGCGCGGAGCCCGAACGTGATGCCGCCGCACACCGCGAGTGCGCCCACGAACCACCAGGCGTCAAACATCGCTCACCGGTGCCTCCGTGCGGTCTCGCCGCGCGGCGAAGAGCGCGCGCACCGCGAGCGCGACGGCGAAGAGGATGAGCGCCGCGAAGAGGGGCGCCCCTGGCACGAAGAGCAGCCCGAAAGAGACGCTCAGGCCGGCGATGAGGAGCGACGGCACGTCGTCACGGGAGCGGATCGCGTCGAGGGCGAGCACCGTGAAGAGCGCGCACAGCGAGAACTCGAGGCCCTTGATCTCGCCGGGGAGGACGCTCGCGAGTGCCACCCCGAGCAGGCCCCCGCCGACCCAGTACGTCTGCAGGGCGAGCTGCAGGGTGAGCAGTCGCGTCGCGGACCGCTGCTCACGGGGGATGGGCGTGACGATCGCGTAGGCCTCGTCGGTCATCGCCCAGATCGAGTAGAGGCGCGCGAGCCGGCCCCGTACGAGGTGCAGGGGGAACGAGAACGCGTAGAACACGTGCCGGAAGTTGACGAAGAACGTGGTGAGGGCCATCGTCGCGATGGGCATGCCCGCGGCGATGAGCCCGACGAGCAGCAGCTCGATCGAACCCGCGTACACGAACACCGACAGGGACGGGGCGACCCACCAGGGCAGGCCGGCCTGCAGGACCAGCACGCCGAACGCCACGCCGAGCGGCACCACCCCGAGCCCCGCGGCGAGCGAGTCGCGCAGTCCGGCCCGGATGCGCTCCCCGCGAGTCGCCGGGATCTCGGCGGGTACCCCCAAGAGCGCTCCCGCGGTTGGACCCGCGGCAGGCTCCGTCTGGGGCGCCGCGGATCCCGGCGGGCGGGTGCCGCGCGCTTCTGGATCTGCGGTGGTCATGCGGAGATCTTGGCACGGAAGCCGCGCATTCCGAGAGCGGATGCGTGCCTCCAGGCGCCACATTCGGCAATAATCAAGTGTGGACACCATCGATCGCGCAATCGTGCGCGAACTGCAGGGAAACGCCAGACTGACGAACGCTGAACTCGCGCAGCGCGTGGGGCTCACCCCGGCGCCCTGCCTGCGCCGAGTTCGCCGCCTCGAGGAGGACGGGGTCCTTCTCGGCTACCACGCCGAGGTGAACCCCGACAGGGTCGGACGCGCCTTCAAGGTGCTCATCGACGTCGACCTCACGAGCCAGGCGCACGCCACGGTGGAGGCGTTCGAGTCGCAAGCCGTCGAGCTCGACGAGGTCACCGAGGTTCGCCGCATGTTCGGCTCGCCCGACTACGCGATCCGCGTGGAGGTGGCCGACCTCGAGAGCTTCGAGAAGCTGCTCCGCGAGAAGATGTGGCGACTCCCCGGCGTCCACCGGGTGACCTCGCACTTCACGATGAAGGTGCTCAAGGGATGACCCAGCCGACGGCGGCGTCTGCCGCGCGCGGCAAGCGCTCGTGGCTCGCCGCCGCGCCGGCCGTGCTCATGATGGCGTGGGGTGGCAACCAGTTCACCCCGCTCCTGCTGCTCTACCGGAAGGTCGAGGGCTACTCCGCCCTGCAGGTCGACCTCTTCTTCGGCGCGTACATCATCGGGCTGATTCCCGGGTTCCTCATCGCCGGCTCCCTCTCCGACCGCTTCGGGCGGAAGCCCCTCATGGCGGTCTCCGTGGTCCTGAGCGTGGTCGCCGCGGTCGTGCTCGCTCTCGGCAGCGCGAGCCCCACCGCCATGATGATCGGGCGCCTCCTCTCCGGCCTCTCCGTGGCCGTCGCGATGGTCGTCGGAACCACGTGGATCCGCGAGCTCTCGACCGGCACCGTGCCGCCAGCCGTCACCGCCAGACGCGCATCCCTCACCATCACGGCGGGCTTCCTGCTCGGCGCGGTCGCCGCCGGAGTGCTCGCCCAGTGGGCCGCGTGGCCGACCATCACGCCCTACGTCGTGCAGCTCGTCCTGACGAGCGCCGCAGCCGTCGCGCTGGCTCGCGGCATCGAGACCGCCGGCGATCGATCTGGCCCGAAGGGAAGGGGATGTGAGCGTCGCCCGCTCGTGGATGTCGTCATCGCGCCCGAGCATCGTCGGCGCTTCTTCACCGTCGTGGTGCCCATGGCGCCGTGGGTATTCGCCGCCCCGGCGCTGGCCTTCGCCGTGTCGCCCGCCATCGTCGTCGAGCGGCTCGGGGGCCTCGAGATCGCCTTCGCGGCCCTCCTCACGCTCGTGTCGCTCACCGTCGGCTTCCTCATCCAGCCGAGCGTGCCGCGCATCGCCGCCCGCGTCGGCGGAGCCTCCGGTTCGGTGGGGCTCGGGCTCCTGGCCCTCGGGACCCTCCTCGTCGCCGCCAACGTCGCCGTCCAGTCTCCGCTCGTCGCCTGCGCCGCCGGGGTGCTCCTCGGCGGCTCCTACGGCGTCTGCATGCTCACGGGGCTCGTCGAGGTGCAGGCGATGGCCGGCGGCCGCAACCTCGCGGGACTCACCGGCCTGTACTACGCGCTCACCTACATCGGCTTCGCGCTGCCCGCCATCCTCTCCGCCCTCGCCCCGACCTTCGGCATGCTCCCGCTGCTCGTCGCGGTTGCGGTCCTGGCAATCGGATGCGCGGCGATCGTCGCGTTCGGGGTGCGGCGCACGCGGTAGCCGCGCGGGAAGGTCGGGGCGCGCGCCGCGCAAGAAGCTGGGAGCGCGTGCACCCGCTGGTCAGTGAATGCCCACGTTCGGTGCCTAGCGTTGATTCGGTCCCGGCCGGGGGCGCACCTCGTCACGAGAGCCTCCCGCCAGTCACGACGCACGACCGACCCCACGGAGGCGCACGATGACCGCACTCACCGACCCCCGCTCCCTGTTCCGCGAGAGCGGATTCCCCGGCCAGGGGCAGCAGCAGCCTGGACTCACGGGCGAGACCACCCCGGCCCCCGACCACGGCGAGCGGAGCTACACCGGCCACGGCAGGCTCAAGGGCCGCCGCGCGCTCATCACCGGGGGAGACTCCGGGATCGGCCGCGCCGTCGCCATCGCCTACGCCAGAGAGGGCGCCAAGGTCGCGATCTCGTACCTGCCAGAGGAAGAAGCCGATGCGCAGGAGACGGCGCGCCTCATCAACGAGGCGGGCGAGACCGGGCTCCTCCTGCCGGGCGACCTGCGCAACGAGCAATACTGCGCCGAGATCGTCCACGCGACCGTCGCCGCCTTCGGGGGCATCGACCTGCTGGTCCTCAACGCCGCCTACCAGCGAGACCGCACGAGCATCGGCGACACCCCGACCGACGAGATCAGGCGCGTGATCGCGACGAACCTCGAGGCGCCCATCTACACGCTCCGAGCAGCTGAGTCGCACCTCCCACCCGGCGCATCCGTCATCTTCTCCTCGTCGGTGCAGGGCTACGAGCCGAGCGATGGGCTCTTCGACTACGCCATGACGAAGGCGGCCCTCGTCTCGCTCACCGAGTCCATGGCCAAGGAGTTCGGGCCGAAGGGCGTGCGCGTGAACGCCGTCGCTCCCGGGCCCGTCTGGACGCCGCTCATCCCCGCCACCGGATGGGACGAGGAGAAGCTCGCGAGCTTCGGGCAGGACACGCCACTCGGGCGCGCCGGCCAGCCCGCCGAGCTCGCTGGCGCCTACGTCTACCTCGCCTCCGACGACGCCAGCTACACGACGGGCGCCATCATCGCCGTCACGGGCGGCAAGAA
The DNA here is from genome assembly GCF_002931215.1 of Pseudoclavibacter sp. Z016. Lineage (NCBI taxonomy): Bacteria > Bacillati > Actinomycetota > Actinomycetes > Micrococcales > Microbacteriaceae > Pseudoclavibacter > Pseudoclavibacter sp. Z016. The sequence goes on from NZ_PSTU01000008.1 coordinate 162,561, forward strand.
CCTCTGAGCGGGCACCGCGAGCGAGCGGGCACGAGCACAGGGCGAGCGTCAGCTCACGAGCGAGAGGAACAGTCGATGGCCAAGAAGAAGTCGGGCGCCGACAACCAGCCGAGCCTGAAGGACGAAGAGCTCTACGAGAAGCTGCGCGACGAGGGCAACTCGAAGGAGAAAGCCGCCAGGATCTCGAACGCCGCCGCCCGGAAGGGGCGAAGCGAGGTCGGCAAGAAGGGCGGGGAAGTCGGCTCCTACGAGGATTGGACCGTCGACGAGCTGCGGAAGCGGGCCAAGGAGCTCGAGCTGACCGGATACTCCGGCAAGCGCAAGAGCGAGCTCATCGACCTGCTCCGCGATCACTGACGCCGGGCCGACCGGTGCGGGCCGGAGAGCATCAGCTCAGCGGGGCCGGGCGTCAGTCGAGCTCGAGCGTCTCGAAGGGCTGCAGGTCGATGAGGTTCGCGCCGACCCGGTCCGCGGATTCCCGCAGACGCGTGACCGCGAGCGTCTTGCCGACCTTGGCCAGCAGCATCTCGTGCACGGGCAGTACTCGCTTGGGGCGCACCCGCTCGACGTAGTCCATGGACTCGGCGAGGCGCATCCACGGCGCGTTCGCGCAGACCGCGAGCACGTCGATGTCGACCCCCTCCGGCGCGACGTAGGCATCGCCGCCGTAGTAGAGCGCGCCTCGTTCCACGAGCACGCCGATGTTCTCGATGCGGGGGATCGAGCTGTGGATGATGGCGTGCTCGCCGCCGAAGAACTGCAGGTCGAAGCCCCCGACCAGCACCGATTCCCCGGCAGCGACGTCGATGACCTCGCCGATGTCGGGGAGGTCTGCAGCGATGATCTTTTCCGCCGCGGACGGCGTGGTGAAGATGGGCGTCCTCGGATTCCGGGACAGGATGCGCGTCAGCTGCTCCGGCGTCCAGTGGTCGTCGTGCTCGTGCGTGATGACGATGGCGACCGTCCCGGCCGCCTCAGTGATCGGGGTCGTGAACTTGCCCGGGTCGATGAAGAGACGCGAGCCGCTCTTCTCGATCGAGAGTGCGGCGTGCTCGAGCTTGGTGAGGCGCATGTTCCCCCTTGGTGGCGGCGGCCCCGTGCAGGCCCAGACGAAGTGCAACGCTAGCAACTCGTGACTGACGGACTCCTCGACGGGTGGCCCGTTCCACGGATCATCGACCGGCAGGACGGCCTGCAGCGCGGCTGGCGCGTGGCCCGAGTCGTGGCCCGGAATGGCGGGCGACGCGCCGACTCCGAAAACCCGATTTGCTTTGCCGTTCCTCGGTGTGCCAGAATATCCGAGTTGCCAAAACGGTCCCATCGTTTAGCGGCCTAGGACACCGCCCTCTCACGGCGGCAGCGCGGGTTCGAATCCCGCTGGGATCACCAACACAAGCCCGGTTCGAGAATTCTCTCGCACCGGGCTTCGTGCATTCCGGCCGGGCTCTGTACATTCCGGCCTGGCTCTGTGTGCGTCACCGGGTCTGTGCGCCCCGGCTGTGCTCTCGGGAATTCGAACGGTTCTCGGCGTCCAGTGCTAAAGTCTTCGCGTTCTTGTCCCCGAAGATCGGCAGGCCGGTGAAGACTCTCGACGCCCCCGCACCGCACGCTGTGCGCTGACGCCCGTCGAACCCACCTCCTGAGGCTCCCGGTGTCAGTGCGCGCACTGAACCTTCAGGGAGCACCGTGTCTCAGACGACACCGAAGAACAACCACCCACTCTCGTTCGACCGCCTCAGCCTGAGCTGGCCGGACGGGTCCCCGGCCATCGATGCGCTCACCGGGGCCTTCCCGCCGGGCCGAACCGGCCTCGTGGGCCGCAACGGCAGCGGCAAGTCGACGCTGCTGCGCCTGCTCGCGGGGGAGCTGGCGCCGACGGGAGGCGCGGTCCGAGCTGATGCGGACGTGGCCTACCTGCCGCAGCAGCTGACCCTCGACACGGAGCTTCCCGTCGCCGCGCTCCTCGGCGTCGATCGCAAGATCGCCGCCCTCCGCGCCATCGAGGGCGGCTCCGTCGACCCCGCCGACTACGACGTGCTCGGAGACGACTGGGACATCGAGACGCTCGCCGCGGCCGAGCTGCGCGCCATAGGGCTCGACGAGGAGATGCTCACGCGCACCCTCGGCGGCCTCTCCGGCGGCGAGGCGATGCTCGTCGCCATCGCCGGGCTCCGCCTCGGCAGGGCGCCCATCGTGCTGCTGGACGAGCCGAGCAACAATCTCGACCGGGATGCGCGACACCGCCTCGCGGCGCTCGTCGAATCATGGCGAGGCACGCTGGTCATCGCGAGCCACGACGAGGAGCTGCTCGAGCACGTCGACCAGATCGCCGAGGTGAGGGGCGGTGAGCTGGCGGTGACCGGCGGCGGGTACAGCGCCTACCTGCTGCAGCTCGAGCGCGAGCAGGCGGCGGCCGCGCAGGCGCTCCGATCCGCGGAGAGCGCCCTGAGGTCAGAGCAGCGCGATCGGCGCGAAGCCGAGGCGAAGATCGCGAGCAGCCTGCGCGCGGGGAAGAAGGCGCAGGCCAACAAGCGCGCGCCCAAGATCCTCCTCAACGGGCAGAAGGCGCGAGCCCAGGTCTCCGCCGGCAGGCTCCGGAGCCAGCACGACTCCCGCCTCGCGGGGGCCGAGGCGGCGGTGGAGCTCGCCGAGGGGCGAGTTCGGGACGACGCGAGCATCCGCATCCACCTCCCGGACCCGGATGTCGCGACCTCCCGCCGCCTCGTGACGCTTGAGCTGGCAGCGGCACGCGCTGACCCCGCGCGCGCCGAACCGACGCAGCCCGGCCCGGCGCACGCTGAGCCTGCCCGGCCCGAGCCTGCGCGGCCCGAACCCGCGCGGCCCGAGGCCGCCGGGCGGCTGGTCATCATGGGCCCGGAGCGCATCGCCCTGACGGGAGCGAACGGCTCCGGCAAGACCACGCTCCTCGACGCGATCGCCGCGTCGGCGCAGTCGCTCGGGGTGAACGGATCCGGATCCGGAGCCGGCGGCGAGCGCATCGAGACCCGAGGGGGAGCCTGGGTCACGGCGTCCACGAGCCGAGTCGGATACCTGCGCCAGCGCCTCGACGGGCTGGACGACGACGCGAGCGTCCTCGAGAACGTGCAGCGCTCCGCCCCCGAGACCGCCGCCCAGGAGCTCCGCGCCCAGCTCGCGCGGTTCCTGCTGCGAGGCGCCGTCGTCGAGCGGCCCGTCTCCTCGCTCTCGGGCGGCGAGCGCTTCCGGGTCTCCCTCGTGCGTCTGCTGCTCGCCACCCCGCCCGCGCAGCTCCTGCTGTTCGACGAGCCCACGAACAACCTCGACCGGGAGTCGACGGCGCAGCTCGTCGACGCGCTGCGCGACTACCGTGGCGCGCTGCTCGTCGTGAGCCACGATGAGCGCTTCCTGGGACGGCTCGGCGTGACGCGCCGCATCCGCCTCGACCGGCTCGGCACGATCCTGGACGGGGTGTGAGAGTCCGACGGTGTCGCGGGCCGGTCTCGCAGCAGCGCCGCCGCAATGCCACAATGGACGCACGCGCGATCTACGCGTACAAGGTGTGCCTTCGGGGCAGGCCACCCGGGCAGAGTTCCAGAGGTGCTATTTGTGAATACTGAACTGGCTTCGTCGTACGCACGCGCGGAGGAAGCCGTCGCGCTGCGCGTGAGCGCCGCCAGCGACGTCGGAAGCGTGCGCCAGGTGAACGAGGACTCCGTGCTGGCGCGCATGCCCGTCTTCTTCGTCGCAGATGGAATGGGCGGTCACGCCTACGGCGACCGCGCGAGCCAGACCGTCGTCGCGACCTTCGACGAGGAGTTCCAGGTCGAGGAGCCGGCAACCCCGGACCGCGTGCTGCGCACCATCGACCGCGCCAACCGTGCCGTGCAGGACCTCGTGACCGAAGCCGACGGGCCAGGCGCCGTGGCGGGAACCACGCTGTCCGGCATCGCCCTCGTCGACCTCGCCGACCTCGGCGCCGAGCTGCTGCACTGGATGATCTTCAACGTCGGCGACTCCCGCGTGTACGGCTGGAACGGTCGCGCGCTCGTGCAGGTGACCGTCGACCACTCCGCCGTGCAGGAGATGGTGGCCATGGGCCTCATCTCGGCAGCGGATGCGCTCATCCACCCCGACCGGAACGTCATCACGCGGGCGGTCGGCTCCGAGAGCGACGTCGAGGCCGACATCTGGCTCATGCCCGTGCACGGCCATCAGGTCTTCCTCGTCTGCTCCGACGGACTCACGAAGGAGCTCAGCGACGAGCAGATCTCGCAGGTCATGCTCGAGTACCACTCCGATCCGGAACCGGAGCTGACCCTCGCGGAGACGCTCGTGCAGACGGCCGTCGAGGTCGGCGGACGAGACAACGTGAGCGTCGTCGTCATCGACTCCGAGTACGCGAACGCCGATCAGGCATCGGCGACCCCGCCCGTCACGACGGGGCCGATCGCAGCCCCGGCCGCAGACGACACCTTCGAAGACACGACGCCGAGGTAACCATGACCGAGGCACCCCACGAGGTCGAGGCAGAAGCCCCGGTGGTCTTCCGCCAGCGTCGACATGCCCTTCTTCTGGTGCGCCCGTCTGCCCCATCGCATCCTGCGGAGTCGACCCCCGCGGATGCGAGCGCCGAGTCTCGTGGCGCCCGCGAGGGGACCGGGACCATCGGGGCCGCACGCCTCGCGTTCGCCGACGGTGCCCTCTCCCTCGACAAGGTCTTCGCCGCCATCATCGGCACAGGACCGCTCAGCGAGGTCGCCCCATTCGTCTACCTGACGCGCGAGGGCAACGGGCTGCGTGTCTTCGCGCGAGGCCCCCTCCGCGTCGAGGAGCTGCCGAGCGCACCGCACGTCGGCATCCGACCGGCCGTCATCAGCGCGGGGGAGGCATCGACGTGGGTCGAGGTGCTCCTGCCGTCGGCGCGAGGCGTCGAGGTCACGGTGGAGAACGATCGGCGGGGACTCGACCAGGTCCCGATCCAGCTGCTCTTCGCCGCCTGCGACGAGGAGATCTCCGAGACGCGCGCCCCCGTGGGCGTGGGACCGGAGACGGTCGTCGCCCCAGACCCGGATCTCGACACGCCGAACCTGCACTCGCGGGCCCTCGAGTCGCGCGGCACCCACGGTCCGGACAGCTCCGATGGTCCGGACGGTCCGGACGGCCCGGACGGTCCGGACACAGACGCGGCTTCAAGCCTCGATGGCGAAGACAGCGGGCACATCGGCGACAGCGGGCACAGCAGCGACGCCATCTCCGAAGCGACCATCCTCGACCTGCCGCCCGAGGCCACGACGACACCCGGCTCCGACTCCGACTCCGACTCCGGCTCCGACGACGGCGTCGATGCGCCGCGACTCGACCGCGACGAGCTGCCGATCCTCGACCAGTCACCGATCCGTGACGTCCAGACCTTCCCCGTGCCGATCCTCGACCCGGAGGTCACTGCGGATCAGGTCGGGGAGCACGACGGCCGCACGATCCTGAGCGCCGAGGCGAGCCGCATCCGCCAGGAGGCCTCAGCGCGCAGCGCCGCACGCCAGGAGTTCCGGGACGGCAGCGCCCAGCAGCCTGCGGCCCACTCGACCCCTCCGGCCTCCGAGGTGCTCGAGGCCCCGGCGGCGCTCGACGAGGTCGGGGAGCACGACGGCCTCACGATCGTCGGCGGCTCCCTCCGAGACCTCCGCGTCGACGACGCCCACCGCCACGAGTCCGCCCCGCGTGGCGGAGACCTCGCTGACACCGTGCTCGTCCAGGCGCTCTCCTCCGAGACGCGCCCGGAGAAGGACCTCGCCTCCCTCACCGCCCACGCCGCCGACCAGCGGCGGCATCAGCGCGCCGTCGACGTCTCACCGGACTCGTCAGCTGAGCAGAACCCGCCTGAGCAGAACCCGCCAGAGCAGCGCGCCAGCGGGGGAGAGGCGTCGTACATCGTCGAGCTGTCCACGGGTGCCACCGTCGATCTGGCGGGTCCGCTCGTGCTCGGAAGGGCGCCCAGCATGGGCGCGGAGCAGACGGGCGGCGTCCTGCCTCGCCACGTCAAGCTGACCGGCGCCACCGACATCTCACGCAACCACGTGCTCCTCACCGTCGAGGGCGGCGTCATCGTCGTCACCGACCTCCACTCCCGCAACGGCACCGACGTCGTCATGCCCGGACGCGGCCCGCAGCGCCTGCGAGCGGGGGAGCCGACCGCGGTCATGCCGGACACGGTCATCGACCTCGGAAGCGGGGTGTTCCTCACTGTGCGGAACCTCGCCATGACGGCGAGGCGCTAGCCATGGCAGGGCAGCGACGATCCCCAGCCGAGCCGCCCGAGATCCCTGGCTACCTCTACCGAAAGCACTTAGGTTCCGGCGGGTTCTCCGACGTCTTCCTGTATGAGCAGCAGTTCCCGAGGCGCCTCGTCGCCGTGAAGGTGCTCCTCGGCGGCGACGACCTCGGCGAGACCAGCAGGCAGGCGTTCATCGGCGAGGCCAACCTGATGGCGCAGATGTCGTCGCACCCGTACATCGTCACGATCTTCCAGGCGGATGTGGCCGGCGACGGGCGTCCCTACTTCGTCATGGAGTACGCGTCCGGGCTCAGCCTCTCGGATCGCTACAAGCGCGAGCAGATCCCCGTCGAGGAGGCGCTGCGCACGGGCGTGCGCATCTCCAGCGCCGTCGCGACGGCGCACACCGTCGGCATCCTGCACCGTGACGTGAAGCCGGCGAACATCCTCACGAACGACTTCGGCTGGCCCGCCCTCACCGATTTCGGCATCTCGTCCGCCGTCGACGACGAGCTCGCAGAGGCGGACGACCTCGTCGAGGCGCCCCCCACTGGTGGTGGCGGCCTGTCCGTGCCATGGTCGCCGCCGGAGATGTTCGAGGACGAGCCCAAGCCCGACGTGCGCAGCGAGGTGTTCTCGCTGGGCGCGACCGTCTACTCGCTCGTCGCCGGCCACACTCCCTTCGAGCGCCCCGGTGAGCGCAACACGACGCTCGACCTCATCTCCCGCATCGAGCGCGGCGCCATCTCGCCGATCCTCCGCGGCGACGTGCCCCGGTCGCTCGTGAGCGTGCTCCACAAGGCCATGGCCCGCAACCCAGCCCACCGGTACCAGAGCGCGGTCGAGTTCGCCTACGCGCTGCAGCGCGTCGAGCTGGAGCTCAACTACGCCCCGACGGCGATCGACGTGCCCAACATGACGATCTCGGCGACGGCCGCGACCGGCGGCGGCGATGCGGACGCCACGAGCCTGCGGCCCGTCTCCCTCATCAACGCCCAGGTGCACGAGGGGGCCCGCGCCAGCAAGGCCGAGCTGACCTCGGCGCGCGCCGTGGTCAGGGTCGCGGCTCAGCAGTCCCGGGGCGGGTTCGCCGCGAGGTACGAGACGGCCAGCGGACCCCGAACCGGCAGGCGGCCCCGCGGGACGGAGCACACCGGGGCAGCACCGAGCGACGACTCGGGTCCGACGACGGCTCGCCCCATCACGACCCCCGCTCGCACGGACGCCGTGGCCGCCGCGCCCGCTCGAACGTTCGGAGAGGCATCCGGGAGCACGATCGACGCGCCAGCGTCGAGGGCAGACGAGCTGGCGCGCGAGCGCGCGGCGAACGCCGCCGCCTCGTCGAGGAAGCTCTCCAGGAACGGGCTCGTCGGCGTCATCGCCGGAGGACTCGTGCTCGCGATCGGCATCGTCGCGGCGATCTCCTGGATGCTCGCCCCCGCAGACGAGGAGATCGGACGTGCGACGACGACCCCCGTCTCCATCCAGTCCGGCGGCTTCCCCCCGGTGCTCGTCGCCCCCGTCGCCGTCCGGAGCCCCGACGGATCCGTCACCTTCTCCTGGTCGAACCCCGACCCGCAGCCGGGCGACGTCTACTACTGGAGGCTCGGCGAGGGCGGCAAGGAAGGGGCGACGACAAGTGAGACCTCGGTCGTCATCCCCAACGTGCAGGACGGCGCCGTGACGTGCATCGAGGTCGAGATCCGCCGTGGAGGGAAGGTCAGCTCCGAGCCGCTCGAAGTCTGCTATCCGCAATGACCTCGCCGATCCGCCATGATGGTGTCATGAGTGAGAGCAAGTACACCTCGGCCGCGGAAGCGAACGAGGCTCCGGAAGAGTCCATCGAGATTCCGGATTCCGATGAGCGAATCGTGAGCCAGGTGCCCCCGCTCGGGCCGCTCCGCGTCGAGTTCGTCGGCGAGTGGTACGAGCTGAACCCGGCTGAGCCCTTCACGATCGGCCGAGACGCCGACCTCGTGATCGACGAGAACCCGTACCTGCACCGCCAGTTCCTGGTGCTGCAGGCGGAGTTCGGCATGTGGTGGCTCTCGAACGTCGGCTCCGTGCTCTCCGCGACGGTCACGGACGACTCCGGCCAGGTGCAGTCGTGGCTCTCGCCTGGCGCCAAGCTCCCGGTCGTGTTCCAGCACATGCAGGTCATGTTCACGGCGGGATCGACGACCTACGACTTCGCGATCCACTCCGCGTCCGACTTCTACAACACTTCCCACGTGAACATGTCGCCGTCCGGCAACACGACGCAGGCGGTCATCCACCTCACCGAGTCGCAGCGCGAGCTGATCCTCGCCCTCGCGGAAGACGTCCTGCGCAACGCCGTCCCGGGTCGCGGGGTCATCCCGAGCTCGGCGGATGCCGCGGCTCGCCTCGGCTGGACGCTCCCGACGTTCAACCGCAAGCTCGACAACGTGTGCGACAAGCTCGACAAGTTCGGCGTCTCGGGGCTGCGCGGCGGCCGCAGCAAGCTCGCCTCGAACCGGCGAGCACGTCTCGTCGAGTACGCCATCTCGACTCGCCTGGTGACGCCGGACGACCTGGACACGCTCGACCGCCGCTGACGGCACTCGGCGGACAGGCGCACGGCGCCGCACTCGCCGGGCCACGGGCAGCACTCCCTGTCGCGCTGGCATCGGGTCCTCGTGCACAATGAAGTCTCGTGCGCTCCGAGGTGAGGCACTGACGAGCTCTGCTGGGGGTGGGTACGCATGCGCCGAACAGCGCCGACCCCGCGAAGCCGCCGACAGCTGGCGATGGCGCTGGTCATGGCGCTCCTCATCGGCACGCCCCTGCTCTTCGCCCTCCTGCACGAGGGATTTCCCGCGGCCGAGGTCGAACTGGAGAGCAGCGACGTCTGGGTGTCGAACAGCTCGGACCTCCGAGCGGGCCGCCTCAACGCGCAGATCCAGGAGCTCGACGCGAGCGTGAGCCTCGTGACGGCGGATGTCGGCATCCTGCAGGACGGCGACACCGTCTTCCTGCACGACCAGACCAGCGGCTCGCTCGGCCGCGTCGACCCCGCGCTCACCGACCTGCGCGAGAGCATCCTGACGCCCGCGGGCAGTCGGAGCTCCTACGGCGGCGGCGTCCTGGCGCTCCTCGACCCGGCGACGGGACGGCTCTGGCTCGTCGACGCCACGCAGCCGCTCGCGTTCGACGCCGCGACCGCGGAGCCCGTGGCGGAGCTCGGCGCCGACGCCCAGGTCCTCGTGACCTCGCTCGGCACGGTGCTCGCCGTCGCACCGGAGCAGCAGCAGATCCTGCGCATGGAGGGCATCGGCGGCGAGCAGCTCTGGGAGCCGCTCGCGGGAGCCCCCGTCGACTACGAGTTCACTGCCGTCGGCGAGCAGCCGGTGGTGTTCGACACCGCCGCACGTGCGCTCCTCGTCGACGGGCAGGCCCGTGAGGTGCAGGAGAGCGCGCTGCGCGTGCAGCTCCAGGGCGCGGCATCCCCCGATGTGGTGTTCGCGACCGGCGACGGGATCCTGCGCGTGCCGCTCGGCGGTGGCGAGGCCGTTGCGCTCCCGGCGGGCATCGATGGCTCGCTGGCGACCGACCAGGGCACGGCGCGCCCCGCCGTGGTCGCGGGCTGCGCGCACGCCGCCTGGGCGCAGGCGGCCGTCACGATGGTCGCGTGCGGTGACGAGCAGCCGAGCGTGCAGTCCATGTCGACGCCGCCCCTCGGCGAGCTCCTCTACCGCGTCAACCGCAACGTCGTCGCACTCAACGACGTCGCCACGGGCCAGGTGTGGCTGCCGCAGGAGAACATGCGCCTGGTCGAGAACTGGAACGAGCTCGTCCCGCCGGAGGACACCGACGGCACGGAGGGCGAGAACGAGGCCACCGAGGAATCGTTCGAGGCGACCCTCGCCGAGCGAGGCGAGGAGAACACCCCGCCGGAGCTCGTCGACGACTCCTACGGGGTCCGTGCCGGATCGACCGCCTACCTCACGGTCCTCGACAACGACTCGGACGTCGACGGCGACATCCTCACGATCACCAGCCTCTCCGCCGACCCGCCGCCATCGTTCGGCGAGCTGCGGGTCATCGACGACGGCCGGGCCCTGCAGTTCCGCGCCACGGAGGGCGCGTCCGGCGAGCAGACGCTCACGTACACGGCCTCGGACGGCAGGCCCGGCGGCGTGGCGGAGGCACGGGTCACGATCCGCATCCAGCCGGCCGACGCGGAGAACCAGGCCCCGACGACGAACCGCGCGAGCGCCGTGGCGGTCGAGGCTGGCCAGAAGATCTCCTACAACGTGATGCCCGACTGGACGGACCCGGAGGGCGACCCCGTCTTCCTCCAGGGGGCCACCGCTCCCGTGGGCGACACCGTCAGCTTCACACCGGACGGACGCCTCACCTTCACCGCCGTCAGCGCAGAGCTGGGGGAGCGGGTCGTGCCGTACCTCGTCTCGGACGGCACCGCGCAGGTGGCCGGCGAGCTGCGCATCCGCGTCGAGGCGCCCGGCACGCTCGGGCCGATCGGCACGCCGGACTTCGCGCGCGGAGTGGTCGGCGACTCCATCACGGCACAGCCGCTCGTGAACGACCTCTCGCCCAACGGTCAGGCGCTCGAGCTCGTCGAGATCGCCGAGCTCGGCACCAGCACGGGGGGCGCGAGCTTCAACCCCGACCTCGGCACCGTCACCTTCACCTCGGCGAGCGCCATGACCGCGTACGTGCAGTACACGGTCTCGGCGGGGGCGGCCACGTCGGTCGGCATCATCCGCTTCGACGTCGAGGAGCCCGTCGAGGGCGTGGCGCAGGTGACCGCGGTGCGCGACCTCGCCTACCTCCGCCCTGGCCAGTCGAACGTCGTGGACGTGCTCGGCAACGACGTGTCCACCGGAACGGGCGTGCTGTCCGTGCAGAGCGTGGAGACCACCGACGAGGCCCGCACGGCAGGCCTCGCCGTCGAGCTCATCGACAACACGATCGTGCGCCTCTCCTCGCAGTCCGCGATCCAGCAGACCATCGAGCTCCCGTACACGATCACCGACGGCGCATCGACGTCGGTCGGCTACATCGTCGTCGTCCCGGTCGAGCCCGCCGTGACGCACGAGCCGCCCGTCGCCGTCGACGACACGAGGCGCGTGCGCGCCGGCGACTACACGAGCGTCTCCGTGCTCGAGAACGACTCCCACCCGGACGAGGCGCAGATGTCCCTCTCGCCCGCCCTCAGCACCGTGCAGGTCGGAGACGGCTACGCCTTCGTCTCCGGCGACGACGTCCGCCTCCAGGCCCCGTCCGAGCCCGGCACCTACTCGCTCGGCTACACCGTCGTCGACGAGCACGGCGAGCAGGCGGGGGCGACCGTGTCCTTCCAGGTGACGGCGCCCGACGAGTCGAGCAACCGGCCCCCGGCCCCCGGCGTCGACACCGCCAGGGTCTTCGAGGGCGCGAGCGTGCGCATCGAGGTGCCGCTCGACGGCATCGACCCGGACGGCGACTCGGTCGAGCTCACGCAGCTCGTCGACGTTCCGACGCTCGGCTCCGTGAGCGAGCTCACACAGACTTCCTTCGTCTACGAGGCGTTCCCTGGAGCCACGGGCACCGACGTGCTGCGGTACGAGGTCGTCGACGGGTACGGCCAGCGCGCCGAGGGCACGATCAGGGTCGGCGTCGTCGCCCGTCCCGCCGCGACAGCGCCCCCGATCGCGGTCGACGACAACGTGCGCGCCAAGCCGGGCCTGCGCATCGCGGTCCCCGTGCTGAAGAACGACTCCGATCCGAACGGCTACACGCTCGAGGTCGTGCCAGAGCTCGTCGGCGTCGACCCGAGCCTCGAGGCCGAGGTCGACGGCGACTCGGTCATCATCACGGTGCCGAGCGATGGCGAGTTCATCTCCGTGCCGTACACGATCATCAACGGCCAGGGTGGGCAGGATGCCGCGTTCATCCACGTCACGATCAATGCGGATGCGCCAACGCTTCCCCCGACTGCGGTCGACCACGTGGTGCGCCTCGACGACTTCGCCGGCGCCGAGACGCTCAGCATCAACGTGCGAGACGGCGCCACCAACCCTGGCGGGAGAGTCAGCGAGCTCGCGGTCGATCTGGCGGGGGCCGGCGCGGGAGCCGCGACGGTCGAGGAGGACGGACGGGTCACGGTCTCCCTCAGCGACGCCAGGCAGATCGTCGTCTACCGGCTCACCGCCGAGGACACGGGGCTCACCGCGGCGGGCTTCATCATGGTGCCAGCCCTCATCACGGAGGAGTCCAAGCGCCAGTCCCCGTTCCTCATCCCTGACCTGCCCGCCCAGAATGCGAAGGTCGGGGAGTCGATCTCGTGGGACGTCAACGACCTCGTGCGCGCCCCGTCCGGCAACCGCGTCTCGCTCATCAACCCCGAGCAGGTGTGGGCCGAGCAGGCCGACGGCAGCCCGCTCGTGGAGAGCGACACCAGGCTGAAGTTCACCCCGAAGCCCGGCTTCCGCGGGCCGGCATCCATCACCTTCCAGGTGAGCGATGCGGAGAGCGCCGACGACCAGAACGCCGGCATCGCGACCATCCGCGTCCCGATCACGGTCGGCGACCCCGACTTCTACGACGTCGCACCGACCTTCGTCGCGCCCCAGCTCACCGTCGAGCAGGGCACCGAGCAGAGCTTCGACCTCCGCACCGCCACCGGCCACCCGAACAAGGACGTCGTCCCCCAGGTGGAGTTCTCGAAGCTCACCGGCGGCACGGGGGAGCTGCAGTCGAGTCTCGACGGCAGCACCGTCAAGGTCGCCGCCGGGGTGGACGCGAAGGTCGGCACCGTCGCCAAGTACACGGTCACCTACACCTTCCGCGACTTCGTGCAGACCGGAACCGTCACGGTGACCGTCGTCTCCACCTCCAAGCCGCTGCCGCGCGCCGTGCCGGACGAGCAGCTGGCCCGCCGCAACGGGCCCGTCCTGGTCGACGTCACCGCCAACGACTTCAACCCGTTCCCCGAGTCCCCGCTGACGCTCATCTCCGCGAGCGAGGTCGCAGGCTCCGCCACCGAAGCGGCCGTCTCGCGCGTCGACGGGCAGGTGCGGGTGGTGCCGGCGACGAACTTCATCGGCACCATCACCATCAGCTACCGCATCGGAGACCAGACGGGCGACCCGCTGCGCGAGACGACCGGGCTCGCGACCGTCGAGGTCCAGGACGTCCCAGGCGCCCCGGGCGACGTGTCGCTCGAGAAGGGCGGCGCCCTTGGGACGCTCGCCGTGAACTGGTCTGGCGCCGTCTCCAACGGGCCGGAGATCACCGAATACGAGGTGACGCTCGCGGGCGGCGGTGCGGTCTTCACCAAAACGACGGCCGGCGACGTCTACAGCGTCACGTTCACGGAAGACGACGGCCTCGTCCCGGGCAACGACTACACGGCGACGGTCCGGGCCCTGAACTCCCTCGGCTACGGGCTCCCCGCGAGCTCGACCAGCGCCAAGCCCATCACCCTCCCGCAGGCCCCGCAGAATCTGAAGGTCGCCGACGGCCAGACTCCGCCGGGGGAGCTCACCGGCACCCTCACCGCGGAGTGGTCGGCACCGACCGCGAGCGGTGGCGGTCTCAGCGGCTACGACGTGACCGTGCAGGTCGGCACGGAGGCGCCGAGCACCACGAGCGTGCCCGCGACGCAGCTCTCGTTCGCCATCACGGGCATCCAGGTGCCGAAGTCCTCCTCCACGCCCGTGAAGGTCTCGGTCGCCGCGAAGAACGAGGCCGGCGTCTCCACCTCGACAGACCAGGTCACCGGCTACCTGCACTACACGGCGCGCATGAGCGTCGAGGTCATCGGCGGCAAGAAGGTGCCTGGCAAGCCCGACGAGGTCCGCAGCTTCGTCATCAAGGGCCAGGACTTCTCCGACGTGCCCTACACCGTCGAGTGCTACAGCACGGCGAAGTCCGGCGAGGACAAGCTCGTCGGCACGCAGACGAACGTGAGCGGGGCCGCGATCAACGGCGAGTCGGGCACTGTGCTCGAGAAGTGCCGGGGCAGCCTCGGCGGGTACACGGTGGTCGTGTACCTGAACGGTGCGGAAGTCGCCAGAAGCCAGAAGCCCCTCGACTCGTGGTAGCAACGATGTCGGTGGTCGAGCAGACAATCGAGAGAACCGGCGCGCACGAGCGTCGCGAAGAGGAGTCAGCATGACCGTGACCGAAGAGCAGGCCGCCTGGTTCAAGGACGCCTTCGAGCGCCTGACGACCAACATCGAGCAGGCCGTCGTCGGCAAGCGGCACGTCGTCGAGCTCACGCTCACGACCCTCTTCAGCCAGGGCCACCTCCTCCTCGAGGACGTGCCTGGCACCGGCAAGACGGTGCTCGCCAAGGCGCTCGCGAAGACCATCGACGGCAGCAACAGCCGCGTGCAGTTCACCCCCGACCTGCTGCCCTCCGACGTCACTGGCGTGACGATCTTCGATCAGGGCACGCGCGCCTTCGAGTTCCACCCCGGCCCGATCTTCGCCTCGATCGTGCTCGCCGACGAGATCAACCGCGCCTCGCCGAAGACCCAGTCCGCCCTCCTCGAGGTGATGGAGGAGGGGCGAGTCACGGTCGACGGCACCCCGCATCCCGTTCCCGTGCCGTTCCTCGTCATCGCCACGCAGAACCCCGTCGAGCAGGCGGGCACCTACAAGCTCCCTGAGGCCCAGCTCGACCGCTTCCTCATGAAGACGTCCCTCGGCTACCCCGACCACGCGAGCACCGTGCGGCTGCTCATGGATGCGGGCAACCGGCAGCGCGCCGACAGCGTGCCCGCCATCCTCCACGCCGAGAACGTCGTCGTCATGCAGGAGCTCGCCGCCGAGGTGCACGTCGACGAGTCGATCATGGCGTACGTCTCGGAGATCGTCACCGCCACGCGCGCCGACCGCGACGTGCTCGTCGGCGTCTCCGTCCGCGGCGCGCTCGCGCTCGCGCGCGCCGTCAAGGCCTGGGCGCTCGCACACGGTCGCCGCTACGTCGTGCCCGACGACGTGCGCGACCTCGCGCACCCCGTGCTCGCGCACCGGCTCATCCTCGACCCCGAGGCGGAGTTCTCCGGCACGACCCCGGATCAGGTCATCGACCGCTGCCTCATCGAGGTCGAGCCTCCCCAGCACCGAGCCGCCTGATGACCGAGGGGCACGTCTCCACCGAAGCTGAGGCCGAGTCCGCCGAGCGCGACCGCCTCACGATCGGCGACGCCATCAGGTGCGTCACGCCGCTCGGGTGGATCGTGCTCGTCGCCGGCGTCGTGCTCCTCGTCGCCGGAACCGCCTTCGGCTGGCTCGAGCTGATCGGCATCGGGGGCGTCCTCGTCGGGGTCTTCGCCGCCGCGGTGCCCTTCACGATCGGACGCGAGAGCTTCGGCGTGCAGGTCGAGCTCGAGCCCAGGCGAGTGCGCGTCGGCGACCGGGCCCTCGGCCGGCTGCAGGTCACGAACCTCGGCGAGCGCCGCGTGCTGCCCACCCGCCTCGCGCTGCCGGTCGGGCACGCGACGGCCGAGTTCAGCATCCCGCAGCTCGCGCCCGACGAGACGCACGAGGACCTCTTCGCCGTGCCGACCAGCCGCAGGGCCGTCATCGAGGCCGGACCTGCCAGGTCGCTGCGCGGAGACCCGCTCGGGCTCCTCGAGCGGTCGACCAGGTGGACCGGGGTGCTCGAGCTGTTCGTGCATCCCCGGACGGTTCGCCTCACCGCCCAGGTCGCCGGGCTGCTCCGCGACCTCGAGGGCGTGACGGGGGAGCGCATCACCGACGACGACCTCGCGTTCCACGCGCTGCGGCCCTACGAGTCCGGCGACGACCGGAGGAACATCCACTGGCGGACCAGCGCACGCACGGGTCTCCTCATGGTCCGGCAGTTCCAGGAGACGCGTCGCTCGCAGGCCAACGTGCTGCAGACCCTCGAGGCCGCCGCCTACGCCTCGGAAGACGAGTTCGAGCTCGGCGTCGAGGTGCTCGCGTCCCTGACGCAGGAGCTCATCCGCTCGGGCGTCGCCGTGAGCGCCCTCACGCAGAGCGGTCGTCTGCCCACCCGAGCGGTCTCGTCGATGCTCGATGGGAGCAGCAGGCTCGAGGCGTGGACGGCGAGCTCACCCTCCCTCCGCGATTTCATCGCGCTCAGCGTCAGGCGCCTCCCGCAGGCGAGCATCGTGTTCCTCGTCTGCGGAAGCGCCACGACGGACGCCCAGCTCGGGCAGCTGCAGTCCGTCTACGCGGCGGACGTGACCCTCGTCGTCTTCCGCTGCGCCATCGGGCACCCCGCGAGTCGCACGCGGCTGCGCGAGACCGTCGTCTGCACGGTGCCGGAGCTCGACGACCTACCGCGCCTGGTCCGCGAGACGCGGGTGCGCACGTGACGGCGGCCGCGGCAGACGGGACCCTGGACGGGGAGACCGGTCCACGGCCGGCCGAACGGGGCAGGACGCGGCCGGGCAGGACGCGGCCTGGCAGGCCACGGCCGGGCCGGGCAGGACGCGCCAAGGAGGCACGTGGACACCTCAGCCCTGGCCTGGACTCGCGGACCCTCATCGACGCCGTGGTCATCGCGGTCCTGACGCTGCTCGCCTCGCTCGGCTTCGCTCCGGCCTTCGGCGGCGCCTGGTTCCTGCTCGCGGTCGCGGGCGGCCTGATCGTCGGCATCGGATCAGCGGTCCTCGCGCGCTGGCTCGACCTGACACGGCTCAACGCCCTCCTCGTCGCCACCGCTGCCTACTTCCTGCTCGGCACCGCCTTCGCGTTGCCGGAGGCGGCCTTCGCAGGAGTGCTGCCGAGCTTCTCGACCCTCGCCGACCTCGCCCGCGCCCCGGTCTTCGCCTGGCGCGACGCCGTGACGCTCTCCACCCCGCTCCTCGCCCCCGCGTACCTCGCGGTGCTCCCGTACTTCGCGGCGGCCGTCACCTCCCTCGTCGCCATGCTGCTGCTGCTGTGGGTCGCCCCGAAGCGGCCTGGGGCGATCTGGCCTCCGAGCCTCGCGCTCCTCGGCCCCCTGGCGGTCCTCGCGAGCGCCATCTTCGTCGGCACCGAGGACAGCGTCGCCGGCGTGCTGCGCGGCGGTGCCTTCGCCGTCGTCGCGCTCGTCTGGCTCAGCTGGCGCCGCGGCCTCGGCAACATCGCATCGACCGAGGCGAGGCGGGCCCTCGCGCGCTCCCGTGCGCTCGGCACCGCCGTGATCGTCCTCGTCGCCGCCGTCATCACGACCGCGGGCGGCTACGTCGCCTCCGCGACCGTCGCCGAGCAGCGCGTGGTGGCGCGCGAGCAGGTGACGCCGCCGTTCGATCCGCTCTCGCACACGAGCCCGCTCGCCGGATTCCGCGAGTACTCGAAGCTCAGACCTGACTCGACGCTGTTCGACGTGACCGGCCTCGAAGGGGGAGACCGGCTGCGCCTCGCGACGCTCGAGAGCTACTCGGGCAAGTCCTGGCAGATCGCAGATCCCGCCGCGACGCTCGCCTCGACCGGCAGCTACAACCTCTCCGGTCGAGTCGTCCCGAGCGACCCGCTGGTGACCTCATCCTCCGAGCGATCGATCGACGTCACGATCCGCGACTACTCCGACATCTGGCTGCCGAGCGTCGGCGTCCCCACCGACGTGAACCTCGCAGGCGGCAGCCTGCCGGACCGCAGCGGCGACTTCCGCTACAACGCCAGAACCGGGGGAGGGCTCATCACCTCGGGGCTCCGCGAGGGCGACAGCTACCAGGTCTCCGCGCTCGTCCAGGACCTCCCCGTCGAGGGGCAGCTCGACAATGCGGCAGTCCTCGACCTCGACTATCCCGCGATGCCGTCGGCGCCCGCCGCCCTCGTCGAGCGGATGCAGAGCTACATCGCCGGAGAGACCTCCCCGTACCTGCAGCTCAAGGCCATCGAGAACGCGCTCATCGCCGAGGGCTTCTTCAGCCACGGCACGGCGAGCGACTCCGTGCCATCGCGCGCCGGGCACGGGCTCGACCGCATGCAGGAGCTCTTCGACCTCCGCTACCTCGTGGGCGACCAGGAGCAGTACGCGTCCGCGATGGCGATCATGGCGCGCCAGCTCGGGTTCCCCGCCCGGGTGGTCATGGGCTACGCGCCGGAGCAGATCTCGGCAGACGGCACCACCGAGGTGCGCGGGTCCGATGTCACCGCCTGGGTCGAGGTGCCGTTCGAGGGCTTCGGCTGGGTCGCGTTCGACCCGACGCCGGAGCAGACCGACGTGCCCGTCAACACGACCACCGACCCGCAGTCCAAGCCGAAGGCGCAGGTCCGTCAGCCCCCGCAGACGCAGGAGAAGCCAGACGAGCTCCTCACGAGCGCCGACGAGCGACGACAGGAGGAGGAACCCGACGACGAGGAGACGTGGCCGGCTTGGGCGCTCACGCTCGGGATCTCCCTCGCGGTCCCGCTCGCGCTGTTCCTCGTCCCGCTGCTCGCCGTCGCCCTCCTCAAGCGCAGGAGGCGGAGCCGGCGGCTGCGCGAGGGCAGCCCCGACCAGCGGGCGGCGGGGGCGTGGAGCGACAGCATCGACCGCTTCGCCGAGCTCGGCTACCCGATTCCGCGCCGAGCGACCCGGGTCCAGACCGCTGGTGCCGTGCATCCCTCGCTCGTCCCGCTCGCCGACCGAAGCGACCGGGCCGTGTTCGGGGGCGACCCCGTGAGCGACACGGACCTGGCCTCGCTGTGGGCTGACGCGGACGCCGCCGTCGCCGAGGCGAGGGGCTCCGTCGGCTTCTGGCGCCGTCTGCGTGGACGATTCACGTTCCGCCGCGCCCCGCGCCCCGTATCATGGCCCCGTGGAACATTCTGGGTTCATCGGGGTGCCGCCCGGGCTGATCGGGCAGGGCGCGATCGTGCCTGAGGCAGCGAACACGTCGGGGCGGCCCGAATGGTCGCCGCCGTCGGCAGCGAACGGCGGGGCGCAGGAAGCCCCAGCCGGCGACTGGCTGCGCGCTGAGCTCGACGACGAGTACCCGCTTCCTCCGATGCCGGCGCCACGGCCGAGGCTCTCCCCGCAGCAGCCCTCGCTTCCCGACCACGCGCGAGCGGCGCATCTGCCAGCAGCGCCCTCGACGAGCGACCAGCTCGCGGTGCCGTCCGCGGCCCCCAGCGCGGCCCCGTTCGGCAGCACCCCGCAGCCGGGTCTCTCGCCCGAGTCGCCGGCCGGGCTCACCGGCGCGGCGCCTGCTTCCGAGGCGAGGCTCGAGCAGCCGGGCCACGACGCCCCTGGCGCCGGCGCCGAGCAGCCTCTGCCCGAGTGGGTGGTCGTCCTCGCCGACGGCGTCAGCGTCCCCATCTACGGGCCCGTCGTCATCGGTCGAAACCCCTCGCAGGATCGATTCCCCGACGCCTCCGTCTCCGCGGTCCCCGACATCACGCAGACCATGTCGAAGACGCACGCTCGCTTCTGGGCCGACGGCGAGCGCCTCTACGTCGACGACCTGAACTCCACGAACGGCGTCGCCCTCTTCCCCGGCGGGAATGCGCACGGTGCGCTCGCGGTTGAGCCTGGAGTCCCAGCGGAACTCCGCTCAGGCGACGTCGTGCAGCTGGGCGAATACCGGCTCTCGATACGCCGGAGCTAGCTGCCGCCTCGCCTTCGCCCAGTCAGGAGCCGCGTGCCCGAACGGATGCAGCTCACGGCCCAGAACCCGCTGAAAGGCGCAGTGTTAGCATGGTTCGCATGTCTGCCGGTCTGCTTCTCCTTTGCTGCCGCGACGGGGCCTAACTTCGCAGGTGCATCCCGTCGCGGTGTCGATGGCGCCTGAGCAGATGCGAGGAGACGCAAGCAACATGAAGACGGAAGACAGCACGAACGAGGCACAGTCGCAGCCGAGGACCCTGGCCCAGAAGGTCTGGGAAGACCACCTCGTCGCGAAGGGTGAAGACGGCTCGCCCGACCTCATCTACATCGACCTGCACATCATGCACGAGGTCACCAGCCCGCAGGCCTTCGACGGTCTGCGAGTCGCGGGCCGCCCGGTGCGGCGCCCCGACCTCACCATCGCGACGGAAGACCACAACACGCCGACGGTCGATATCCTCAACCGCATCGCGGACACGACGAGCCGCACCCAGATCGAGACGCTGCGCCGCAACGCCAAGGAGTTCGGCATCCGGCTCCACCCCCTGGGCGACGCCGAGCAGGGCATCGTGCACGTCGTCGGGCCGCAGCTCGGGCTGACGCAGCCGGGCATCACGGTCGTCTGCGGCGACTCCCACACGTCGACGCACGGCGCCTTCGGAGCCATCGCGTTCGGCATCGGCACGAGCGAGGTCGAGCATGTGCTGGCCACACAGACGCTCGCCATCAAGCCGTTCAAGACGATGGCCATCAACGTCGACGGCACGCTCAAGGAGGGCGTCACGGCGAAGGACATCATCCTCGCCGTCATCGCCAAGATCGGCACGGGCGGCGGAGCCGGCTACGTGCTCGAGTACCGCGGCTCGGCCATCGAGGCGCTCTCCATGGAGGGCCGCATGACCGTCTGCAACATGTCCATCGAGGCGGGCGCTCGCGCCGGCATGGTGGCCCCGGACGACAAGACCTTCGCCTACCTGGAAGGCCGCGACCACGCCCCGGTCGGCGACGACTGGGACGCTGCCGTCGACTACTGGCGGACCCTCAGGACCGACGACGACGCGAGCTTCGATGCCGAGGTCTTCATCGACGCCGACACCCTCGAGCCGTTCGTCACGTGGGGAACCAACCCGGGCCAGGGCATCTCCCTCAGCGGGGTCGTCCCGGAGCCGTCCGACTTCGCGGACCCCAACGACCGCCAGGCCGCCGAGCGGGCGCTCGAGTACATGGCGCTCGAGGCCGGACGACCCATGAAGAGCATCCCCGTGGACGTCGTCTTCATGGGCTCCTGCACCAACAGCCGCATCGAAGACCTCCGTGCCTTCACCTCCGTCATCCGCGGCCGCCAGAAGGCCGACGGCGTCCGCGTCATGGTCGTGCCAGGCTCGGCACGCGTGCGCCTCGAGGCGGAAGCCGAGGGCCTCGACAAGATCATCACCGAGTTCGGCGCAGAATGGCGCTTCGCCGGCTGCTCGATGTGCCTCGGCATGAACCCGGACCAGCTCGAGCCCGGGCAGCGCTGCGCGTCCACCTCCAACCGCAACTTCGAAGGCAGGCAGGGCAAGGGCGGACGCACGCACCTCGTGTCGCCCCTCGTCGCCGCTGCGACCGCGGTTCGGGGTACGCTCTCCAGTCCGTCTGATCTCGACGAGCCCGCCGCGCCCGCCGCGAGCACCGACACCCGAACGCCGCAGGAGGTGGCCGTCTGATGGAGAAGATCACCCGCATCGAGGGAGCCGCCGTGCCGCTGCGCCGCTCCAACGTCGACACCGACCAGATCCTGCCCGCCGTCTACCTCAAGCGCGTCACGAAGACGGGCTACGAGGACGCGCTGTTCAACGGCTGGCGGCAGGACCCTGACTTCGTGCTCAACCGGCCCGAGTACCAGGACGACCCGCGCATCCTGCTCGTCGGACCGGACTTCGGCACCGGCTCCTCCCGGGAGCACGCCGTGTGGGCGCTCAAGGACTACGGCTTCCGCGCCGTCATCGGATCCCGCTTCGGCGACATCTTCCTCGGCAACGCCGGCAAGCAAGGACTGCTTGTCGCCACGCTGGCCGAGCACCTCGTAGAACAGCTCTGGGACGCCGCCGAGGCGGCCCCGGGTGCGACTGCGGTCGTTGATCTCACCACGAACACCGTTACTGTCGGAGACATGACGGCGACGTTCGAGATCGACGACTACACGAGATGGCGTCTGCTCGAGGGGCTCGACGACATCTCGTTGACGTTGCGTGACGAACACGCGATCTCCACCTTTGAGTCACGCCGAGAGGCGTGGCGTCCGCGGACTCTTCCGATCCGCAGGTCCACCACCGCAGGGAGTGCAACTCAGTGAACACGATCACCAACGACTCGGCTCGCGCCGGCGCATCAGTCGGTCTGACCGGCGACACCATCGTCTTCAACGGCGGACGCCCGCTCTCGGGTCGCATCGAGGTGCGTGGCGCGAAGAACCTCGTCACCAAGGCCATGGTCGCGGCGCTGCTCGGCGAGGAGGTCAGCGTCCTCCGCGACGTGCCGGACATCTCCGACGTGCGCGTCGTCGCCGGTCTCCTCACGCTGCACGGCGTGAAGATCGACCGCAACGAGGTCTCCGGCGACCTTCGCCTCGACCCGACGAACGTCGAGACGGCCCACATGGCCGAGATCAACGCGCACGCCGGCTCCAGCCGCATCCCGATCCTCTTCTGCGGCCCGCTGCTGCACCGCCTCGGCGAGGCCTTCATCCCCGACCTCGGCGGCTGCCGCATCGGCGACCGGCCCATCGACTTCCACCTCGAGGTGCTCCGCAACTTCGGCGCCGTCATCGAGAAGCTCCCGAGCGGCATCCGCATGAGCGCCCCCGAGGGCCTCCACGGTGCCAAGGTCACGCTCCCGTACCCCTCGGTGGGCGCCACCGAGCAGGTCCTGCTCACCGCCGTCCGCGCGGACGGCCGCACGGAGCTGCGCAACGCGGCCATCGAGCCCGAGATCATGGACCTCATCAACATCCTGCAGAAGATGGGCGCCATCATCTCGGTGGATGCCGACCGCGTCATCCGCATCGAGGGTGTCGAGCGTCTCGGCGGCTACAGCCACAAGGCGCTCTTCGACCGCAACGAGGCAGCCAGCTGGGCCTCCGCGGCACTCGTCACGCACGGCGACATCTTCGTCGGCGGCGCCAAGCAGCCCGAGATGCTCACGTTCCTCAACGTGTTCCGCAAGGCAGGCGGAGCGTTCGAGATCCACGACGACGGCATCCGCTTCTACCACCCGGGCGGCGAGCTGCGCCCCGTCGTCATCGAGACCGACGTGCACCCCGGCTTCATGACCGACTGGCAGCAGCCGCTCGTCGTGGCCCTGACGCAGGCGCACGGCGTCTCGATCGTGCACGAGACGGTGTACGAGCAGCGCTTCGGCTTCGTCGACGCGCTCGTCGAGATGGGCAGCGACATCCAGCTGCACCGCGAGTGCCTCGGCAGCCAGGAGTGCCGCTTCGGCCAGCGCAACTTCCAGCACTCGGCTGTGATCTCCGGCCCGACGAAGCTCAAGGCCGCCGACATCGAGGTCCCCGACCTCCGCGGCGGCTTCAGCCACCTCATCGCGGCGCTCGCGGCAGAGGGCACCTCGCGGGTCTCGAACGTCGGCATCATCGCGCGCGGCTACGAGAACTTCATCGCGAAGCTCGAGACCCTCGGAGCCGACTTCACGGTTGAGGCGTAGGAGTGTCCGCTGGGAAGCGCGGATCGCCTGAGAAGACCAAGCCCTCGATCTTCTGGTTCCTCGCGGCGATCGCCTTTCCGCTGAGCTGGCCGATCATGCGCTGGGAGATCAAGGGCACGCTGCCGGAGCGGGGCGCGTTCATCGTCGCCCCGAACCACACCAGCGAGGTCGATCCGCTCCTCATGGGGATGGCCGTGTGGAAGCTCGGCCGCGCGCCGCGCTTCATGGCCGCCGACCGGCTCTTCCGCGTCAAGGGACTCGGCTGGATCCTCCGCAAGAGCGGGCAGATCCCCGTCTCGCGCGACGCGCGCGGCGCCAACCAGGCCGCGATCGCGTCCGCCCAGCAGCTCGCGAGGCTCGGGCAGGGTGTCATCATCTACCCGGAGGGCACCCTCACCCGCGAGCCGAACCTGTGGCCGATGCGCGGCAAGAACGGCGCGGCGAGGGTCGCGCTGAGCGCCGACATCCCCGTCTACCCGACCGCGATCTGGGGTGCGCAGAACATCCTGCCGCGGTACGCGAAGAAGCCGACGCTCGGATGGCGGACGAAGATCACGGTGCACGTCGGCGAACCGGTGAGCCTCACGGAGTTCACCGGACGTATGCACAGCGCGAGCGCCATGAAGGGCGCCACGGAGCTCGTCATGCACGACGTGACCCGTCTCCTCGAGGGCATCAGAGGTGAAGAGGCTCCGGCTGAGCTGTACGACCCCGCGAAGCACGGCCAGAGCGAGCACGGCAAGTTCCCCCAGGACCGGGGCGGCTCGTCCCGAGAGGCGGGGGGAGCGTGAGCTCGGCGCAGCGTGCCGTCGTCCTCGGCAGCGGCAGCTGGGGCACGACCTTCGCGAAGGTGCTCGCGGATGCGGGCCACGACGTGACCCTCTGGGCGCGCCGAACCGAGGTCGCGAACGAGATCAACGAGTCGCACCGGAACACGGGCTACCTCCCCGGCATCGACCTGCCGAGGAACCTGCACGCGACGCCCGACCTGGTCGAGGCGGTCCGCGGGCAGCAGTTCGTCTTCGTGTCGGTGCCGGCGCAGACCGCCCGTGAGCTCTCCGCCCAGCTGGCCCCCCACATCGAGGGCGACGCGGTCGTCGTGAGCCTCATGAAGGGCGTCGAGCGGGCGAGTGGGCTTCGCATGAGCGAGGTGCTCGAGGGCGTCCTGCAGATCCCGGCCGAACGGGTAGCTGTCGCGAGCGGGCCCAACATCGCGCTCGAGATCGCGAAAGAGCAGCCCACGGCGATCGTCGTGGCATCGGCGAGCGAGGCCACCGCCGTCAGCGTCGCGAAGCTCGCGCGCAACGACTACCTCCGGTCGTTCGTCAACGTGGACGTCGTCGGCACCGAGTTCGGTGGGGTCCTCAAGAACCTCATCGCCATCGCCGTCGGCATCGTCGACGGCGTCGGCTACGGCGAGAACACGAAGGCGTCCGTGATGACGCGCGGGCTCGCCGAGATCTCCGACTTCGCCGTCGCGATGGGTGCGCAGGCGTCCACCATGATCGGCTTGGCGGGCCTGGGAGACCTCATCGCGACCTGCGAGTCGCCCCTGTCCCGCAACTTCACGGCCGGGCGCCTCCTCGGGCAGGGCTACGTCTACGACGACGTCGTCGCCCAGATGCAGCAGACCGCCGAGGGGCTTCGCTCCGTCGGCGCGATCCTCGAGCTGGCCGAGCGCCACGGCGTGGAGATGCCCATCGCGACGCAGATCGACGACGTGCTCCACGGCCGGATGAGCCCCGCCGACCTCGCCCCCCACCTCGCGACCGACGAGGGCCCGAGCGGCGAGTAGCGCCCGGTGCGGCTTGGGCGACCCCGTACCCCAGCCCACCCGCTCCCGTCGCCCAGCCCCCAGCCTCCCGCTCGCGCCTGGCCAACTTCCGTGATCAGACGGCCCGCCAGGGGCTCGGTGGACCCATCCGGGTGCGTTCGTCACGCAACCTGGACAGTCGGGCACGTGGGTTCGCGGGGCGGGTCTCGGCGGTCACGCTTGGGCGACCCCGTACCCTTGTGCGGTGAGCGAAGAGTCGCTCGTGGAAGGAAACCTCATGTCGACAGCTCAGCTGAACGCCTCCGCCAGCTCAACCCCCGCTGGGGATGCGCGGCCGCTCATCGCCGTCGTCTTCGGCGGCCGTTCGAGCGAGCACGCCATCTCGTGCGCGACGGCGAGCGGTGTCCTCGGAGCTATCGACCGTGAGAAGTACCGGGTGCTGCCCATCGGTATCACGCGCGACGGCGCCTGGGTGCTCGAGGACGACGACGCCGACAAGTTCGCGCTCGACCCCGAGAACCTGCCGGAGGTCGTCGACAACGGCACGCGCATCCACCTGCCCGATTCGGCCAAGCACCGCGAGGTGACGGTCTCGCGTGTCGAGGGCGACGCTCACGGTGCCGAGGCGGGAGCCGAGCGAACCGAGCGCACGTCGCTCGGCGAGGTCGACCTGGTGTTCCCGATCCTCCACGGCCCCTTCGGCGAGGACGGCACCGTGCAGGGCATGCTCGAGCTCGTCGGCCTGCCGTTCGTCGGCTCGTCGGTGCTCGCCGCGAGCGTCGGCATGGACAAGCACTACACGAAGATCGTGCTCAGGGACGCGGGCCTGCAGGTCGCCGACGGCGTCACGATCTCGCAGCACCAGTGGGACACGCGGGGTGCGTCGCTGGCCGCAGAGACCGTCGACCGGCTCGGGCTGCCGGTGTTCGTCAAGCCCGCCCGCGCTGGCTCGAGCGTCGGCGTCAGCAAGGTCGCCGCGCTCGACGAGTTCGCAGCCGCCATGACGACGGCCCTCGCGGAGGACGACCACGTGCTCGTCGAGGCGGCGGTCGTGGGCCGCGAGGTCGAGATCGCCGTGCTCGAGTCGCGGCCGGGGGAGCGGGCTCGCGCCTCGGTCGCCGGCGAGATCGTCATGACGAAGGCGGAATTCTACGACTTCGAGGCGAAGTACCTCGATGACTCCGGGGTGGAGCTGCGGTGCCCCGCCGAGCTGAGCGACGAGCTGCTCGCGGAGATGGCGGAGCTCGGGGTGCGTGCCTTCGAGGCGCTCGGCGCCTCCGGCCTGGCCCGCGTCGACTTCTTCCTGACGGACGACGGGTTCGTCGTGAACGAGATCAACACGATGCCGGGCTTCACGCCCATCTCGATGTTCCCGAAGTGCTGGCAGGCGAGCGGCATGAGCTACCCGCAGCTCATCACCGAGCTCATCGAGGTCGCGAGCGCGCACGCCGCAGCCCGCGAGGCGCGCCTCACGCGCTAGGAGGCCCGCCGTGCGGGAGCTGGTCGTGCTCCGGGGCACTGGGGCCGCAGTCAGCTCGGCGGCGCTCTCCGGGGTGGTGCTAGCCGAGGACGTCGTCGGCGCCGACGCAGGCACCGGTCTTCGGCAGCCTCGAGACGGCATCGTCGAGGTCGACGAGCACGGTGGTGCCCGATGCGACGTCCGAATCGACGACGACCTCGACGGCGGGTGTGCGGCCGTAGCTCGTGAACCGGTAGGTGGGCGCCTGGCTGTCGTCGACGATCCAGTCGATACCGCTCAGGCTGACGCACTGCTCGGAGGTCGGCCCCGGTGTCGGAACGCCGCAGCGGAGCAGCACGCCGGCCGGGGTGCCCCAGGCTCCCGTCGCCTGCGCGTTGGTGAGGCGCAGCTCGAGCCCGTCGACCGTCGAGGGCAGGCGGACCGAGACCTCGGCGCACTCCGGGGCGGCCGCGTCGGGAGCCGGTTCCATGGGAACGCTCGCGCTGTTGCAGGCGGTGAGCAGGACGACGGATGCGGCGGTCGCGATCACGGCGGAGCCGATGCGCGAGGCGGAGCGGAAGGTTCGAGACATTTGCTCCCAGGCTATCGTGAGCGGGTGCCTGCTCTTCCCGACGACGCCATCCGCCGAACCCCCGCTGACGTGCTCACGGTCGGCGCGTGCGGCGAGGCCGATCTGCTCCAGCGCATCCTCGCGCGGGTCCCGGCAGCCGATGACGCGGTGCTCGGGGCTGGCGATGACGCCGCGGTGCTGACGGCGGGCGATGGGCGGGTCGTCATCACGACGGATCTCATGATCGAGGGCCCCGATTTCCGCTCGGCCTGGTCGACGGCGCGCGATGTGGCGCGCAAGGCGTGCGCATCCAACCTCGCGGATGTCGCCGCGATGGGCGCTGCCCCGACGGCGATCACGGTGGCGCTCGCGCTGCCCTCCTCGACGCCGGTCTCCTGGGTCGAGGAGCTCGCGGACGGCTTCGCGGCGGCCCTCGCCGACATGGCCCCTGGCTGCGGCGTGGTCGGCGGCGACCTGTCGACGAGCGAGCAGCTGACGATCGCGATCACCGCCTTCGGCGACCTGCGCGGGGGCGACCCGGTGCGGCGATCGGGTGCCAAGGCGGGCGACGTGCTGGCGCTCAGCGGCCCCGCGGGGCGCAGCGGTGCGGGCCTCTCCCTGCTCTACTCCCTCGCGAGGGACGCGCGCGGGGAGGCGCTCGCCGAGGGAATCGAGGCCCTGCGGTCGAGGGGCGACGCCGTGCGCTCAGTCGTCGACTGGCACCTCGCGCCGACGATCGACGCCTCCCTCGGCCTCGCCGCGCGAGCTGCCGGGGCGACGGCCATGATGGATGTGTCCGACGGCCTGCTCCTCGACGCCTCGCGCCTGGCGAGGGCCAGCGGCGTCCGCGTCGAGGTCGAGACGTCGTCCCTCGCCGTCGACATCGCCGCGGTCGAGGCGGCGCTGCGAGCCGCCCTGCCCGGGGTCGGGACCGCCGAGCTGCACGCACGAGCCGTGGACCTCGTGGTGGTCGGCGGGGAGGATCACGGCCTGCTCGCCACCTTCCCGGCTGGGACGCCGCTGCTGGTGGGGTTCCGGGCGATCGGCCGCGTGCACCCGCATGAGGACGGACCGGTTCCCCCCGTGCTCGTCGACGGCGCTGGCCGGGCCGCTCGCGGGTGGGACCCCTACGCCTGGGACTTCTCGGCCCCCGGCTCGTCGACGGGGCTCACCTCGTAGCTGAAGACGATGGTCTCGCCGTAGGACTTCCGGCGCAGCAGCTCGAAGGACTCTGGCACCGTGGGAGCTGGGGAGCGCGACCCCCGCTCGACGACGACGACCGCCTCCGGTGCCAGGTGCGGCACCAGGGCCTCGAGCGCCCCGGTGAGCTCCGCTTCGCCGAGCTCGTATGGCGGGTCGACGAAGACGAGCTCGAAGGGCTGACCAGGAGCTGTCCGCAGGAAGCTGTCGACGGAGTTCTGCGCGACGCGGGAGGCGATGGCCCGGCGACCCTGCTCTCGGGTCACGCGCGCCAGCAGCTCGGCGTTCGCGCGCAGCACGTTGGCGGCCGACTTGGACTGCTCGACGAGCACGGCGCTGGATGCGCCCCGGCTGAGCGCCTCGAACGCGAGCGCACCGGAGCCCGCGTAGAGGTCGAGCACGGCGATGCCGCCGAGGTCGAGCAGCGATTCGAGCGAGGAGAACATGGCCTCGCGGACTCGGTCGCTCGTCGGACGCGTGCCGCTCTTCGGGACGGCGAGCGAGTGGCCCTTGGCGGCTCCGGCGATGATGCGTGTCACGCTGCGATCGTAGCCGCGACTGCGTCGACCCATCCACCGCGTGGAGAAGCTGGCCGAACTTGTCGGGGGTGCGTGGAATGATGGGCACTTGAATTCGGAGGTGGCCATGGAATACGGCAACGGCGCGGAAACCGCGGCGGCGAGGGCTCTGCCCGCAGAGCCGGCTGGGCGCGAGCGCGCATCGAGCACGGCGGTCGCACTGCAGGACGGCGCGCGGCAGATCCGCGAGAGCGTCGCATCGGTCATCTCAGGCAAAGACGAGCAGGTGCACCTCGCGGTCGTCGTGCTCCTCGCCGGCGGTCACCTCCTGGTGGAGGACGTCCCCGGGGTCGGCAAGACGGTCCTCGCCAAGACGCTGGCGGCGGCCATGGACTCGAGCGTGAGCCGCATCCAGTTCACGCCAGACCTCCTGCCCTCGGATGTCACGGGCGTCGCGATCTACGACCAGGTCGAGCGGCGCTTCGAGTTCCAGCAGGGCCCGGTGTTCGCGAACGTCGTCATCGGCGATGAGATCAACCGCGCCTCCCCGAAGACGCAGTCGGCGCTGCTGGAGTGCATGGAGGAGGGGCAGGTCACGGTCGACGGCGTCACGCACCGACTGCCAGTGCCCTTCACCGTCTTCGCGACGCAGAACCCCTCCGAGATGGAGGGCACCTACGCGCTGCCGGAGGCGCAGCGCGACCGCTTCATGGCGCGCATGTCGATGGGGTACCCCGAGCGCGACGACGAGCTCGCGATGGTCGACCGGCGCGACTCGAGCGACCCCTTGTCGAGCGTCCGCGCCTCGCTCAGCGCGAGCGACGTCTCCAGCATGATCGAGCAGACCTCGCGCATCTACGTCGCGCCCGCCATCAAGCAGTACATCGTCGACCTCGCCCGTGCCACCCGCGAGCACGCCGACGTCCGTGTCGGCGTGAGCCCGCGCGCGACCCTGCACCTCGTGCGTGCCTCGAGGGCGGCCGCCGCGGTCGCCGGTCGCGACTTCGTGGTGCCGGACGACGTCTCGAAGCTCGTCGGCCCGGTCTTCGCGCACCGGCTCGTGCTCAGCGCCCGCGGCTCTCGGGGAACGGCGGCGTCGGCGTCAGCCGCCCGCATCATCGACCAGATCTGCCAGCAGATCGCCGTCCCAACGAGCGCGGCGACCGCGTAGCGCGTGGCGACGAGGCGCATCGAGAGGCGGCTGCGACCCACCAGCCGAGCCATCGGCCTGGTGGTGGTCGGCGTGCTGCTGGCCGCAGCCGCCGTGGTGTTCGGCCGGGGTGAGCTGCTCGCGCTCGGCGGGTTCCTCATCGCCCTGCCGCTCGTCGCCTTCGTGCTGCGCCTCATCTGGCGACCACGGCTCGACGCGGTGCGCACGATCTACCCGACCACCCTTGCCGTCGGCGACCGGATGCGGGTCGTCACCGAGGTGCGCAACCGTTCGCTCATCGCGCTCGAACCGAGCTCCTACCTCGACCTCCTGCCCGGTGCGGAGCCGTCCAGCATCGGCGGGGTGCTGCCCGCTATCGGCTCGCGACTCCACCGCAACGAGGACAAGCGCCGACGTCGCGTCGCCTACGGCGTCGACTCGATGCGCCGCGGCGTCCACGAAGTCGGCCCGCTCTTCTTCGACAATGCCGACGGGCTCGGTCTCACGAGGCGAGTCCTCAAGATCGGCGAGGCCACCGAGGTCGAGGTCTGGCCTCGAGTGGCAGAGCTGCCCGCCATGTCCGTGCCGAGCGGCAAGAGCGGGGGCGAAGTCGAGGCCGGGGTCGCGCAATCCGGGGACTCCGACGACGTCCTCACCCGCGACTACCGTCGCGGCGACCCGCTCAGGCGCATCCACTGGCGTGCGACGGCGCACGCGGGCGAGCTGCGCGTGCGACAGGAAGAGCACCACGCGGAAGACACCTCGGTGGTCATCCTCGACACGAGCGCGACGGCCGCCGCCGAGGAGCCGAAGGCGCCGCTGACCCTCGTCGACCTCATGAACGAGCAGTCGGCACCGGCGACGGCCATCGACGCGGAGTTCGAGCTCGCCGTCTCGCTCGCTGCCTCCGTGCTCGCTCGCTTCCACCGCTTCGGCTACGAGACCGAGCTGTTCGAGACGCACGCGGGCCTCGACGGCGACACGGAGAGCACACGCACCCCCTCCGAGGAAGCGCTCGAGTCGGTCATGCGCAGGCTCATGCTGACGCAGCCGGACTCGGCGGCGGGGGAGCGGCGAGAGGCCTGCGCCGAGGTCGTCGACGACATCTCGCGTGTCGCGCGCACGCCGGTCGTGTACGTGCATCGGAACCTGGCCGGCGACGGGCTGACCGCGATTCGCTCGCTGTCGGCGGTGGCCGCCCCGGCCCTCGCACTCATCGTCTCCGCG
This sequence comes from Pseudoclavibacter sp. Z016, assembly GCF_002931215.1. Classification (NCBI taxonomy): domain Bacteria; kingdom Bacillati; phylum Actinomycetota; class Actinomycetes; order Micrococcales; family Microbacteriaceae; genus Pseudoclavibacter; species Pseudoclavibacter sp. Z016. Next base: position 193,949 of record NZ_PSTU01000008.1, read on the forward strand.
AAGCCGGTGCCGCGCGCCACCCTGACATCGTTCACCGATGCGGGCTGGAACGTCGCCGTCTACTCGCCCGCCAGAGCCAAGCCCTTCACGCCGCTGCTCGAACTGGAGGCCACCGCATGAGCTCGCACGCGACCACGACCGCGCAGATGCGTCGTCGGCAGGGCTGGAAGGGCACTCCGGGAGCCAACGGCTCCTGGGTCGTCACCGTCTCCCTCGCGGTCCTGATCTTCAGCGCGACGAACCTCCTCTGGCCGATCTTCGACACGAACACGTGGTCGGCGAAGGCGATCGTGCTCGTCACGATCATGCTCGGGGTCGCCGCCCTCGTGCGCACCTTCACGGGCTCGCAGCTGTGGGCGCTCGTCGCCTCGATGGTGGGCGGCGCGGTTGTCCTCGTCGGATTCACCGGGCGGGGCTCGCCGCGCGCCACGGTCGAAGGGTGGGGAGTGCTCGCCGAGCAGCTCGTCGAGCAGCTCCGCTCGGACGCCGCCCCGCTGCGCGAGACCGAGGCGATGACCATGCTCGTGCTCATCGGCGTCGCCGTCATCGTCGTGCTCTGCGACTTCTTCGTGTTCGGCATCAGGGGCCGCTCGCTCGCGACGCTGCCCCTGCTCGCCTTCCCCCTCATCCCGATGGCGCTCGGCATCGACGCCTTCAACGGCTGGTCGTACGTCTTCGCGGCGCTAGCCCTCGCGGTGTTCCTCTACGCCGTCTCGAGCTGGCACCAGCGCGTGCACGACGAGGAGCTCTCCTACCAGGGGTTCCTGGTCGACAGTCGAGGCGTGGCCGGCCTCGGCGGGGCCCTCGCGGTCACCGCCGTGTCCCTCGTCGCCGTGCTCGTGGCCTCCACGATCGTTCCAGCGCCGACCGGCATCGACGCCATCCGGCAGACCTCGACCTCCGGCCTCTCCACCAACCGCGCGAACCCCATCATCGACCTGGGCGAGGACCTGCGGCGCAACAACCCGGTCGAGGTGCTGCGCTACGCCACGACCACCGACCAGGGCTCGCTCCCGTACCTCACGCTCCAGACCCTCAGCGACCTCAGCGGCGAGGACGACTGGATGCCCGGCGACTTCGACGGCAACCTGAGCGTCGACGGCGGCGACCTGCCGCTGCCCGACGGCGTCTCGGCCGGGGCTGAGTCGAGCGAGTTCACGACGCGCATCGTGCTCAACGACGGCGTCAGCTCCTTCCTCCCGCGCCCGGGGTTCGCGGCCAACATCATCGACCTGCAGGGAGACTTCCTCCTCGACGAGCAGACGGGCGACGTCCGCAGCGCCGGTGACGAGGCGCTCGCGCAGAACTACGAGATCCAGACCGTGGTGCCGACCCCCAGCTTCGAGGCGATCTCGCAGCTCGACGCCGAGGTGCCGGCGGGTCTCGAGGCCCTCACCGAGGTGCCGGAGGGGCCGAGCACCGACCGCATCCGCGACGTGGTCGGCGAGATCGTCGACGAGGACGCGCCCGCCGGGACACAGGCCCTGCAGCTCCAGTCGTTCTTCGCCGACGGGTTCGCCTACTCGGAGACCGCGCCCGTCCAGCAGGGGTACGACGGCACGAGCCTCGACGTCATTGCCCAATTCCTGGAAGCGCGGGCCGGCTACTGCGTGCACTACGCATCGTCGATGGCCGTCATGGCGCGCATGATCGGCATCCCGTCCCGGATCGGGGTCGGCTTCACGCCCGGCTCCGCCGGCGAGCTGAACGCGGAGGGCCAGCCCGTCTACACCGTGACGAGCAACCAGCTCCACGCGTGGGCCGAGCTCTACCTGCCCGGCCACGGCTGGGTCATGTTCGAGACGACGCCGGCCGGCGCGCTCGGCAACCTCGTCGCCCCCGGCCCCGGCGAGACGACGGCGCCGACGATGACGCCTGAGGTCGCCCCATCGGCCTCGCCGTCGCCGGTCGAGACCGAGAGCAGCGCCGCCCCGACCGTGCCGCCTGAGACCGAGACGCCGACCCCGACGCCGACACAGGGCGCCGAAGGGGCAGGCGAGCAGGATGGCGAGAGCGGAGCCGTCGACCTCACGGCCCTCTTCATCACCCTCGCCGTCATCGGCGGCGTGCTCGCCCTGGTCGCGCTCCTGCTCATCCCCGCCTTCCTGCGGGGCGCCAGGCGCCGCGCGCGTCGCGTCGCGGTCCTGGCAGGCTCGCCGCCTCAGCATCCGAGTCCCGGCAACGCCGCCTGGCAGGAGGTGTCCGAGAGCGCCGTCGACTACGGGGTGCCGCTCGGCACCGGCCTCACGCCGGCAGCCGTCGTCGTGGCCATCGCCGCCGGCTTCGAAGCCCCCGAGCGCGCGACGGGCGACGGCGCCGGCACCGGGGTCCCCGCTGCCACCGCCCAGCGCGTCGCTGACGCGCGGAGCGCGCTCGAGCGCCTCCGGATCGAGCACGAGCACGCCGCGTTCTCGGACCCGGGCGCGTCGCACGCGCTGAGCCAGCACGAGCGGGAAGGCATCTGGAACGACGTCCTCCTGGTCCGCTCCGCGCTTCGCGCGTCCGCCTCGTCCGCAGCGCGACGCCGGGCGGTGCTCGCGCCAGCATCCCTGTCAGGAAGGCGCTGATGGACGACATCGGTCTCGATACTCCGCTCGAGGACGTCCTCGGCAAGCGCGACGCGCAGCAGCTCGCGAAGCAGCTCGACGTGACGACCGTCGCGGGCATGCTCGAGCACTACCCACGACGCTACGCGCGTCGAGGCGAGATGACGGCCATCGAGTCGCTGCCGCTCGGCGAGCACGTCACGCTCGTCGCGCGGGTGCTGCGTGTCAACGAGCGGCAGATGCGCGCACGACGAGGCTCGATCGTCGAAGTGGAGATCACCGACGAGAAGGGCATCGTCTCGCTGACGTTCTTCAACCAGAGCTGGCGTGCCAAGCAGCTGCAGCCGGGAGTGACCGGCATCTTCTCTGGCAAGGCCTCCGCGTATCGGGGAGCCATCCAGCTCGCCCACCCCGAGTACGAGCTCTTCGAGAACGCGCCACTCGAGGCCCTCTCAGAACGACGCGACCAGTGGCTCAAGGAGCCCATCCCGATCTATCCGGCCACCGCCAGCCTGCCGACCTGGAAGGTCGCGGCGGCCGTCCAGGCGGTCCTCGACGCCGTGCCGTTCCTCCGCGACCCCGTGCCGGTGGAGACGCGCGCCATGTTCGGGATGTACAGCTACGACGAGGCGATGCGCGCCATCCACCAGCCCGAGACGTTCAAGCTGCTGGAGCGGGCGCGGGAATCGCTGCGCTTCACCGAGGCGTACGTGCTCCAGGCGGCGCTTCTCCAGCGCCGGGCGATCTCCGAGCTCGTCGCGGCGAGAGCGAGGACCGACGCGGTCGGACCGATGCTCGAGGCCTTCGACCGACTCGTGCCGTTCGAGCTCACGCCCGACCAGAAGACGGTCGGGCGGCAGATCGCGAAGGACCTCGCCCGCGGCGTGCCCATGCACCGTCTCGTCCAGGGCGAGGTCGGCTCGGGCAAGACCCTCGTGGCCCTGCGCGCGATGCTGCAGGTCGCCGACGCGGGCGGGCAGTCGGCCATGCTCGCGCCGACCGAGGTCCTCGCCTCCCAGCACCACCGCTCGATCATCGACTCCCTCGGTCCGGAGCTCTCCGCGCAGCTCATGCCGACCCTCATCACCGGCAGCATGACGAAGACGGAGCGCAAGCGCGCAGCGCTGCGCGTCGTCGCCGGCGAGGCCAAGATCGTGGTGGGCACCCACGCGCTTCTGAGCGACGACGTGATGTTCGACGACCTCGGCCTCGTCATCGTCGACGAGCAGCACCGCTTCGGGGTGGAGCAGCGCGAGTCGCTGCGCGCGAAGGGCGCTCAGCCTCCGCACCTGCTGGTCCTGACGGCCACTCCCATTCCGCGCACGGTCGCCATGACGGTCTTCGGCGACCTCGATATCTCGAGCATCGTGACCATGCCGAAGGGGCGGCAGAAGATCGAGACGTTCGTCGTCGCCACCCGCGAGCATCCGCACTGGCTGGAGCGTGCCTGGCAGCGCGTCGCGGAGGAAGTCGACCGGGGGCGGCAGGCGTTTGTCGTGTGCCCCGCCATCGAGCCAGCCGAACCCGCAGAGCCGGTCGATGGCGAGGAGCCGGCCCAGCCCGTGACCGCCGTCATGGAGCTCGCGCCGACGCTCGCCGTGCATCCGCTCTTCGCGGGCAAGCGCGTCGCCGCCGTGCACGGGGCGATGCCGAGCGATGAGAAGGATGCCGCCATGCGGGCCTTCGCCGAGGGCAAGATCGATGTGCTGGTCGCGACGACCGTCATCGAGGTCGGCGTGAACGTGCCGAACGCCTCGGTCATGATCGTCATGGATGCCGACCGGTTCGGGGTCTCCCAGCTCCACCAGCTGCGGGGCCGCGTCGGACGAGGAGAGCACGCCGGACTGTGCCTGCTCGTCTCGAACACCGAGGAGGAGTCCACCGCTCGCGAGCGGATCAACGCGGTCGCCGAGACGCTCGACGGGTTCGAGCTCGCCGAACGCGACCTCGAGCTGCGACGCGAGGGTGACGTGCTCGGCACGGCGCAGTCGGGAGGACGCACGTCCCTCAAGCTCCTGCGCGTCATCGAGGACACCGAGCTGATCCGCTCCGCCAGGGACGAGGCGGCGCTGCTCATCGACGACGACTGGAGCCTCAAGCGGTGGCCCGACCTCAAGGCGGCCATCGGCCGGCACAGCTTCGAGGAGCGGGAGTTCCTCGGCAAGTCCTGACGGCTCGAGCGCCTCGGCCGGCGAGCGTGCCCTGGCCTACGATGGGCGGGTGACCTCTTCCTCCTCCGCACACGCGCTCCGCGTCGCCTCCCGCCTCATGCTGGCCGCCATGCTGGCGTTCCTGGCCCTCGCGCTCGGTCTCGGCTCGCAGTTCGCTTCCGCGCACGACCAGCTGATCGAGTCGAGCCCGGCCGCCGACGAGTCGGTCGACGTGGCTCCGGAGAGCGCGACCCTGACGTTCTCCGCTGAGGTGCAGTCGGAAGGCACGCTCGGCCCGCAGGTCGAGCTGTTCGCGGTGACCGCCGTGGAGCAGACAGCGGTCGAGCTGGAGTCGGCGGCCACGGCCGACGGTTCGGTCGTGACGCAGGCGCTCCCGCAGCTCGCTGCGGGGGACTACGCCCTGAACTGGCAGGTCGTCTCCTCTGACGGCCACCCGATCTCCGGCACGATCCCGTTCACTGTGTCGGTCGGCGTGGCGCCGGCTGAGGACGCCGCACCGCTCGCGTCCGCCTCTGCTGGGTTCGGTGCCGCCGAGAACACCGAGGGGGCCGCGATCACGAACAGCGACGCGGGAACGTCGGATGAGGCGTCCCAGTCGACGGCCGCTACCTCCGGGATCCCGCCGTGGGCCTGGGTGCTCATGGGTCTCGCCGGTGTGGCCGTGGTCTTCGTCTCGTTCATCCTCTTCCGGCGCAAGGCCGCGGATCTCGAGGCAAGCAGCACGCCGAGGCCAGAGGAGCCGCTGGCCGATGGAGACGACGACACGCCCACCCGCGTCTAGCTCGCATCCGACCCTGTCGGGCCTGCTCCACTCGTCCCGATCACGCGATGAGCGCTCCATGTGCGCGACGTGCAGGGACCGCCCCGTAGTCTTGTGGGCATGAGCAGAATCGCTGTCGTTCCCGGCTCGTTCGATCCGGTTACCCTTGGCCACCTCGACGTCATCCAGCGTGCCGCAACGGTCTTCGAGGAAGTGCACGTCGTAGTCGTGCACAATCCCGACAAGCACGCGCTCCTGCCCATCTCGCGCCGCGTCGAGCTCATCGAGCAGGCGGTATCGGCGACCGGCATCCGCGGCAACGTCCGCGTCGCGTCGTGGAGCGTCGGCCTGCTCGTCGACTACTGCACCGACGTCGGCGCGAAGGTCATCGTGAAGGGCATCCGGTCGCAGGCGGATGTGACCTACGAGACGCCGATGGCGATCGTGAATCGCAACCTCGCCCGAGTCGAGACGATGTTCATGCTGCCAGACCCGAGCCACGCGCACGTCTCGAGCTCGCTGGTCCGTCAGGTCGCCTCGCTCGGTGGAGACGTGTCGCCGTACGTGCCTCGTGTCGTCTACGAGTACCTGCAGGGCGACACCGACACCTCCATCGAGTAGGTGGCTCGGGATGCACTCCGCGACGAGGGCGTACAATCTCCCGGTGACTTCCTCTCCGTACTTCGTGAACATTGCGACCATCGTGGGCAAGCCCGGCACGATGCGCGAGCTCGAACTCGACTTCGATGCGCCTGAGCGCATCGGCGAGGGGCTCGGCTACATCGAGAAGGGCACGCCGGTCGAACTCGACGTTCGTCTCGAGGTGCTGCACGACGGCATCCTCGCGACGGTCGGCCTCGAATCGAGGATGGCCGGGGAGTGCAGCAGGTGCCTGACGCCGCTGGACGAGCCGCTCCGGGTCGATTTCGCAGAGCTTTTCGCGTATGCTCGCGACGAAGCCCTCGAGTACGAGGTTCACGACGACATTGTCGACCTTGAACCGCCCGTTCGCGATGCGGTAGTGCTCGCACTGCCATTCCAGCCGGTTTGTCGGCCGGACTGCCTCGGCCTAGATCCTGAAACCGGCGAGAAGCTGGTGGAGCCGCTCGAAGAGCAGGCACCAGCGGTTGACCCGCGTTGGGCGGCGTTGGCAGGGTTTGGCGCTTCAAGAGAAGCACCCGAGGAACCAGCAACGGGTTCCGAGGAAGCCGCGGGTCCTCGTGAGACAGAATCTCCTGAGGGTGCGCGCAACCATGATTACAAGGGGGAGCCGGGCCAGTACTGAGCCCGCCTCCCTGCACGATGAAAGATGAAAGGTAGACGCCGATGGCTCTCCCCAAGCGCAAGATGAGCCGCTCGAACACGCGTTCGCGCCGTTCGCAGTGGAAGGCCTCCGTGCCGACCCTCGTCAAGACCGTTGAGAACGGCAAGGTCACCTACAGCCTCCCGCACCGCGCGAAGGTTGTCGAGGACGCAGCTGGCACTCCGCTGTTCTTCGAGTACAAGGGCCGCAAGGTCGCAGACGTCTGATCCTCGCGTCATGCACGACGTGAAGATCATCGACCCCGACGCCGCACCGTCAGCTGAGCTGGCACGCGGCCTCGGGGTCGACTTCGTTCCCTCGCTCCTCGAGCTCGCGTTGACCCACCGGTCGTACGCGGTCGAGAACGGTGGCATCCCCGACAACCAGCGCCTCGAGTTCCTCGGCGACTCGATCCTCGGGCAGGCCGTCACCGTCATGCTGTACCGGACGTACCCCGATTACTCGGAGGGGCAGCTGTCGCGTCTGCGCGCATCCCTCGTCTCGACGGTGGCGTTGGCGGAGATCGCGCGGGGCCTCGGCCTCGGCGCCTACCTGCACCTCGGTCGCGGCGAGCACCTGACGGGCGGCAACAAGAAGGATTCCGTCCTGGCGGACACGGTGGAGGCGGTCATCGGCGCCGCGTACCTCTCCGCCGGGGTCGAGGTCGCGACGGAGCTCGTCCTGCGCCTCGTCGAGCCGAAGCTGGCTGTGGTGTGGCGTCTCGGGGCCGAGCAGGACCCGAAGACCGCACTGCAGGAGCTTGCGGACACGCGGGGCGCCGAGCCGCCGCGCTACGAGGTGGAGGGGTCTGGCCTCGAGCACGACCGCAGCTTCACGGCGACGGTCACGGTGCTGAAGAAGAAGCGCATCCTCGCGCAGGCGCAGGGCGTCGGCACGAGCAAGAAGCAGGCGGAGGTCGCTGGCGCGCTTGCCGCGTGGCATCAGCTGAACGACGGCGGCGACGGCGCCCCTGCGGGCTCCTAGCCGTGCCGGAGCTGCCTGAAGTCGAGGTCGTGCGCCTCGGCCTTGAACCCGCGGTCACGGGTGCCGTCGTGTCGGCCGTCGAGGTGCTCGACGAGCGCTCGCTGCGTCGACACGCTGGCGACTCGGCCGAGTTCGTCGGTGCGCTCGAAGGGGCGAGGATCTCGAGCGTGTCGCGGCGCGGGAAGTTCCTGTGGCTGCCGCTCGCGGGCCGCGAAGAGGCGCTGACGGCGCACCTCGGCATGAGCGGTCAGATGCTGCTCCGCACGTCGGACGCGCCCGACGACCGGCACCTGCGAGCGCGCATCCGCGTCGATGGTCCCGCCGGCGATCTTGTCGTCGCCTTCGCTGACCAGCGCGTCTTCGGCTCGCTGGCCGTCGACCGCCTCGTGCCGACGGCGGACGTAGAGGGCGAGCGTGTGCCGTCGCAGGTGGCGCACATCGCACGCGACCCGCTCGATCCGAACTTCGATGACGACGCGTGGGTGGCGGCGCTGCTGCGCCGCAGGACGGGCGTGAAGTCGGCGCTCCTCGACCAGACGCTCATCTCGGGCATCGGCAACATCTACGCCGACGAAGCGTTGTGGCGGGCGAGGCTGCACTACGGGCGCGTGACCTCCGGGCTGTCGCCGTCGAAGGCGAGGGAGCTGCTGCTGCACGTGCGGGAGGTGTTCGCGAAGGCGCTCGCCGAGGGTGGCACTTCCTTCGATGCGCAGTACGTGAACGTCAACGGGCAGGCCGGCTACTTCGCGCATTCGCTCAACGTGTACGGGCGCCAGGGGAAGCCGTGCCCGAGATGCGGGCGGCCGATCGTTCGCGAGAAGTTCCAGAACCGGGGCTCGCACTTCTGCGAGAAGTGCCAGCGAGAGCGGTAGGCGCTAGAACCAGCGTCGCTGTGCGCTCAGCGTTGTTGGCTGTGGCGACGAGCGGTGAGCTCAGTGAGTGCTGCTGGAGGCCGACTCGACCGCCGCGACCGCCGCATCCACTCCTGAGCTCCAGGGCGCTCCGTGTCCTGGCAGCACCCACTTCGCCTTCGTGTCGACGATGGCGCGGAGCGACGTCATGGCCTGTGCTGGCTCGTCGGTGAACGGGGCCGCTTGTGGGCCCTCCTGCCCGGTGAGCACGTGGCGGGTCGTGAGCGCATCCCCGACGAAGACGGCGTCGGCGGCGGGGACGAAGACCGCGATGCTGCCCGGCGAGTGGCCTGGCATGCCGATGATCTGCGGCGAGCCCGGGAGGTCGAGCGTCGCTCCGTGCTGCACCTCGACGACCTCGGAGAGCCACGTGGTTTGCGCTCCGCCCTTGCGGAGCGTGTAGGCGGCGAAGGTGAGCAGGGGGCCGAGCTTCATCGACTGCTTGGCGTTCGAGGGCTTCGGCCCGCCCTTCGCGCGGGCGGCGTCATCCGCATGCACGTAGACGGGAACGCCGTGGTCGCGTCGCAGCCGCTCGGCGAAGCCGACGTGATCGGAGTCGCCGTGGGTGAGGATCACGCCCTTGATGTCGTCGACCGAGCGTCCGATGGATGCGAGCTCGGCGACGAGCTCGCGCCAGTGGCCGGCGAGGCCGGCGTCGATGACGGTCACGCCCTCCGGGGTGGTGACGAGGTAGGCCGCGACGATGTCGTTGCCGATGCGGTGGAGGGAAGCGTCGAGTCTCATGAAGGCTATGGTACGTAGCCATCATGGCTACTGTCAATAGCTATAGTGGGGGCATGCCTACTCCGGACAGGACCTCCCTCGACGCGATCGTGCTCGCCGCCCGCGACCTCCTCGAAAGCGAGGGGCTCCCCAGGCTGAGCATGCAGGCGGTCGCCGTCCGGGTGGGAGTCCGTGCGCCCTCGCTCTACAAGCGGGTCGCGAATCGTGAGGAGCTCATCCAGCTCGTTGCCGAGGCGACCCTCGTCGAGCTCGGAGAGCGGCTGGACGCCGCCGGCGATCTCGAGCAGCTCGCGGATGCGTTCCGGGCGTTCGGACACGAGCGCCCGGCCGCGTTCCAGCTCGTGATGACGCCGGGGGCCGGAACACCTGCCGCACGGCCGGAATTCGGTGCGGACGCGAGCGCGAGCATCCTGCGCCTCGCGGGCGAGCTCGCCGGTCAGGAGCGAGCGCTCGAGGCGGCCCGCACCCTGACCGCGTGGGCTGCCGGCTTCGTCAGCATGGAGCTGAATCGAGGCTTCAACCTCGGTGGAGACATCGACGAGGCCTGGCGCTACGGACTCGCGGGCATCGTTCGCGCCATCGGCGCCCGCGGCTAGGGTCGTTGTCATGGGCTACTCGCTGAACTTCATGCGCATCGAGGGTGGCGAGCACGTCGATGCGGACCGGCACGAACTCGCGGCGTTGCTCGCCGCCCGGGGGCTGCACGTCGTCCCCGACGAGAGCACGGGGGCACTCTTCGATGCCGGAGGGCAGCCGCTCGCCTTCGACGGGAACTGGTCCGATCTCTACCTCGACCCGCCCGAGCAGGAGGCACCGCTCGCCGGCGGCATCTTCCACGCCACGCTCTCAGAGGCTGAGCTTGGCTTCATCTTCGAGCTCTGCGTCGCGGCAGGCTTCCTCATCGTCAACCCGCAGGGAAGTCCGACGTACATCGTCCCCGCGGAGAACCACCCGCCACAGGCGCTCGATGACCCCGAGGACACGGCCTGGGTCGGCGACGCCGCCGAGCTCAGGCAGGCCCTCTCCGGCAGCTTCTCCGACTTCGTCCGGTTCCGCGACCTCGTCCTGTCGCGCCCGGTGTCGGAGACGCTCGCCGCGCGGGAGCGCAGCCGGCAGCGTGCCGAGCAGCCCAGCCCGCGGGAGCTCGCAACCCTGTCGCTGCTCGCGCAGCAGTACCGCGAGCATCCGGCGGACTCCGCGGCCTTCCACGGCTACTGGGCACGAGCCATGGTGCGCGGCACCTGGGTGGTGGCGCTCGACCCCAGCACGTCCCGGCTCGCGATCTCCGAGGACGACGGAGTGTCGACCGTGTTCGCGTTCACGACGTCCAGGCGAGCCTCGCTCGGCACGCCCGGACCGGCGCCGCGCTTCGTCACGGCGACGCTCCAGCAGGTAGCCGACGAGATCGATCACGGGGGAGTGCGTCGGGTGGTGCTCGACCGTGGGCTCGACGACGCGAGTCTCGACGCCGCCTGGCTGCGAGGCCTGGTCGAGACCTACGCCGAGCAGCCTCACCTCTCGACGAGACCGGTGGTGCTGCCGCGCGCCGCAGAGGGAACGGTCGCCGACAAGCTCAGGACCACGCAGCAGGAGATACTGCAGCTGGTCGCGGCGGGCCTCGACCTCGAGGAGACCGAGACGGCCAGCCGCTTCACGGTGCTCGGCAACCACGCCCGCGTCGGTCACCCGATCGCCGTCATCCTGGGCCTCGGCGCCGACCCCGAGCGCACCGACAGCAAGGGCTACCGGCCGCTCCACCACGCGGCAAACGGCCTCCACGTCGAGAACGTCCGCCTCCTCCTGCGGTCCGGCGCGGAGGTGAGCGCGCAGCGTGTGCTGCCCGGTGCCCGCACCGGTTCGGCGGGCACCGGCACGAGCCAGGCGCCGACGCCGCTGCTGGCGCTCGAGCTGGCCGCAAGCCGAGGCGTCGTCGGCGACGGCCTCGACGATCTCCTCACCCTCACGCAGCTCGTCGAGCTCCTCGTCGCGGCAGGCTCTCCCGTCACCGATGCGGTGCGCGCCGACATCACGCTCGCGGCGCGTTCGAGCGAGGCGAGGCGCATCCTGCTCTCGGAGGAAGACGCCGCGACTCAGGACGCCGCGCTTGCACGCCTCTCCGAGCTCACGGGCGCGCAGCCAGCCGAGCGGATCACCGCGCCGAGCGCCTCCCTGGCCCGCGCGATCGGGGACACGGACGCGGAGCGCTTCGCGAACCTGCGTGGCCAGCTGGTTCCCGAGGTCGGCCGAGCAGCGACCGTGCAGGGTGAGGTCGTCCGCATCGTCGACGTCATCCTCGCCGAGATCCGCGGCAACGACGGCCTGGACTTCACCGAGGCGCACGTCGATCTCGCACGCGCCTGGCACGGCTACCTCGAGACCGGACTCGACAACGGCATCAGCGGCCCTGGGTGGGACTGCGTCCTCGAGATCCAGGAGCATCTCGCCACGCGTCGCGGATTCGAGGACGCCTCCTGGGATGAGCTGATGCGGTCAGTGGCGGTCACGTGGGTGGCGCAGAACCCGCAGCTCATCCCGCTCGGCGACGTCGCCTATCGCCTCTGACCGAGCGACGCTCGCTGTACTGCTAGCCGCGACCCAGCGCCTGGTCGACGCCCTTGTTCGCGAGCATGTCGGCGCGCTCGTTGCCGACATCACCCGAGTGGCCCTTCACCCACCGCCACTCGATGGTGTGTCCGCTGTCCTCGACGAGCGCGTCGAGCTCCTTCCAGAGCTCCGCGTTCTTGACGGGCTGCTTCGAGGCGGTCTTCCACCCCTTCGCCTTCCACCCCGTGATCCACTCCGTGATGCCCTTGCGAACGTACTGGCTGTCCAGGTAGAGGGCGACGCTGCAGGGCTTCTTGAGCGCGCTGAGCCCCTCGATGACGGCCTTGAGCTCCATGCGGTTGTTGGTGGTGTTCAGCTCGCCGCCGAACAGCTCCCGCTCGTGGTCGCCCGACCGCAGCCAGACTCCCCAGCCGCCGGGGCCGGGGTTGCCCTTGCAGGCGCCATCCGTGTACATCACAACATCATTCACGTGCGTCCCTCATCTCCGTCGCCGACCACGCAAGAGTAGTCGGGTGCCGAGGCTCAGCCCATTCGGCGCAGGAGCACCACGCTGTCCTCGAGCGTGCCGGGAGCGCCTTCTGGGGAGGCGACGTCGCGGGTCCGCGACTCGGCGATGACCGTCTCCCACTCTTCGGCGGGCAGCGCCAGCTCGGCGATCTCCCGGTCCGGCTGCACGAAGAGGTGCGCGGGATGCTCCGAGTCCTGCACCCACGACGGCGCTCCGGCGTGCGCGACGGTCAGGAGGTGTCCGCCGGGTGCGAGCATGAGGGCGGCCCTGCGCAGGATCTCCGCCCGAGACAGGTGGACGGGCGACTGGAAGAAGCTCGCCGTGATGAGGTCGAGCCCATCGTCCGGGGACCAGGTCTCGAGGTCGCCCGTCGCAAAGTCGAGCAGCGCGGCGTCGACGCCAGCGTCGATGGCTGCGGCGCGTGCGCGCTCGATGGCGACGGTCGAGATGTCGATGCCGGTGACCCGCCAGCCCTGCTGGGCGAGCCAGATCGCGTCGCCACCCTCGCCACATCCGAGGTCGAGCGCACGGCCTGGTGTGAGCGTGCCGGCGACACTTGCGAGGTTCGCGTTCACGCGACCGGACCAGACGGCGGGCTTCGCCTTGTAGAGCTCGTCCCAGAACTCGAGGGGCGGCTGGGCGGTCGCTCCGGCGCCAGGCTCGTCGGGGCTCGAGCCTGTGGCGGCGTGGTGGTTGTGCGAGGTCATGCGCTCAGCATGCGCACCAGATCGAACATCTGCAACCTGGTTTGCGAGAACCGCAAGCGCCGGGTGTTCGGCTCCTGGGGTTTCGTCTCTCACGCAGCCATGCAGCCACGCAGCCTCACAGCCGCTTCTGCCAGCCGCCTTCCGGCGCGAGGGGAACGAAGCCGAGCGCCTCGTTGACCCGCAGCATGTGGGCGTTCTCTTCAGCGTTCCACGTGAACACTCCGGTGCACTCCGGGTAGCGCTCGGCGAGCTGCACGAGGTTCGCGGCCTTCACGAGCATCCCGAGTCGCCTGCCGCGGTGCGTCGACGTGACCAGCGTGTTGTCCTGCTGCGCCGGCCGCGTCGTGTCGTCGAGGTCGAGCTGCAGCATGGACTGGGCCACGAGGGTGCCGCTCGGGATATGCAGCACGGCGGCGTTGAGGAACGTGGAGCCGGCGGCGAGCACTCGACGCTCCATCTGCGAGACGCGCTCGGCGTCCCAGTGCTCCTCATCGGCCTCGAGGTCGCCAGCCGGTGCGTCGATCGACATGTCGCCGTTGAGCCGCGCCAGGTCGTCGAGGTACTCGGGGTCGCTCTCGCCCTCCCAGGTCAGCAGGCGGTAGGCCGCACCAGCCCGGGCCACCGCGGCTTCGACGTGCGCACGCAGACGTCCCGCCGGCACGGGCAGGCGCAGCTCGCTGATGCGCTCGACCTGCCCCAGCTCCCACCCGTGCGTCCAGAGGAAGCGCGCCGCCGGGTCCGCCGCCGAGACGCTGCCATGTCCCGTTGGCGCGAGCACCCGCTCCCCGCCGGCCGCTGGATGCTCCACCCAGGCCTGCAGGGAGGTGCGCCCGTCGGCCCGAGCGAGGTCCTCGAGGTGGGCCGCGACGAAGGTGCCGATGCCGCGTCGCCGGTGGGGCGCATCCACAACGAGGTGAGGATAGGCCAGCGAGGGGGAGTCGCGGGGCGAGACCATGAGCTTCGCAGCGGCGACGGGACGCTCGGCCTCGAGGTCGCTCGCGCCGCGCTGGAACGCGAGGAAGAGGCGCGTGGTGACCGGTCCTGGCATGGTCCAGTCGGCGAGGACCCGCTGGCTCGTCTCGAGCAACCGCCCCTCACCGTAGGTGCCCGCAGAGCCGCGGTTGACGATGTCGGCGAAGCGCTCGAGCAGGCCCCAGGCCTCAGCGTCTCGGTCCGACGCTGGATCTGGAGGCGTGAGCTCCCGAATGAAGTAGTCCACTCCGGTACCGTAGCTGTCAGGTCAAGGCGTCGACAGCCCCGCCAGCGCGACGATCCAAGGCGCACTCGCGCCGGAGTGAGCGACCAGTCCATCCCGCCCGACCAGCCCATCCCGACCGACCCAGTCAACCCCGACCACCAACTCAGCCCGACCGACCCACGAGCGATGTCCGACCACCAGCGAGAGGCCAGCGAGCGCGCATGCATCTGAAGAGCCTCACGATGAAGGGCTTCAAGTCGTTCGCGCAGCCGACGACGCTCGCGCTCGAGCCCGGGGTCACGTGCGTCGTCGGGCCGAACGGCTCAGGCAAGTCGAACGTCGTGGATGCGCTCGCCTGGGTGATGGGCGAGCAGGGCGCGAAGAGCCTCCGCGGCGGCAAGATGGAGGACGTCATCTTCGCCGGAACCGCGACCCGCGGGCCGCTGGGCCGCGCCGAGGTGACGCTCACGATCGACAACGCCGACGGGATGCTCCCCATCGAGTACAGCGAGGTGACGATCCGTCGCACCCTGTTCCGCAACGGCGGTTCCGAGTACGCCATCAACGGCGACGGCGTTCGGCTGCTCGACGTGCAGGAGCTGCTGAGCGACACCGGTCTCGGCAAGGAGATGCACGTCATCGTCGGGCAGGGACGCCTCGACGCCGTGCTCCGCGCGACGCCGGAGGAGCGCCGAGGCTTCATCGAGGAGGCAGCCGGGATCCTCAAGCACCGCCGCCGCAAGGAGAAGACGGTGCGCAAGCTCGAGGCCATGGAGGCCAACCTCACGCGCCTGCGTGACCTCACGAACGAGGTGCGCCGGCAGCTGAAACCCCTCTCCCGGCAGGCCGACATCGCGAGGCGAGCGCAGGGCATCCAGGCCATCGCCCGCGACGCGAAGGCTCGCCTGCTCGCCGACGACATCGTGCAGCTGCGCGCGGCCCTCCGGCTCGCGACCGGCATCGAGCAGGAGCGCTCCGAGGAGCGGGTCGTGCTGCAGGAGAAGCTCACGGCCGCCCTCAACCGGGCCGAGCTGCTCGCCGCCGAGAACCGCGGAGACGCTGCCGACGGTGCGCGCCGCGTCGTGTTCGACCTCGAGAGCGTGCGCGAACGCATCCAGAACCTCAACGCGCTCGCCTCGCAGCGCAAGGGGCTCCTCGTCTCGCGCCTCGAGTCGCCGGCGTTCGTGCCGACCGTGACCCTCGAGGCGGTGGACGCAGCGCGCCGGGAGACGGAGGCGCTCGCGGGGCGTGCCGCCGAGGCCGAGGCGCTCTGGGAGGCGACGAAGCTCGCCACGCAGGATGCGCGTGCCGCCCTCGACCGCATCGACGTCGAGATCCAGGCCCAGGCGACCCGGATCTCCGCCTACGACCTCAGCCGCAGCGAGCTGCGCGGCGCCGCCGACACTGCCGCCTCGAAGCTGGCGTCCGTGCGGGGCGAGGTGCTCAGGCAGCGCAACGCGCGCGACGCTGCAAGCGACCGCCTCGCGCAGGCGACGAAAGCGAAGGAGGAGCTCGACGCGACCGCAGTCCAGAGCGCCTCCGACTCGAGCGAGCTCGACGCCGCCTACAAGCGAGCCGAGGCGGCACAGCGTGAAGCAGAGCAGGCTCTCGACGCCGGACGCACCCGCGCCCACGAGCTCGAGCGAGAGCGCGACGCCCTCCAGGCGCGCGTGCAGGCGCTCACCCTCGCGACAGCCGCGAAAGACGGCACCGCCGCGCTCCTCGCCGCACGCCTCGAGGGGGTCGAAGGCCCCGTCGCCGAGCACCTCCGCATCGACGAGGGCTACGAGGCCGCCATCGCCGCCGCCCTCGGATCGACGGCCGATGCGGTCCTCGCGAGCAACGCGGATGCCGCGTTCCGAGTGCTCGCCCACGCCACGGGGGAGAAGCTCGGGCTCGTCGAGATCGTCGCCGAACTCGGCGAGGGCGGGCCCATCCAGGCGGGTTCCACGAACCCGACGCTGCCGGAGGGCCTCCGCCCCGCGGCAGCTCTGGTGCAGGGGCCACCCGCCATCACCGCCCTGCTCGCCCACGTGCACGTCAGCGAGACGCTCGACGAGGCACGCGCGGCGATGGCCGCGCTGGTGTCCTCGGATGCCGCGGCCCCCGCAGGCGCGGGGCTCACCGTCGTCACCAGAGCAGGCGAGGTCGTCACGAGCACCTCGCTCCGCGGCGGGTTCGCGGAGGAGGGCACCAGCCGCCTCGAGCTGCTTGCCGCCCGCGACCGAGCATCCGCGCGCCTCACCGTGGTCACGGACGAACTCGACCAGGCGGCGCTCGCGCTCGCCGAGCACCGGGCCGCGTCGCAGGCGGCGAAGGCCGAGGCGAAGCGCACGCTCGACGCCCTCCGCGCCTTCGACGGCGCCCTCGCCGCCGAGCGAGAGCAGCTCAACCGGGCCAGCGCGCGAGTGGATGCGGGCAGCGCCGAGCTCGCGCGCGCCGCGAAGGCCTTCGACCTCGCCTCGAGCGGCGTCGAAGCCGCAGAGCAGGCGGCGCTCGCCGCGAAGGCGGCGCTCGCCGAGCACGAAGCCCTCCCGCGCCCCGAGCTCGACTCCTCGGCGCGCGTCGACGCCAACGCCGCCGTCGAACGTGCGCGTGAAGCCGAGGTCGAGGCCCGGCTGCAGCTCGAGACCCTGCGCGAGCGGTCCCGAAGCGAGCGGCTTCGCGCCGAATCCCTCGTCCGTCAGCTCGACGCCGACCGCCAGGCTGCCGACAAGGCCGCCAGGGAGACGGTCGTGCGCCGCGCCGAACTCGCCCAGACCGAGCGCGTGCTCGCCGCCATCCCGAGCCTCACCGCAGCCGTCCAGGCGTCGCTCGCCGAAGCCCAGCAGCAGCTCGCCGAAGCCGAGCGCGAGCGCGCCGCCCAGCACGAGGAGCTCGGCCAGCTCCGCCAGACGGAGCAGCAGCTGCGAGCGCGCCTCAGCGAGATCACCGAGGACGTGCACTCGATCGAGCTGCAGATCTACGAGAAGAAGAGCTCCCTGCGCTCCACCCTCGAGCGGGCAGCGAGCGAGCTGCGCCTCGCCGAGGCGGTCCTCGTCGCCGAGTACGGTCCCGACCAGCTCGTGCCGGCGGACGACGACGCGCTCCGCGCCAAGGCCGAGCGCATCGCCTCCGCGCTCGCCGAGCAGCGAGCCAGGCACGAGGTTGCGGGCGAGGGCGAGGCGGCCGCAGAAGCCGAGGACTCGGCGGCGGCGAGCGGCGTAGTCGAGGCCGTGGGGGCTGTGAGGGAGGGCGAGGCCGCTGACACAGCCGGCCAGCCGAGTGCGTCCAGCGCCGCCAGCGCCACAGACACCGACAGCGCCGAGCACTCCGACGCCACCACCGAGCAGGTCGAGAGCAGCACCGCCGCCCAGGCCGCGGCAGCGATCTCGGCCGGGGCCGTCCCCGCGCTCGCCGAGCAGCTCGACGACGACCTCGCCGCGACTCTCGAGGGGGACGCCGAGGAGGAGTTCGTGGGCGTGCCGTTCGTTCGCGCGGAGCAGCAGGCGCGTCTCGCCGCGGCAGAGCGCAAGATGTCCACACTCGGCCGCATCAACCCGCTGGCGCTCGAGGAGTTCGCGGCGCTCGAGCAGCGGCACGCGTTCCTCGCCGACCAGCTCGACGACCTCGCGGCGACGAAGGCCGACCTGCTGCGCATCGTGGGCGACATCGACGAGCGCATGCGCACCGTCTTCGAGGCCGCCTTCGAAGACACCCGAGCCGCGTTCCACACGGTCTTCCCGATCCTCTTCCCCGGCGGCTCCGGCGACATCACGCTCACCGCCCCCGACGACATGCTCACGACGGGCATCGAGGTCTCGGTGCGGCCGGCCGGCAAGAAGATCGAGCGCCTCTCGCTTCTCTCCGGCGGCGAGCGCTCGCTCGCGGCGGTCGCGATCCTCGTGTCCATCTTCAAGGCCAGGCCCAGCCCGTTCTACATCATGGATGAGGTCGAGGCCGCCCTCGACGACGCCAACCTCGGTCGACTCCTCGCGGTCTTCGAGGAGCTCCGCGCGTCCAGCCAGCTCATCGTCATCACCCACCAGAAGCGCACGATGGAGATCGCCGACGCCCTCTACGGCGTCTCGATGCGGCAGGACGGCGTGTCTGCCGTCGTGGGCCAGCGCATCCACCGCAGCGAGGACCAGCCCGCCGCCTGAGCGCCGCCCCGCGGCCGCTGCCTGCCTGCCTGCCTGCCTCTTGCCGCCCGCGCCCGCGCCCCCGCAGCCCGCGGCGCGCCCGGCGTGGGACGATGGAGGCAATGACTTCCGTCGACGGCACCTCCGCCCCAGCCCCCGCCATCCCCGAGCCCAAGCTGGGCCTCGTGACGCTCCTGCCCGACCCGTACGACGCGGACTCCATGTTCGAGGCGTTCGAGCTGTGGACGACGAGCCGCGGCATCACGATGTACCCGGCGCAGGAGGAAGCCGTCATGGAGCTGGTCTCCGAGGCGCACGTGATCCTCTCGACGCCGACGGGCACGGGCAAGTCGCTGGTCGCGATCGCGGCCCATGCCGCCTGCCTCGCGCAGGGCGGCCGCAGCTACTACACGGCGCCGATCAAGGCGCTCGTGAGCGAGAAGTTCTTCGCCCTCGTCGAGATCTTCGGCGCCGCGAACGTGGGCATGGTCACGGGCGACAGCTCCGTGAACCCGGACGCGCCCATCATCTGCTGCACCGCCGAGATCCTCGCGAACCTCGCCCTGCGCCAAGGCTCCGACGCCGACGTCGACCAGGTCGTCATGGACGAGTTCCACTACTACGGCGACCCCGACCGTGGGTGGGCGTGGCAGCTGCCGCTGCTCATGCTGCCCGACGTGCAGTTCCTGCTCATGTCGGCGACCCTCGGCGATGTCACCGAGATCGTCGAGGACCTCGAGCGGCGCACGCAGCGCGACGTGTCCCTCGTGACGGGCGTCGAGCGCCCCGTGCCGCTCGACTTCTCGTACGTGGTCGCGCCGACGCACGAGACCGTCGAGAAGCTCGTGGAGGAGCGCAAGACGCCCATCTACATCGTGCACTTCTCGCAGGCGGCTGCCATCGAGCGCGCGCAGGCGCTGTCGAGCCTGAAGGTCGTCGACCGGGCCGGACGCGATGCCATCGCCGATGCGATCGGCGGCTTCCGCTTCACGACCGCGTTCGGCAAGGTGCTGTCCCGGTACGTGCGCGCCGGCATCGGCGTGCATCACGCCGGCATGCTGCCCCGCTACCGACGCCTCGTCGAGACGCTCGCGCAGAAGGGCCTCCTGCGGGTCATCTGCGGAACCGACACCCTCGGTGTCGGCATCAACGTGCCCATCCGCACGGTGCTCATCACGGCGCTCGCGAAGTTCGACGGGCAGCGGATGCGGCACCTCTCGGCGCGCGAGTTCCACCAGATCGCGGGGCGTGCCGGACGCGCGGGTTACGACACGGCAGGCACGGTCGTCGTCGAGGCGCCCGAGCACGAGATCGAGAATGCCGCAGCCGTGCGCAAGGCCGGAGACGACGAGAAGAAGCGCAAGCGCATCGTCAAGAAGAAGGCGCCCCAGGGCTTCGTCTCGTGGGGTGAGAAGTCGTTCGAGAAGCTCGTGTCTGCCGAGCCTGAGCCGCTCACCTCGCACATGCACATCACGGCGTCGATGATCATCAACGTCATCGCTCGTGGGGGAGACGTCTTCGGCAACGCCAAGAGACTCGTCTACGACAACCACGAGAAGCCTGCCCGTCAGCGGGAGCTGGCGTTGCGCGCGATCGGCATCTTCCGCACGCTCGTGACCGCCGGCATCGTCGAGATCGGCCGGCAGGGTCGCATCACGCTGACCGTCGACCTGCAGGCGAACTTCGCCCTCAACCAGCCCCTGTCGCCGTTTGCGCTCGCCGCCATCGAGCTGCTCGACCCGGAGGCGGAGGCTGCCCCCGGCGACCGCGGCTCCGAGGAGAACACGAGCGGCGAGGGCGCCGTCGGATCCGGCCACTACGCGCTCGACGTGGTCAGCATCATCGAGGCCACCCTCGACGACCCGCGCCCCGTGCTCTCGCAGCAGCAGTTCAAGGCGCGAGGCGAGGCAGTCGCACAGATGAAGGCCGACGGCATCGAGTACGACGAGCGCATGGAGCGACTCGAGGAGATCACGCACCCGAAGCCGCTCGAGGGCCTGCTCGCCCAGTCGTTCGAGCTGTTCGCGCAGCACGAGCCGTGGGTGCGCGACTTCGAGCTCTCGCCGAAGTCCGTGGTGCGCGACATGTTCGAGCGGGCCATGAGCTTCGCGGAGTACGTGAACTTCTACCAGCTCATGCGCAGCGAGGGGCTCGTGCTCCGCTACCTGAGCGACGCGTACAAGGCGATCCGCCAGACGGTGCCGGACGAGGCGAAGACAGAGGAGCTGCTCGACATCATCGAGTGGCTCGGCGAGCTCGTCCGCCAGGTCGACTCGAGCCTCATCGACGAGTGGGCCTCCCTCGTCGACCCGGAGCAGCAGGCCGCGAGCGACGAACCGGTCGTGCCTCCCGCGCCCCCCAGTGTCGTCGGCAACCGCCGCGCCTTCACGGTGCTCGTGCGCAACGAGATGTTCCGCCGCGTGCAGCTCGCGGCCCTCGAGCGAGACGAGGCGCTCAGCGAGCTCGACCCCGACGTCGACTGGTCGAAGGCCCTCGACGACTACTTCGCCGACCACGACACGATGGGGGTGGATGCGGCCGCCAGGTCGCCGAAGCTCCTCACGATCGACGACTCCGAGGGGCGCCAGTCCGGCGGACTCTGGAGCGGCGTGTGGCGTGTGGAACAAATCATCGACGACCCGGCGGGCGACCACGACTGGCGCATCCGCGCCGAGGTGGACCTCGCCGAGTCGCACGAGGCGGGCGAGGCCATCGTGCGTGTCACCGAGGTCGCGCGGCTCTAAGCCGCGCGCCGGGCGCTGCCTGCCGGGCGCTGCCTGCTGGGCGCTGCCCACCAAGCGCGGCCTGCTGGGCGCCGCCTGCCGGGCGCTGCCTACTGCGCGCCGCGTGCCAAGCGCGGCGGCACTCCGGCCACGCGCCAGGGGTGTCCTCCGGGACGTTCCGCAGACCTGGGGCTTGTGCACCCGCTTGACCGAGTTCCGGTGCGTGCTCCACAGGTCTGTGCTGCAGCCTTCTGCAGACCTGGGGCTTGTGCAGGCGGCTGGCCGAGTCCAGGTGCTTGTGACATAGGTCTGTGCCGGTGCGTCCGCAGACCAGGGGGTTGCGCACCCGCTTGACCGAGCTCCGGTGCGTGTGCCACAGGTCTGTGCTGCAGCCTTCTGCAGACCTGGGGCTTGTGCAGGCGGCTGGCCGAGTCCAGGTGCCTGTGCCACAGGTCTGTGCCGGCGCGTCTGCAGACCCGGGGCTTGCGCACGCGCCTGGCTGAGCTCGGGTGCTTGTGCCACAGGTCTGTGCTCGCGCGTCTGCAGGCCTGGGGCTTGTGCAGGCGGCTGGCTGAGCTCAGGTGCGTGTGCCACAGGTTTGTGCCAGTGCGTCTGCAGGCCTGGGGCTTGCGCAGGCTTCCGGTCTGCGTCAGGTGCCTGTGCCACAGGTCTGTGCCAGTGCGTCCGCAGACCTGGGGGTTGCGCAGGCGCCTGGCCGAGTCCAGGTGCTTGTGCCACAGGTTTGTGCCAGTGCGTCCGCAGGCCTAGGGGTTGCGCACGTGCCTGACCGGGGCCAGGTGCTTGTGCCACAGGTCTGTGCCAGTGCATCCGCAGACCTGGGGGTCACGCACCCACAGCGAGGCACGCGGATGCGCGGACCCCAGGTCTGCAGCGGGGCACCGGAGGGCGCACAGGTCCCCGCTCTCGCGGCTCCCTCGCTCCCATCAGCACAGACCGCTCCCATCAGCACAGACGTTCCCCTCAGCACAGACGACGAAACCGGATGCTCGCGACTGGCGCGTGCATCCGGTTTCGGCGTTGCTGGTGTCTGTCGGGCCCCGACTAGCGGCGGTCGGGCTCGCTGCTCGCGACGGGGGCCGCGTCCGTGGCCTCCGCAGCGTCCGGCGTGGTGCCCTCGACGCCTGCAGCAGCGGCCTCCGGGCCGCCAGCCGCCGAGCCGACGGTGCTCGGTGCGTCGTCACCCTTGGCGCGGGTGTAGATGATGCTCGCGATCGTGGCGACGATGAGCACGCCGAAGATGAACGTGAGCGACAGCCAGATCGGAATCTCGGGGATCCAGAGGAGCGGCTCTCCGCCGTTGATGAACGGCAGCTCGTTCTCGTGGAGGGCGTGGAACATGAGCTTCACGCCGATGAAGCCGAGGATGAACGCGAGGCCGAGGTCAAGGAAGACCAGACGCTCGAGGAGTCCGCCGATGAGGAAGTACAGCTGGCGAAGGCCCATGAGCGCGAACGCGTTCGCCATGAAGACGAGGTAGGGCTCCTGCGTGATGCCGAAGATGGCGGGGATGGAGTCGAGCGCGAAGAGTAGGTCGGTGAAGCCGAGGGCCACGATGACCAGGATGAGCGGCGTCCAGACCTTCTTGCCGTTCTCGAGGATCTTCCACTTGTCGCCGTCGTAGTGCTCGCTGGCGGGGATGATCTTGCGCACGAGGCCGACCCACTTGGGCATCTCGGGCTCTTCGTCCTTGAAGGAGTCGATGGCCTGCTTGACGGCCATGTAGAGCAGCCAGGCGGCGAAGATGTAGAAGACGGAGACCCAGGCTTCGAGGATCGCGGCGCCCGCGATGATGAAGGCGAAGCGCATGACGAGCGCGATGGCGATGCCGATGAGCAGCGCCTTCTGCTGCGCGATCTTCGGCACCTTGAAGCTCGTCATGATGATGAGGAAGATGAAGAGGTTGTCGACGGACAGCGCCTTCTCAGTGGTGTAGCCGGCGATGAACTCGCCCGCGTGCTGCCAGTCCCACACGAAGCCGAGCGCGACCATGAAGACGACGGCGAGCGCGATGTAGAAGATCGACCACCAGCCGGCTTCCTTGAGGCTCGGTTCGTGCGGCGTCTTCACGTGCGTGAAGAAGTCGAATACGAAGAAGCCGATGACCACGGCAATGGTCACCGCCCAGATCCAAATGGGAACGTCCACGGGTCCTCCGGAGGGGTGAGTTCGGCGAATCGGCCGAAGGTCTCTTCCGTCGGCAGAAACCGACCGACGCGCCCGGGTGACTGATGACAGTCGCCGTGATGACGAGCGCGCCGCAGGAGGAATACTCCCCTTCAACGAAGCTCATAGTACACCGCGAGAGGGGCGGCACCAGGGGCGGGATCGAAGCTGTGAGCGAAGGCGAGGGGCGGCTACGGGGTCGGGACGAGTGGGTAGCCGTTCAGGAGGGTCACGACGAGGGCCCCATCGGCGCCTGGGCGCAGGATGCTGAGGGCGAGGTTTCCGATGTGGGGAGCCTGGGCGCCGAGGATCGAGGTGAGCACGAGGCGGATGACGCTGCCGTGGCAGACGATGAGCGAGTCCTCGTCGGGGTGCGCTGCGGCGACTTGCGCGATGGCGGCCAGCGACCGCTCGACGACGACGCCGGTCGGCTCGATGCTCGGGTGATCGAGCGGACGACGCGTGCCGTCCGGCATCCAGTACTTCTGCCCCTCGAGCTCCCCGAAGCTGCGCTCGATGATGCCGGGCAGCAGCGTGGGGGCTCCGAGGCCAGTGCCCTGGCCGATGATCTCGGCCGTGGTTCGCGCACGCGACAGCGGGGAGCTGTAGAGGTGGCTCCAGCCCTGGCCGACGAGCAGCCCAGCCGCGTCGTTCGCCTGGTCGAGGCCCCGGGAGTTCAGCGGGATGTCGGTGGCTCCCTGCAGGAGTCCGGTCGCGTTCCAGTCGGTTTCGCCGTGGCGGATGAGGCCGATGCGCATAGTGCTCCGTTCGAGGATTCCGCCCGCTGCCTGATCAGGATTCTGCCGTTGGCTGAGGGGCGAACTCCCATGGTGTCAGAGCGCTGACTACGCTTGGCACATGGCTGAACGCACTCCCTGGTCACTGTCCGGCGCTCTGCGCGGCATGTTCGGCAGGCAGAAGATCGATGAGACGACGTGGGACGACCTCGAGGAGGCGCTGATCACGGCCGATTTCGGGCCCGACATCACCGACGAGATCGTCGAGCAGCTGCGCGACCAGGTCGATCGGTTCCACACGGAGGACCCCAAGGACCTGAAGCGGATGCTCCGCGAGCTCATCGAGGAGCGTCTGTCGAAGTTCGACACGACGCTGAACCTCCGGGAGCGTCCCGCGGTGACGCTCGTGGTCGGGGTGAACGGCGTCGGCAAGACGACGACGATCGGCAAGTTCGCGAACTTCCTGCGCATCAACGGCCGCACGGTGGTCGTCGCGGCGGCCGACACGTTCCGCGCGGCCGCCGTGGACCAGCTCGCGACGTGGGCGCAGCGCGCCGGCGCGGGCATCGTGCGCCCGCAGCAGCACGGCCAGGATCCGGCCTCCGTCGCCTATCAGGCGGTGGAGATCGCCATGCGCGAGGGGCTCGAGATGGTGGTCATCGATACGGCTGGCCGCCTGCAGACGAAGAGCGGCCTCATGGACGAGCTGTCGAAGATCCGCCGCGTGGTCGAGAAGCTCGCCCCCATCTCGGAGGTCCTGCTCGTCCTGGACGCGACGACGGGGCAGAACGGTGTCGCGCAGGCCGAGGCGTTCATCCAGCATGCCGGCGTGACGGGCCTCGTCGTGACGAAGCTCGACGGATCCGCCAAGGGCGGCTTCGTGCTGGCCGTGCAGGAGCGCACGGGCCTGCCCATCAAGCTCATCGGCCAGGGTGAGGGCATCAACGACCTCGCCGGCTTCACACCTCACGTGTTCGCGGAGAAGCTCGTCGGCTGACCGTCGCTGATCGATGAGGGGAGGGAGTCTGGTGGACTCCCTCCGCGGAGGAGAAGGAGGAGCCTGCTGTGGAACCCGACGGAATGATCGCTGTCCTCTCGTCCGCGCTCGCGGTGGCCCTCGCGGGAGCCGGCGGGGTCCTGCTCGGAGTCGGCGGGGTGCCGGTCCGGTCGTGGCTGGTGACGGTGATCGCGATGGCGAGCCTGCTCGGCGGGGTGCTGCTGATCTTGTCCGACCTGGGTTCGCCGCCGTGGATCGGCGTGGTCTTCGCGCTGGTCGTCGTCGGCGCGAACGCGGTGACAAGCGCGCTCCGGTGGCGGAGGCTCCCGCAGCTCAGCGGGGCCCGGCTGCCTGAGCTGTTCCGGCTTGTCCTGCTGCGCCCGGACATCCTGCGGCGGATGGCCGCGGATGCGGTGCAGCTGGAGGACGACCGGCGCCGCAGGCAGGGCGGGCGCGGCGCCGCCCCCGGCGCCAGGCGACAGCGGGGTCCGAGGCGCTAGCGCAGGTCCGCGTCCGCGCCGTGCCTCACCCCGAGCTGCCCGTCGGAGACGCTCACCGGCTTGTCGGCGTCCCGGAGTACGCTTCAGGCCACGTGCCGAGGAGGTCGCTCATGATGACGGATGGGCTGTTCGTGTTCCTTGCCTACGCGCTCGCGGTGGTGCTCGCGGGCGGCGGCGGTGTGTTCCTCGCGCTCGGGAGGGTGCCCGTGACCTCGTGGCCGGTGACCGCGTTCGCCATGGCGAGTCTCATCGGTGCTGGGCTCCTGGTGTGCTTCGCCTTCCCGTCGTTCACGTGGATTGGCGCCATCTACGTCGTCGTCGCGGTCGCGGCCAACGCCGTCGCCAGCGCACTGCGGTGGAAGAGCCTCCCGGTGTTCCGCGACGAGCCCTTGCCGGAGCTGCTGCGCTTCGAGCTGCTGCGGCCGTCGATCCTGCGCCGTATGGCAGCGGATGCACAGCGGGGCTCAGACGGTGCGGGGCATCCCGAAGACGCCCGAAGCGTGTAGCGCGCTCGGTTTTCCCATGCCGCGAGACAAATCCTCGAATTCGCGGGATCGCGGAAGGAATGGCGGCCGCGACGGGTTGCCTGCCTCGTGACCCGCCAGCAGCGCCAGATCCTCGTCATCGCGATCCTCTCGTCCTTCGTCGCCTTCCTCGACGGGTCGGTGACGAACGTCGCACTGCCCGCGATGGTCTCGGAGCTCGGCGGCGGCCTCGGCACGCAGCAGTGGATCGTGGACGCGTACCTCATCACCCTCGGCTCGCTCATCCTCCTCGCGGGCTCGCTGTCCGACGTGTTCGGGCGCATCTCGGTCCTGCGGTTCGGGCTCATCGGCTTCGGGGTGACGAGCGTCGCCATCGCGCTGTCGCCGACTCCCGAGTTCGTCATCGTCGCGCGGGCGCTGCAGGGGGTCGCGGGTGCGCTGCTCGTTCCGAGCTCGCTGGCGCTCATCATCTCGGCATTCCGGGACGCGGCCCAGGCGAAGGCGATCGGCACCTGGACGGCGTGGACGGGCGCGGCCTTCCTCGCCGGCCCGTTCCTGGGTGGCCTCGCCGCCGACTACCTGACGTGGCGGCTCGTGTTCGGCATCAACGTCATCCCGATCCTCGTGACGCTGTGGATGCTCACCCGCCTCGGCGCCGGCTTCGATGCGCCTTCGGGTGGCCGCATCGACGTGCTCGGCGCGGTCCTCGGGTTCCTGGGCCTCGGCGGGCCGGTGTTCGCGCTCATCGAGCAGGGCAACTACGGGTGGGGGAGTCCCGTGGTGCTCCTGCCGCTGGTCCTCGGCGTGCTGAGCTTCACCGCGTTCCTCGTCTGGCAGGCCCGCGCGCCCCATCCGATGCTGCCGCTCGGGCTGTTCCGCATCCGCAACTTCTGGGCCGGCAACATCGCCACGGTCTTCGTCTACGCGGCGCTGTCGCTCGGCGGGTTCGTGCTCGCCATCTTCCTGCAGCAGGTCGCCGGGTTCAGCGCGACCTTCGCGGCGCTGGCGACGCTGCCGACCTCGATCGCGAACGTCGCCCTTTCGTCGTGGTTCGGCTCGCTGAGCGGGCGCTTCGGGCCGCGCCTCTTCATGACGCTCGGGCCGATCCTGGCGGGTGTCGGCACCCTCCTGTACTCGGGGCTCGGCGCCGAGGTGAACTACTGGACTCAGGTGCTGCCCGGCGTGCTCGTCTTCTCCCTCGGCCTCTCGATGACGGTTGCGCCGCTCACGTCCGCCATCCTCGGCTCCGTGCCGACGGCGCAGTCGGGCATCGGCTCGGCGACGAACAACGCCATCTCCCGCGTGGCCGGGCTCGTCGCGATCGCCATGATCGGCGTCATCGCCGGGGGCACGATCGACGTGGACAGCTTCCAGCCGCTCATGTTCGTCACGGCGGGTCTGCTGTTCGCCGGCGCGCTCAGCTCGTGGCTCGGCGTGCGCAACCCGAAGGCGGAGCCAGCGCCCGCGGCGAGCTGAGCGTATCCCCGGCGCGGAGCGGGTCAGGATGCTTCGAGCGTGAACTCCAGGAGCGTGTCGTCACCGTCGCGCGGTGACCCGCGCCCGTCGGTGTTGTTCGTGAGCACGAGCAGGCTCCCGGAGGAGGTCACGACCGCGTCGCGGAGCCGGCCGAACTCGTCGACGTAGAGCGCTTCGTCGCTCGCCTCCGACGCCTCCGGGATGGCGATCTTCCAGAGCCGCTCGCCGCCCAGCCCCGCCATGAAGAGGGTGTCGCGCGAGTAGGCGAGGCCGCTCGGGCTTGCCTCGTTCGTCGACCACTGCAGCACGGGGTTCACGAACGTGGCGTCGTCGCCCTGCCCCTCGACGACGGGCCAGCCGTAGTTGCCGCCCGCCGTGATCCTGTTCAGCTCGTCCCAGGTGTTCTGCCCGAACTCGCTCGCCCACAGCGCCCCGGAGCCATCGAACGCGAGGCCCTGCGGGTTGCGGTGGCCCATCGAGTAGACGCGGTTGCCGAAGGGGTTGTCGGCGACGGGGGAGCCGTCGAGCTCCATGCGCAGGATCTTGCCGTTGAGCGAGTTCTGGTCCTGCGCCAGTTCGGTCTGGGATGCGTCGCCGGTCGCCGCGTACAGGTAGCCGTCCGGCCCGATGGCCAGCCTGCCCCCGTTGTGGTTGCCAGCCTTAGCGATGCCGTCCACGACGACCTCCGGGCTGCCGACGCCGACGCCGCCTTCCCAGGTGATGGGGAAGCGCATGATGCGGTTGTCCGAGGCCGCCGTGTAGAACGCGTAGAGCCACTGCGCCTCGTCGTCGCTCGTGCCGGCGATGGCGAGGCCGAGCAGGCCGCCCTCGCCGCCGGGCTCGACGTCGGCGATGGTCGTGACGACGCGGTTGGGGTTCGAGCCGTCGGCGGACACCTCGACGATCTGCCCCGTGTCGCGTTCGCTCACGAGGAAGTCGCCCGTCTCGAGCTCGACGACCGACCAGGGCGCCTGGAGCCCGGTCGTGACCACCCGTGGGTCGCCGACGGGGGCGACGGGGCCGGCTTCTTCGCCGGACGCCTCGGGTGTCGTGGGCGCCTGGGTCGTGGATGCTGGCGGCGGGCTCGCCGACGCGGAGGCGCTCGGCTCGGCTTGCTCCGGCGTCGGCGCGCATCCGGCGAGCGTCAGCGCTGCGACGGCGGCGAGGGCGAGCAGGGGAGCGGTGCGCTTGGTCATGACGGTGGCCAATCGGTCGACGAGGGATGCCACCAGTCAAGCCGAGCAGCCTGTGCTGGCGCTCCGTGCCCGTCGGGCCCCGGTCCGCGAGCGGCGACGCGGGTCAGCGGTGTCCGGTCTCCGCTCGCCTCGTCAGTTCGTCAGTTCGTCAGCAGGAGGATGCCGAGCAGTGCCTGGGCGATGCCGATGACAAGAGCCGCGAGCACCAGGACGGCGTGGACCGTGAGGAACCGCGTCGGGCGTCCGTTCTCGTCGCGTGCCCGCGGGTCGTTCGAGACTCGCCGGTAGAACGAGGGCCAGACGACGACGTTGAAGACGGCGCCGACGAGCAGCGCGATGCTTGCGAGGAAGACCATGCCCCCAGCCTATTGGCGCGTCGACGTCTCCTCGCCGCCACGCGCCTCGCCGAGCGTCACGGCCGCGCTCGCGGGACTCTGGCGCTTCGCGAGGGCGACGTAGCCGGCGGCGTGCGGGATGAACGCCTGGCTCTCCTCCGGTGTGAGCTCGCGTCGCACCTTCGCGGGCACGCCGGCGGCGAGCACGCGGTCGGGGATGCTCGCACCCTCGAGGACGACGGCGCCGGCAGCCACGAGCGCCCCGGTGCCGATCACCGAGCGGGACAGGCACGCCGCCTTCATGCCGATGAGGGATCCGTTCGCGATCGTCGTGCCGTGGAGGAGCGCCTGGTGGCCCGCCGTCACGTCGTCCCCGATGATCGTGTCGACGTCGTGTTCGACGTGCACCACCGTGCCGTCCTGCAGGTTCGAGCGTGCGCCGATGACGATGCGGCCGCCCACATCCGCTCGCAGGACGCAGCCGTACCAGACCGAGGAATCGGGGCCGATCTCGACGTCGCCGATGATGACGGCGCCAGGCGCGATCCAGGCGGTCTCGTGGATGCGGGGGGTCTTGCCCTCGAAGGGGAGGATCAGGGGAGCAGCGCTGGTCATGCTCCGATGATCCCAGTTGTGCTTCTCTCAGGCCACCCCGCACACCAGACTCCCCGGCCTCAGCTAAAATGGGCGGACTATGGCCATTTTCGGGAACCTCTCTGACCGGCTGACGCAGACGCTCGCCGGCCTCCGCTCCAAGGGCAAGCTCACGCCCGCCGACGTCGACGGCACCGTGCGCGAGATCCGTCGCGCCCTGCTCGAAGCCGACGTCGCGCTTCCCGTGGTCAAGGACTTCGCCGCGCACGTGCGCGAGCGCGCCCTCGGCGACGAGGTCAATCGCGCCCTCAACCCCGCGCAGCAGGTCGTGCAGATCGTCAACGAGGAGCTCGTGCGCATCCTCGGCGGCGACACCCGCCAGATCGAGTACGCGAAGCAGCCGCCGACGGTCATCATGCTCGCCGGTCTGCAGGGTGCGGGCAAGACGACGCTCGCGGGCAAGCTCGCGAAGCGACTCGCGGGCGAGAAGCACACGCCGCTGCTCGTCGCCGCCGACCTGCAGCGCCCGAACGCCGTCACGCAGCTGCAGGTCGTCGGCCAGCAGGCCGGCGTGCAGGTCTACGCACCCGAGCCGGGCAACGGCGTCGGCGACCCGGTTCGCGTCGCGACGGATGCCGTCCGCTTCGCGAAGGACAAGCTGCACGACGTCGTCATCATCGACACGGCCGGACGCCTCGGCGTCGACCAGGAGCTCATGAAGCAGGCGGCCGACATCCGCCGCGCCACGAGCCCCGACGAAGTGCTCTTCGTCATCGACGCCATGATCGGCCAGGACGCCGTCGCCACGGCCAAGGCCTTCCAGGAGGGCGTCGACTTCACGGGTGTCGTGCTCTCGAAGCTCGACGGCGACGCCCGCGGTGGTGCCGCCCTTTCGGTTGCGCAGCTCACCGGGCGCCCCATCATGTACGCGTCGACCGGTGAGGGGCTCGACGACTTCGAGGTCTTCCACCCCGACCGCATGGCCAAGCGCATCCTCGACATGGGTGACATCCTCAGCCTCATCGAGCAGGCTCAGAAGGCCTTCGACGAGGACGAGGCGATGGAGATCGCCGGGAAGCTCGCGACCGAGAACTTCACGCTCGACGACTTCCTGAAGCAGATGCAGCAGCTGCGCAAGGCCGGCAACTTCAAGAAGATGATGGGCATGCTCCCGGGCATGGGCCAGATGAAGGAGGCGCTCGAGAACTTCGACGAGCGCGAGCTGGTCCGCACCGAGGCGATCATCCAGTCGATGACCAAGGCCGAGCGCCAGACCCCGAAGCTGCTGAACGGCTCGCGCCGCGCTCGCATCGCCCGCGGTTCCGGCCGCACGGTCACCGACGTCAACGAACTCGTCAAGCGCTTCGAGCAGGCGGCGAAGATGATGAAGACCGTCGCCCGCGGCGGCACCCCGCAGATCCCGGGCATGGGTCCCATTCCGGGCCAGCACGGCGGACGCAAGGCTCCCGCGAAGGGCGGGAAGAAGAAGCAGCAGGGCAAGCGCAGCGGCAACCCGGCAAAGCGCGCCCAGCAGGCCATCGAGGAGGCGTCGGCTCCGAAGCGTCCAGGCGGCGCGTTCGGTGGCGCGGGCTTCGGGCGCCAGGCGGCCGGTGATGGTCAGCCGAACGAGGCCGAGCTCGAGCAGCTCCAGAAGTACCTGGGGCGCGGCTAGCGACAAGCTCTCGGGGCGGCGTGTCCGCCTCGCCGCGGGCGACGGAGAGAACTCTCCGTCGCCCGAGTAGCATTGTCACGTCATCAAGTCGTCCGAGGAGTGCGCCATTGAGCAATGAAGCTGCAGCAACAGGCGAGGCCCGACTCCCACTCGGGCTGTTCGTCGGCATCGACCGTTCGAGCCCTGTGCCCCTGTACCACCAGGTGTCGGAGCGCATCGAGAAGGCCATCAGGGACGACACGCTTCCGGCCGGATCCAAGCTCGAGAACGAGATCTCGCTCGGGCATCGCCTCGGTCTCTCCCGCCCGACCGTCCGGCGCGCCATCCAGGAACTCGTCGACAAGGGCCTGCTCGTCCGCCGCCGGGGCGTCGGCACGCAGGTCGTGCACGGCCCCGTGACCCGCAACGTCGAGCTGACGAGCCTCTTCGAGGACCTCGAGCGCTCGGCGCAGAAGCCCACCACGACGCTCCTCTCGCGGCGGGTGGAGGACGCGACCCCAGAGCTCGCCGAGACCCTCGGCATCGAGGTGGGGAGCCCGACGCTGCACATCTCGCGCCTTCGGAGTGCGGATGGGGTCCCGCTGGCGATCCTCGACAACGTGCTGCCGGAGCCGTTCGTCGAGCTGACGGAGGACGAGCTCGTCCAGCATGGGCTCTACCAGCTCCTCCGGGCCCGCGGCGTGACGATGCGCATCGCCAAGCAGCGCATCGGTGCGCGCACGGCTTCGCGTGAAGAGGAGCGCCTGCTGGACCTCTCCGGCGGTGCCGCGGTGCTCACGATGTCGCGCGTCGCCTTCGACGCGACGGGCCGCGCGGTCGAGTACGGCCGCCACTGCTATCGTCCAGACCTCTACACGTTCGAGATCACGCTCGTCGAGCGCTGACCCGACTCTGCTGCACGAGGAACGCCCACGGCTGAGCCGTGGGCGTTCTGCGATGGAGCGCTAGCCGCGGAGCGCTAGGCGCGGTTCGGCACCGCGAGCTCGCCTGTGAGGTACTGGGCGCGGCCGAAGCCGAAGGTCCAGTCCTCCGGCCCGTTCTCGACGTAGCCGATGAAGACGTCGTTGCCTTCGACGCCGCGCTCGCCGAGCGCCTCGGCGATGCGGGCGTAGAGCGACTGCTTCGCCTCGGGCGTGCGCCCGCGCTGCGTGAAGATCTGGATCATGACGACACCTGATGAGCGCTCGAAGCCGAGGCCGGCATCCTGGGCGATGATCTGCCCGCTCTGGTGCTCGGTGATGATCTGGAACCGGTCGCGAGCGGGAATCCCGTACTCGGCGACGATGGCGTCGTGGATGGCGTCGGCGATGGACGAGATCTGCTCGGGGCTGCGGCCGGCGTTGACGTCGATGCGTACGAGAGGCATGGTGCGGTGTCCTTGAGGTCGAGGGGGAGGTGACGTGTGTTGTCTGCGCTCCGATTCTAGTGGTAAAAGTCCTAATGTCCTAACAAATAGGGAACGCACCGAGACCACGAAGGGCCACATCCATGCGGATGCGGCCCTTGTGGTCAGGCGCGGGGCTCTCGCAGAAGAGTCGCACCCGAGTCTGAGGTGAGAGCGGGGTCAGAGTGGGGTCAGAGCGAGGCCTCGAGGGCTGCATCCGCGTCGGTGAGCACCTTCGCGGCGACCTCGAGGCCCTCGATACGGCCGAGCGAGGTGTCCTCGTGCTCGATGTTGACCCACATCTCCGGGTCGACCTCGTGCAGCGCGCGAAGGAACTCCGTCCAGAACGCCGTGTCGTGGCCGCGCCCGAGCGCGACGAAGTCCCACGCGGAGTTCTTCGGCCACTCGTTCGCCCACTCGTCGCCGCCCAGATTGGTGCGCGGCTCGTCCGCCGAGAGCTTGCGGAACTGGTTGTCGAGTACGCCGTAGATCGCAGCCGCCGGGTTGACGCGCACGTCCTTCGCTGCCGCATGGAAGACCCACTCTCCGAGGTCGCGGACGACTGCCACCGGGTCCATCTGCTGCCAGAAGAGGTGCGAGGCGTCGAGCTCGACGCCGATGTTCGTCGTGCCAGCGCGCTTGATCAGCTCGCGGAAGTTCGCGGGGTTGAACACCACGTTCTGCGGGTGCAGCTCGAGGGCGACCTTCACGCCGTGCTCGCGAGCGAGCTCGTCGATCTCAGTCCAGAACTCCGCCGCCACGTCCAGCTGGTAGTCGATGACGTCGAGCGCAGCCGAGTTCCAGGCATTGACGACCCAGTTCACGGTGGTCGCGCTGGGCTCGCCGCCGGGCAGTCCCGACATCGTGACGACCCGGTCCTGTCCGAGGCGAGCCGCGAGGCGGATCGAGCGACGGATGTCCTCGGCGTGCTGCTCGCCGATCGCACGGTCAGGGTGCAGTGGGTTGCCGTTGCAGTTGAGGCCGGCGATCGAGACGCCGGTGCCCTCGAACTGCGCGAGGAACGCGTCCCTGGCCTCGTCGCTCTCGAGGATCTCGTCGAAGTTCGGGATGTGCGTGGCGGGAAGGAACCCGCCGGAGTTGAGCTCGATGCCGGTGAGGCCCAGCTCGGAGACGACCTGGATCGCCTCGGGGAGCGAGCGGTCGTGGAGGATCGCGTTGTAGACGCCGAGACGCATGTCAGGCTCCGTTCTTCTGTGCGCTGGTGGGGGAGATGCGGACGGCTGCGCCGTCCGCCGCGGCCGACTCGGCGACGGCGTGGAGGAGCTCCATGTTGTGGATTCCCTCTTCGAAGCTCGCGCAGCGGGGGAGCGAGTCCTCTTCCGAGATCCCCGCCACCTCCTCGAGGAAGGAGCGGGCCTGGTAGGAGAAGGCCTCGTTCTGGCCGAAGCCGACGCTGGGGGCATCCATCGCGAGACCGCCGGCGATGTAGGGGTGCTCCGGGCCGAGGATGATCTGGCGGTACCCGTTCTGGGCGGATGGGGCGTCGTTGAGGAAAAGTTCGATCTCGGAGGGGCGGCGCTGGTCGTAGCGGGCGGCGCCGTTTTCGCAGAACACCTCGAAGATGAGGCTGTTCGCGTGGCCTCTGGCGACTCGGGAGACCTCGATGGCTCCTGCGCCCTGGGCGAACTTGAGCGAGAACGCCGCGTAGTCGTCGTTCTCGACGGGTTCGAACGTGTCGCTGACCGCTGCGTGGTCGTGCCCGAGCACCGCGCCGAGCGGGAGTGGCCGCTCGTGGATGACCGTGCTGAGGGTGCCTCCGCTGACTTCCTGGATCTCGCCACCGAGGAACTCCGCGATGTAGGTCATGTGGCTTCCGACGTCGGCGAGGGCGCCGCTGCCGGGGCCGCCCTTGAAGCGCCAGCTCATGGGGGCCGTCGGGCTGCACGCGTAGTCGGTCCAGTAGCGACCGCTGAAGTGCAGGAGCTTGCCGAGTGTTCCGTCCTGGATGAGCTGGCGGATGTACGCGATGCCGGGGGAGCGGCGGTAGGTGAAGCCGACGCGGGCGATGGAGTCCGCGCGCTCGGCGGCTGCCGCCATGGCGTGGGCGTCCTCGATCGAGTCGCTGAGCGGCTTCTCGCAGAGCACGTGCTTGCCGGCGGCGAGGAGGCCCTCGACGACCTCGCGGTGCAGCGAGTTCGCGATGACGACGCTGACGACGTCGATGTCGTCGGCCGCCGCGATGGCCTGCCAGGAGGAGTCGGTGCGCTCATAGCCGAAGCGCTTGGCGGCGAGTGCGCCGAACTCCGGGTTGACGTCTCCGATCGAGACGAGGCGGATCTCCGGCAGCGTGGGGCTGTAGAGGGTGGATGCGACGCGGTAGGCGGCGGCGTGTGCGCGGCCGGCCATGCCTGCGCCGATGACGGCGACGCCCAGTGGCTTTGTCATTGGTTCTCCTGTGTTTCTGCGAGAGCTGTGTTGGGTGAGCGCAGGCGACCGACGACGGTGTTGGAGCGCTACACTGGAAGGTAGGTCATGAAACAATGTCCTGTCAAACAATCGTCGTCCGGAGTGTCGAATGCCCCCTTCCCCGCGCCAGAAGCGCCCGACGATCTACGACGTCGCCGAACGCGCCGGGGTCTCGAAATCCCTCGTCTCGCTCGTGCTGCAGAACTCGACCCGCGTCAGCGACGAGAAGCGGGAAGCGGTGCGCGCGGCCATCCAGGAACTCGGGTACCTGCCGAGCCGGGCCGCCACGGCGCTCGCCGGGAACCGCACCCGCGCCATCGGCGTCATGATCGACGACTTTCGGAACCCCTGGTTCGTCGACCTGCTCGAGGGGATGCAGGCGGTGCTCGACGCGCCGGGCTTCCACGTCACCGTCGCCGACGCGAATCTCAACGCGCACCTCGAGCAGTCGCCCATCAGCGGCTTCCTGGCAGCGGGCGTCGAGGGGCTCGTCATCGGCGGCGACGTCGACGCGGTCCCTGCCGAGGGGTTCCCCGTGCCGACGGTCGTCGCCGGCAACCGTGCGATCGTGCCGGCGGGCGCCGACCTCGTCGCGAACGACGACGAGGCCGGCGCGCGGCTCGCGGTCGAGCATCTCCGCGACCTCGGGCACACGCAGATCGGCCATGTCACGGGAACCGGCCGCGCCGGCGAGCTCCGGCGGCGCTCCTACGAGCGCGCCATGCGCGACGCGGGGCTCGAGCCGCGTGTCATCGGCGGCTCGGGAGCGACCGACCAGGGCGAGGGGCGTCGCGCATCACGAGACCTCTTCGAGCGTTGGCCGGCCACGACCGCCGTCTTCGCGGCGAACGACGTCATGGCGCTCGGCGTGCTGGGAACGCTCGATGAGCTCGGCTTGCGCGTTCCCGCGGACGTGTCGATCGTGGGCTACGACGACTCGCACCTCGCGGGCTTCGACCACCTCTCGCTCACCTCGGTCGATGACCGAAGCGCCGAGGTCGGTCGCGCCGCGGCCGAGCTTCTCCTCGCCCGCATCGAGGGGGTGCGGGCGGCAGCCCGCGACGGGGCGGCAGGGGTTCCGTCCGGAGCGACGCGGAGGGTCATCCAGCCAACGCTCACCGTGCGCGGCTCGACGGCGACCGCGGCGAACGCCACGACCGGCTGAGGCCGCCACCGGTTCTCCAGGGACAGGCCAGCACGGGTGCCAGTCGACTGCGGCTCAGCGGTCGCGCCGCGCCCCAGCAGCGGGTTCGAAGGCCAGCACGAGCGGCTCTTCCCACCCCTGCTCGGCGTACGCTCCCAAGACGCTCTCGCGCAGCTCGTCGAACTTGCCTGCGGGATGCATGACGAACACCGAGCCGCCGAGGCCCGTGCCGGTCATGCGGGCGCTCGCCGCGCCCAGGTAGGTGGCCAGCTCGACCGTGAAGTCGATGCGCGCCGTCGAGACTTCGAAGTCCTCACGCAGCGACACCTGCGACTCCGCCAGGAGATGGTTCCGGGATTCGGGCGCCTCTCCGGTGCGCATGAGCTTCGTGAACTCGAGCGTGCGGGCTATCTCGGAGACCACGTGCCGTGCGCGCCTGAACACGGTGTCGTCGAGCCGCTCAGCCGCTGCGTCCAGCTCCGCCGGCCGCACCTCGCGAAGCGTCTGGAAGCCGAGGGTCTCGGCCGCCCGGGCGCAGTCATCGGCCCGCTGCGCGAACTCGGCCGACCAGTTGCGGTGTGCTTCCTTGGTGTCGATGAGCACGCGCACGAAGCCGGAATCGGCGGAGCTCGGCGCAGGCAGGATCGAGACGTCGGAGCCGCGAGCATCGAAGAACACGTCCTCGTTGCTCCGCGCGGCGTGCACGGTGATGTGGTCGCTCAGGCCGCTGGGCGCGCCGACGATCTCCGCCTCCGTCTGGCGCCCGATCTCGGCGAGCTCCTCGACGTTCATCCCGAGGCCCCAGAAGTCGTTGAGCGCCGTGCTGATGGTCGCGCAGACGGATGCCGAGGAGGCGAGCCCGGCGCCGACCGGCACGTCCGTCGTGAGGAAGATGTCGAGGCCCGTTCCCAGGAAGAACGGGACTCCAGGGTCGGTCTCGTCGCCGTCGCCGCGCGTGCCCTCCGGCGGGTTCTCGCGAGCGAAGCGGAGCATGCTCGCGACCGCGCCGAGCGGGTAGGCACGCCAGTCGCGTGCGGGGATCTCCGAGGCGATCGACCGCAGGTCGGTCACCGCCTCGTCGGGGGAGAGGTCGGTGACGATGCGGATGCGCCCGTCGTCGCGGGGCGCGATCGCCGCGCTGGAGCGCAGGGGGATCGCGCAGGCGTATCCGACGCCATCCTGCAGATCGGTGTGGTCGCCCATGATGCTGACCCGGCCGGGTGCCGACCAGACTCCGAGGGGCTCTCGCTCGAACGCGGCTCGGAAGCCGTCGCACACGATCGTCGTCAGGTCTCTGCTCATCTCGTCACCGTTTCTCAGGCATGGGCGAATGGGCGTCCGCCCCTGTGCATGCGCACGGTGATTCTAATAAATGCGTCCTGGACGAGCGCCGAAACCCCCGCGCGTGGGCCGTCCCCCTGGTCGGGAGGCGTTCGGCGTGCTAGGGTCGACAGCTTGTGGGTCCCATTTCCCACGATCGTCGTACCGTTTGTTGTTCGAGGGCACCTTTTCTGCCTCGGCACGATTTCACGAGTTGCGGCGAACGGGCACATTCGCCCGCATCATCGCCGCAAGAGCGCAGCACACGAGTGTTGTGCGTTCTCTGCGTGCCGATTGAAAGGCATGACCTCCATATGACGGAAACCACCTCAACTTTCGCCGAACTCGGCGTCCCCAAGTCGCTCGTGACCGTGCTCGACGCAGCCGGCAAGCACGAAGCCTTCCCCATCCAGCAGTCGACGCTTCCGAGCACTCTCGCGGGTCGCGACGTCCTCGGCCGTGGAAAGACGGGCTCCGGCAAGACGCTCGCGTTCGCCATCCCGCTCGTCGCGCGCCTCGCCGGTGCCGTCTCCGGTGGCAAGCGCCGCCCGGGCCGCCCGCTCGGCCTCGTGCTGCTCCCGACCCGCGAGCTCGCAACCCAGGTCGCCGCGGTCATCGAGCCGCTCGCGAAGGCCGCCGGCCTCACCGTGACGACCGTCTTCGGTGGCGTCTCGCAGCGCCCCCAGGAGACCGCGTTCCGCAACGGCGTCGACATCGTCGTGGCCTGCCCCGGCCGCCTCGACGACCTCATGAAGCAGCGCATCGTGAACCTCGACGCCGTCGAGGTCACCGTGCTCGACGAGGCCGACCACATGGCCGACCTCGGCTTCCTGCCCGTCGTCACGCGCATCATGAACGCGACGCCGCAGTCCGGCCAGCGTCTCCTCTTCTCCGCCACGCTCGACAACGGCGTGGACAAGCTCGTGAAGAAGTTCCTGAGCGACCCGATCCTCCACTCGGTCGACGAGTCGAACTCGCACGTCGCCGCCATGACGCACCACGTGTACGAGGCGGAGACGCCTGAGGCGAAGACCGCCCTCGTCCACGCGCTGGCGAGCGGCAAGGGCCGTCGCATCATGTTCATGCGCACCAAGCACCAGGCGAAGAAGCTCGCGAAGCAGCTGACCGCGTCCGGCATCCCCGCCGTCGACCTGCACGGCAACCTGTCGCAGAACGCCCGCGACCGCAACCTCGCGGCCTTCTCCGGTGGCGAGGTCAACGTGCTCGTCGCAACCGACGTCGCCGCCCGCGGTGTGCACGTCGACGCCATCGAGCTCGTCGTCCACGTCGACCCGCCCGCCGAGCACAAGGCGTACCTGCACCGCTCCGGCCGTACGGCCCGCGCGGGCTCCGAGGGTGACGTCGTCACGCTCATGCTCCCGAGCCAGCGCAAAGACACCGAGATGCTGCTGCGTCGCGCCAAGATCGGCGTCACCCCGCAGCGTGCGAACGTCAACTCGCCGTTCGTGAACGAGCTCATCGGCGAAGTCGCCCCGACCGTGCGCCCCGTCCCGGGCGGACCGGGATCCGGCAACGTCGAGGTCAGCCAGGGCCGTGGCACGTCGCAGGGAGCGAACGCTCGTCGCAAGCGCGACGCCGCACCTGCTCGCGGCGGCGCAGCTCGTGGCGGCTCCGGCAACGGCGGCGGCCGCGGTCGTGCAGCCTCGTCCTCCTCGCAGGGCTCGTCCGCGTCGCGTCCAGCGCGCGGACAGGCAGGCGAAGGCGCAGCCCAGGGCCAGCGTCGCGGAGAATCTCGTCCGCGTCGTGCTGGCACCTCCTCGCCGGCCACGCCTTCGCGTGGTGGCGAGCGCGGCGGTTCGCGTCGCGCCAGCTGGTCCTCCGGCCAGTAGTCAGCGCCTCACACGCAGCATCCCCGAACGGGCGGTCCGAGCAATCGGCCCGCCCGTTCGGCGTCTCTCGCGTGCGTCCCCTGTATGCGCCCCGCGCTCAGTCGCGTGGGGATGCGGTGCTGGAGGGTGCCTCAGGTGGGGGAGCCAGCAAGCAGGTGTGCCGTGAGGGCGTCGAGGTGCGCGCGCACCGCCGTCGGACCGTCGTGCTCGAGCAGGGTGAGGTAGCGCTCGTGGTCCTCGGCGAGCCCCTTGGCGCCGTAGTGCTCGTGCGCTCCCGCGAGCAGGAGCCTCACCTCGCTCTCGAGCGAGCGCGCAGTCTCGCTGATCCGCGGGCTCCCGGCCGCATCGATGATCGCCTGGTGCACGGCCGCGTGAGCTGCTTCCAGCTGCCGCCACGAATGTGCATCGGTCACCTCGAGCTCCCGCAGCCGGGCGATCTGGGCCAGGATCGGCGCCCGCACCTCGTCCGGCCAGCCGTCCGGGTGTCTGGAGTTCAGGATGCGCACGGCCTCGGATTCGAGCGCGCAGCGCAGATCCTGCATGGCGCGGATCTCGGCGTCGTCGAGGTTCGTGACCTCGACCCCCTTGTAGGGAGCTGAGTGGACGAGACGCTCGGACGCGAGCGCGGCCAGCGCCGTTCGCACCGTGTGCCGCGAGAGCCCGAACTCGGCGGCGAGGTGCTCCTCGCGCAGCGACTGGCCGCGGACGTAGCTCCCCTCGAGGATCCGGTCACGGAGGGTCGCCGCGAGCTTCGCGGACGCGGTCGGCCGGGGCGTGAGCGCGGCGGGCTCGGGGCGGGGCTTCTGGTGGATCATCGCGCGCCTCGGCCCGCCGGGGCCTGGCTCGCGTCCGCTGCGCGTGCGGTGAGCGGCCTGCCGCTGCGCGTGCGAGCACGAGTCGCGCCGAGCACGAGGACCACGATCCCCGCCGCGAGCACGATGAGGCCGAGGGCCTCGAGGCCAGCGAGCTGCTCTCGCAGCACGACCAGCCCGAGGATGCTCGCGGTCAGCGGTTCCGCGAGCGTCAGCGTCGAGACGGTCGCGGCCTGCAGCTTCGCGAGCCCGGCGCCGAAGCACAGGTAGGCGACGGTGGTGGTGACGACGCCCAGCCACGCCGCGGTCGCGAGGCCGGCCGGCGTGAGCATCCACTCGGCACCGCTCGCGAGGAGCAGGGGGATGCTCAGCACGCCAGCGGCGCCGAAGACGATGCCCATGGTGCCGTCGGCACTCCAGCCGCGGTTCATGAGGGCCTTCGCCGAGAGGGTGTAGATGCTGTAGCTCGCGCCGGCGCCGACCGACGCCGCGATGCCGCCGAGGTTCGCGCCGCCGGCATCGCCTGCCCCGGCGGCCGCGATGAGGGCGACGCCGAGGATGGCGATCGCGGTCGCGACGCCCCAGCTCAGGCCGGGGAAGCGGCGCTCGAGCCCCCACTGCAGGAGGCCGGTGATGACCGGGGCCGATCCGAGCGCGAGGACGGTGCCGACGGCGACGCCGCTGCCCGCCGTCCCAGCGAAGAACAGCGGCTGGTAGAGGAGCACGCCGAGCGCGCCAAGGGCGATGAGGCCGAGCTGGGCGCGATTCGTTTGGTGGATCCGGGCGGAATTGGGCCGGAGCTGCAGGGAGCCTCCGAGGGCAGCTCGGCGGCGCAACCCGGCGAACAGCGCCCAGGCGCCGAGGAGCGTGCCGCCGAGCGCGAGGCGAGCGGAGCCCAGCGAGAACGCGCTCACCTCGGGCGCGCCGAGTGCCTGCGCCGTCCCGGTCGTGCCGAAGCAGACCGCGGCGAAGAGGACGAGCAGGAGCGGTGTCATGGGCTGATTGTTACACAATCCGCGGTCCTGCGTCACCCGCGACGAGACAAGCGATGGGCCCGGCCGAATCGGCCGAGCCCATCGCTCGCTGGTGCAGCGGGAGTGCTACTTCTTGGCGGTCGGGAGGAAGATCGCGCCGGTCGTGACGTCCTCATCCAGTGCCTCGAGCGTGCGTCCACGAGTCTCGGGGATCTGCGTCGCGACGAAGAGCAGCGCGAGCACGCCGACTCCCGCGAACACGAAGAACGTGCCCGTGATGCCGAGCGCATCCACCACCGAGGGGAAGTACAGCGAGATGAAGCCGTTCGCGACCCAGAGGGCGAAGATCGAGACGCCCATGCCGATGCCGCGCATGTGCAGCGGGAAGACCTCGGAGAGGTAGACCCAGACGGCCACGTTGAGGAACGTCTGCATCGAGCCGACGAACGCGACGACGAGGAACAGGATGACCCAGGGCCGCAGCGGGTTGCCCGGCTCGAGGATCATGGACGAGAAGCCGATGAGCAGGTGGCAGGCGGTCGTGAGCGAGAAGCCGATGACGAACGTCTTGCGGCGGTCGAACTTGTCCATGTAGGAGAGGGCGA
Source organism: Pseudoclavibacter sp. Z016 (assembly GCF_002931215.1). NCBI lineage: Bacteria > Bacillati > Actinomycetota > Actinomycetes > Micrococcales > Microbacteriaceae > Pseudoclavibacter > Pseudoclavibacter sp. Z016. The sequence continues at coordinate 235,882 of NZ_PSTU01000008.1, forward strand.
TGAAGGCACCGACGACGGCGATGATGCCGGGGGCGATGTTGGCGATGAGCGCCGCGCTCGAGTCGAAGCCCGACTCGATGAGCACGATCTGGCCGTAGTACATGATCGAGTTGATGCCCGTGAGCTGCTGCGCGACACCGAGCCCGATGCCGACGAGCAGGATGCGGCGGAGCCACTTGTTGCCGAGGATGGCCTTGAATCCGACCTGCTTCTCCTGGCCCTCTTCGAGGGCGACCTTCTCGACCTGAGCGAGCTCAGCCTCTGCGCGCTCCGGGGAGCGGACGGTCTTGAGGACCTCGAGGGCCTCGGCGTCGCGGCCCTTCTCGACGAGCCAGCGCGGCGACTCCGGCATGCGCAGCATGCCGAAGAACAGGCAGATCGCCGGGATGGCGCAGATGGCGAACATGATGCGCCAGACGCCGTCGAGGTGCCCGAGGGTGTTGCCGAGGATGGCGTTGATGACGAACGCGGAGAGCTGGCCGATGACGATGGCGGCTTCGTTGCGACCCGAGATGGACCCGCGGATCTCGTACGGGGCGAGTTCGGCGAGGAAGACCGGCACGACCGTCGAGGCGCCACCGACGGCGAGGCCGAGGAGGATGCGGCCGACGACGAGCACTTCGAAGTTCGGGGTGAAGACGACGACGACGGTGCCGAGGAAGAAGAGCACGGCGAGCATGATGATCGTCTTGCGGCGGCCCCAGCCATCGGAGAGGCGGCCGCAGAAGATGGCGCCGATGGCGGCTGCGAAGACCAGGGAGCTGGTGACGACGCCTTCGGTGAGCGGCGTGAGGCCGAGCTCCTCGGTCATCGGGTTCAGTGCGCCGTTGATGACACCCGTGTCGTAGCCGAAGAGGAGACCGCCGAAGCACGCGACGATCGAGATCAGCCCGAGCCGCGAACGGTGCGGCCCAGCTGTGAGGGGCGGAAGTGATTTCTCGGCGGTGTGGCCCGCCGGGTGCGATGAGGCCATTTGGACGTCCTTGTCATGGATGCTGCGAGGTGGAGCGGGGTTGTGCGTGGTGCTGCGGGGTGCGTTTTCTGCGAACGCGTGTCTTGATGGTAACCGAAGAATGACGTGATGTGAATATGTCCTGACAAATAATCCGGAAGAGCGTGTGGCCCCGCAGCTCAGAGCTGCGGGGCCACACGGTGTCAGGAGGAGGCGACAAGCTCCCGGATCTTCTCGAGCTGGAACTTCGAGACCTCGTCGGCCCGTTCGTCTTCCGCGAAGACGTTCGAGACGATGAGCGCGTCCTCACGGTCGAGGTAGCCGATCTGCTTCAGCGTCGTGAACAGCTCCGCGAAGTCGACATCGCCGTCGCCGATGCGCAGGTGCTGGTGGATGCGCGCCTCGTTGCCCGGAGGGTTCGAGATGTAGCGCAGCCCGTGCGAGCGGTGATGGTCGAACGTGTCCGCCGTGTAGACGGCGCCCAGGCGCTCGCCCAGCTCGGGGAGCAGCGTCGTCGCGCGGTCGCCGTAGTGGAAGGTGTGCGAGGCGACGTACACGAAGCCCACGTTCTTGCTGTTGAGCCCGCGGATGACGCGCCACCCCTCGAGCCCGTCCTCGACGAAGTCGTTGGGGTGCGGGTCGATGTTGAGCTGGATGCCCTCGCGCTCGAGGATCGGCAGGAGCGTCTCCATCGAACGATGGAAGGCGTCCTCCGACTCGGTGAACTGTGCAGGCTCACCGCTGAACTCCGTGTTGATCACGGGGATCTCCAGGATCGAGGCGAGCTCGATGACGCGAGTGAAGTTGCGGACGGCGGCGAGGCGACCCGCCTCTTCTGGGCCCGAGATGCGCTGGACCGGGAGGATGGCGGGGATCGTGACGCCGGCATCCGCTGCGCGCTTCTTGAACTTCAGCGCGTACTCGTCGTCGGCCGACGGGTGGCGGAAGAACCACGAGAAGTCGGGGTGCGGCGTGATCTGCAGGTACTCGTAGCCCAGGCGGGCCGCGATATCCGGGAAGTCGAGCAAGCCGGCGTCGTGGTGGAACGGCGTCGGGTCCAGGGCGATGCGAACCATGGTGACTCCTTATGCCTTGTCGTAGAACGCGGGGCGCTCGACCTGCTGGACCTCGACGATGCCCCCGTCGAACGCCTTGACGCCCGCCTCGCAGGCCAGGGCCACGCGGTAGCCGTGGAACGCGTCAGGGCCGTCGATGGTGCCGCGGGCGACCGCGTCCACCCAGCGCTGGATCTGCACGTCGTAGGCCGCAGCGAAGCGGGTCACGAACGAGCGGTGCTCCTCCTTCGCGAACGCACCGTCCGACCAGGTCTGCACGCCGTTGGCCTGGCCGATGCGCGCGAGGCCGTTCGAGAAGACGGCCTCGGTCGCGACCTGGTAGCCGAACTTGATGCTCACGTTCATCTCGACGTCGACGAGGATGCCGTTCTCGAGCTCCAGGAGCACGAGGATCGGCTCTCGCAGTCGCTCCGGCGAGTTCGGGTTGCGGCGCATGTACTTGATCTCGATGCTGCGGATCTCGCTGCCGGCGAGCCACGGGATGACGTCGAGCTCGTGCACCACCGAGTCGTTGATGAGCATGTCCTGCGTGTACGTCTCGGGCACGTCGGGGTTGCGGTGCACCGCGCGGAGCGCGAGGAGCTCGCCGGCCTCGCCAGAGGCGATGATCTCGCGCAGCCGGGCGTATTCCGCGTCGAATCGGCGCATGAAGCCGAGCTGGATGAGGGGCCGTTCGGATGCGGCCATCTCGGCCTCGACGACCCGGAGCGAGGACGCGGAGTCGGCGGTCAGGGGCTTCTCGCACAGGATGGGGAGCTTCGCCGCGAGGGCGGGCAGGAGGACGGGCTCGTGGAACTTGCCCGGCGTCGCGATGACGACGGCGTCGACGGCGTTCGCCGCGATGGCGTCCTCGATGCTCGTGAACCACTGCGCCCCCGGGGCGTTCTCCAGGGCTGCGGTGCCGCGTCCCTCGTCGGGCTCGATGACGGCGGAGACGATCGCGCCGCTGATGCGCTTCGTGATGCGGGCGATGTGGTCGGCGCCCATGAGGCCGGCGCCGACGACGCCGACGCGGAGGTCAGTTGAAGTCATGGTGATGGTTCCTCTTCTTCAGGTGCTACTTGGCGCGGGCCGCGGGCGTGGAGCCGCAGATGTGCTTGAGCGTGCGCTCGGCGATCGGGTACGGGCGGTCGGCCGAGCAGCCGAACATGTCCTGCTCGACGATGCCGAAGATGTTCGGGTCGATCTCGGCGGCGCGGGCGACGATGGGTCCGAGCTCCGGGATGCCGTTGGGGGGCTCGACCATGATCATGTCGGCGGCCGCTTCCGCCCAAGACACGTCGTTCTTGAGCACGTCGAAGAGCTTGTCCGGGTCGACCTGCTTGAGGTGCAGGTAGCCGATGCGCTCGGGGTACGCGTTCATGAGGCGGAGGCTGTCGCCGCCGTAGTAGGAGAAGTGGCCTGTGTCGAGGCAGAGGTTCGTGTACCTGGCGTCGGTCTCGGTCAGGAGCCGCTCGACCTCGCGGTACGTGCCCACGTGGCTGTCCGCGTGCGAGTGGAACTGCTGCTTGACGCCGTATTCCTCGAGGAGCGCCTTGCCGAGGCGGTCGTGCCCGGCCGCGAGGCGCTTCCACTGCTCGGCGTCGAGCGTGCGTGCCTCCTTGGCCTGGCCCGTGATGTCGTCGCGCCACATGTCGGGGATCGTCACGAGGTGCTCGGCGCCGAGCTTCGACGCGAGGCCCGCGACGGCGATGGCCTGATCCCAGGCACGCTGCCACTGGCTCTCGTCCTCGTTGTGGAAGCCCGTGAAGACGGTTCCCGCGGAGAGCTTGAGGCCGCGCGACTCGAGCTCGTCGGAGAGCTGGTCGGGGTCGGTGGGGAGGTAGCCGTACGGGCCGAGCTCGATCCACGTGTAGCCGGCCTTGACGACCTCGTCGAGGAACGTCTGCCACGGGATCTGGCCGGGGTGGTCGGGGAGCCAGATGCCCCAGGAGTCAGGTGCGGTACCGATTCGGATGCTCTGCGACATCGTCGTCTGCTTTCTGTAGAGGGTCGTTCGTGTGCGGTTGGAGGAGTGCTTGCGGCGGGTCGGTCAGCCGAGCAGCGGCCGCTGTGCGGCCTTCTGCTGCAGGTAGTCCTCACGCGCGCTCTTCGTGGAGTCGAGCGTGGAGGTCTCGGCGACCGGCACGTCCCACCATCCCTCGCCGTCGGGGGCGTAGAGGAGGGGGTCGCTGTTGATGTGGATGAGCGTGGAGGTGTCGGACGCCTTGGCCTTCGCCATCGCCTCGCGCAGCTCGCCGATGGCGTTGGCGCTCGGCTCGATCTCGATCGTGTCGATCCCGTAGCTGCGGGCGTTCGCCGCGAGGTCGACCGGGAGGATCTGCTCGCCCTGGAAGTTGGAGCCCGCCTCGTCGAAGGCGCGGTACCAGGTGCCGAAGCGCTCGGAGCCGACCGTCTCGGAGAGGTGTCCGATGGAGGCGTAGCCGTGGTTCTGGATGAGCACGACGATGATCTTGATGCCCTCGGCGACTGCGGTGACGAGCTCCGTGTGGAGCATGAGGTACGAGCCGTCGCCGACCATGACGATGACGTCGCGGTCGGGGGCAGCGCGCCGCACGCCCATGCCTCCCGCGATCTCGTATCCCATGCAGGAGAACGCGTATTCGACGTGGTAGCCGAGCGGGTCGCGCACACGCCACAGCTTGTGGAGGTCGCCCGGCAGCGATCCTGCCGCCTGGACGATGACGTCGCGGGGGTCGCTGGACTCCTGCACGGCGCCGATGATCTCGGACTGGCCGGGCAGCTCGAGGCCGCTCGGCTCGAACGCCAGGTCGACGGCCGCGTCCCACTCGGTCTTCTGGGCCGCGATCTGCCGCGAGTAGTCGTCGCTCACGCGGAAGCCGGAGAGCGCTCCGATGAGCTTCACGAGCGTCTCGCGCGCATCCGCGACGATGGGCAGCTGCGAGCCGTGCTTGTAGGCGTCGAACGCGGCGACGTTGATGTTGACGAAGCGAACGCCGTCGTTCTGGAAGACCGTGCGGCTGGCCGTCGTGAAGTCGCTGTAGCGCGTGCCGATGCCGATGACGACGTCGGCCTGCGCGGCGAGGCGGTTCGCGGCGGTCGTTCCGGTCGCGCCGATGCCGCCCAGGTACTGCGGGTGGTCCCAGTCGAGGGCCCCGCCGCCGGCCTGGCTCGTGCCGACGGGGATGCCGGTGGCCTCGACGAAGGCGCGCAGCTCGTTCTCGGCGCCCGAGTAGATGACGCCTCCGCCGGCGACGATGATCGGGTTCTTCGCGTTCCTGATCGCCTCGACGGCGCGCGCGAGCGGGCCGGCTTCCGGGAGGGGGCGACGGATGTGCCACTCGCGCTCCTCGAGGAAGGCGAGCGGCACGTCGATGAGCTCCGCCTGCACGTCCTCGGGCAGCGCGATCGTCACGGCGCCGGTCTCGGCGGGGTCCGTGAGGACGCGCATGGCGGCGAGCGCGATCGAGTACAGCTGCTCTGGGCGCTGCACGCGGTCGAAGAAGCGGGAGAGGGGACGGAACGCATCCGTCACCTGGATGCCCGTGTCGTGCGGGAACTCGAGCTGCTGCAGGACGGGGTCGGCGACGCGCGTCGCGAACGTGTCGCTCGGCAGGAGCAGCGCGGGCAGGCGGTTCGCGGTGGCGAGTGCGGCGCCCGTGAGCATGTTGGCGGCGCCCGGTCCGACGGATGCGGCGCTCGCGTACGTCGCGCGGCGCCGGCGCATGCGCGCGTAGCCCACCGACTGGTGCACCATCGCCTGCTCGTTGCGCGCCTGGAAGTACGGCATGAGGCTCGGGTCCTCGACGTTGGCCTGCTTGAGCGCCTGGCCGATGCCGGCGACATTGCCGTGGCCGAAGATTCCGAACATGCCCGGGATCGTGCGCTCGCGCACGTCGCCGTCGACGGTGTACTGCTTGCCGAGGAACTCGACGAGGGCCTGGCCGACGGTCATTCGCTTGGTTGACATCTGCGTCATTTCCTTTTGGTGGAGCTGGTTGCTTGGAGAAGGCTGGCGGGTTACTCGGTGCCGTACGGCAGGCGGGAATCGAACTCCTGGGAGGCCCACTGCTCGCGCACCCAGCCGTGGGCGGGGTCATCGCTGATGAGCCATTCGCGTGCCTCGTCGGGGCCCGCCATGACGTTCAGGTAGTACAGGTCGTACCCGGGAGCCGCGACGGCGGGGCCGTGGTAGCCGAAGGGGACGAGGGCGATGTCTCCGGTGCGCACGATCTCGTTGATCGAGATCTCGCCGGCCGGCGACGTGTAGGTCGCGAACATGCCGAAGGCGTCAGCGCCCTCTGGCACGGTGGCGTTCTTCGTGGGCTCGCTCTCGAAGTAGTAGATCTCCTCGAGGCGGCTCTCGTGGCCAGGGTGGTGCTCGTCGTGCTTGTGGGGCGGGTACGACGACCAGTTCTCGGCCGGTGTGATGACCTCGCACACGATGAGCTTGGCAGCCTGCAGGGAGCCGGGGATGCCGAAGTTCTGCACCTGACGGCTCGAACGGCCGGCACCGCGCAGCTCCACCGGCACGTCGCTCTTGCGGAGCACCTGGAACGGGAAGACCTGGGTTGTCGGCGCCTCTGCGACGGCGACCCTGCCGTGTCCCGTGACCACGGCGCTGGTGCCGACGGGGAGGTAGGCGACGTCCGCCGGCCCGTCGAAGACCGAGGCACGGCCCTCGAGCTCGACGGATGCGGGCGCATCCGCCCCGTCGAGCTCGAGGGACGCGTCTCCGCGGAGGGGGATGACCATTCGCTCAATGTCGCCTGCGGGCAGCTCGAGGCGCACACCATCGGAGAGGTCTGCGACTCGGATGCCCGTGTGTTCCCAGCCGGGGAGCGTCGCATCGACAACGCTCTCCCAGCCGTCTCGCGAGAGGGCTCCGCGGGCCCTGAACCAGGTGTTCTCCGCAGCGTCCCGAGGGGTGGCTGATGTGTGTGAGGACATTGCTCGTGAGTCTTTCTGGTGAATGGTCGTGGTGGGGCGGCTCGTCGTGCTGAGCCGGGCAGCCGTGCTGCGCTGCCTCGTGGTGCTGTGTCGGCTAGTCGTTTTCGGGGAAGCCGAGGTTGATGCCGCCGTGCTTGGCGGGGTCGAGCCAGCGGCTGGTGACGGCTTTCTCGCGGGTGTAAAAGTGGAAGCCCTGGAGGCCGTAAGCCTTGGAGTCGCCGAACGCGGAGTCCTTCCAGCCGCCGAAGGAGTAGTAGGCGACGGGCACGGGGATGGGCACGTTGATGCCGATCATGCCGACCTGGATCTCGTTCTGGAAGCGGCGGGCGGCGCCGCCGTCGTTGGTGAAGATCGCGGTGCCGTTGCCGAACTGGCCGGTGTTGATGAGCTCCACGCCTTCCTCGAAGCTCTTCACGCGCACGATGCCCAGGACGGGGCCGAAGATCTCTTCCGTGTAGGCGCGGCTGGTGGTGGGGAGGTTGTCGATGAGGGTCGGGCCGAGCCAGAACCCGCCCTCGGCGCCTTCTGCGCTGATCTCGCGCCCGTCGACGAGCACGTCGGCGCCGTCGTCGTGGGCGATCTGGATGTAGGAGGCGATCTTGTCGCGGTGCACTTCCGAGACGATGGGGCCCATGTCGGGCTCGGCGTGCGTGTCGGTGGGGGTGCCGTCACCGATACGGAGCTTCGCGATGCGCTCCTTCACCTTCTCGATGAGCTGGTCCGCGACGGGCTCGATCGCGAGGACGATGCTGATGGCCATGCAGCGCTCGCCCGCGGACCCGTAGCCGGCGTTGATGGCCTGGTCGGCGACGAGGTCGAGGTCGGCGTCGGGGAGCACGAGCATGTGGTTCTTCGCGCCGCCGAGGGCCTGCACCCGC